>CAVFTC010000024.1:0-25357 GCA_963625295.1 Bacteroides faecis
GAAACAGATTCAAGCAAGGCGTGCGCCTCAATTTGTGCGGTGTTGCCTTAAATATCTTATCAAAATCGGCTCATTTTTTCTTTGCGGATTTCAGCAGTCTTTTTATATCCTCGCCGCTGAAATTATATTTTTTGTCGCAAAATTGGCAGCAGACCTCTGTGCTTTCTTCCTTTGAAAGCTCCTCAAGCGACTGTGCGCCCGTTGAAATCAATGCAGCCTCCACCCTCTCACGGGAGCAGTTGCATTTGTATTCCGGCTCTGAGGTGTCGAGAACATCAAGCTCGAATTCGCCGAGAACCCTTTTGCAAATATCCTCCGGGCTGAGTCCGTCGCAGAGCATCTCGGTTACCGACGGGATATCCTTTATGCAGCGTTCGACGGCATCTATCGTATCATCCGTCGCTGTCGGCAAAAGCTGAATGATGAAGCCACCTGCCGCCCTGATCGAAAGGTCGGGATTGACCAGCACGCCGAGAGCGCACACGGACGGAATCTGCTCACTGATTGCATAGTAGCTCGTTATGTCCTCCGCAATCTCACCGCTCACGAGAGGAATCTGACCGACATACGGTTCTTTGAGATTGAGATCTTTTATAACAGTCAGCGAACCGTCAACTCCGACTGCGCCGGAGACATCAAGCTTGCCCTTTGAATTGAGCGGAATTTCAACAACAGGATTTTGGACATAGCCTCTTGCATTACCGCTGCTGTCGGAAACCGCCATTACCGTGCCTGCCGGACCGCCGCCGTTTACACGCAAAGTAATGCTCTCGCTCTCGCCCTTGAGCATACTGCCCATAAGGCTTGAAGCCGTCAGCAGTCTGCCGAGCGCCGCCGATGTCACCGCAGAGGTCTTGTGTATCTGCTGCGACCTTTCGACCATATCGGTCGTGTCCGCAGCCATAACGACAAGTGCGCCGTCCCTTGAAATGCATCTTACCAATTTATTCATCCTATTGTTCCTCCGAAATGGTTGTTTTGTATCCCTTGTACCGAGCCACAAACACGGCTCGCTGGGTCTTATCGTTCAATTCACGGTCGCTCATTTCATCAAAAATGTGCAAAAGCTCGAAATCCGCATCAGTGAGCCATTTTTTGTAAGCTTCAATCGGATATGCCTTTTCGCTGAATTCCTCACAGCTTCGGTAATACACACCGTCCTCCACTTCAAAAATATCGAGCGAAATATCAACGCTGTCGTCATCGTTAAGGCTGTTTTGCCAGACACAATAAACATCGTCGCAGTCATAGACAAAGGTATTATCCGCAAGGACTTCCCTGTGCTTATATACCGTGTTCACATCGAATATAAATATTCCGTCGTGCTCCATGAAAAGCCCGACTTTTTTTATTGTCTTTTCAACATCTGCGGCACTTTCAAGATGATTGAGACTGTCAAGCATACAGACCGCTCCGCTGATCGTTCCGTAAAGGTCAAGCTCGGTCATGTCCTGACAAAGGAAAAGAACATCAACATTTTCCTCATATTTCTTGTTCTGTGCCTGAGAAAGCATTGCATATGCCGAATCAATTCCTATCATATCGAACCCGCGCTTGGCAAGCTCGATCGTCAGGCTTCCCGTTCCACAGGCAAGGTCAAGAATCGGTTCTTTTCCTCCGACCCCGTAACGCTCAAAAAGCGCACTGATATAATCGGCACGCTTTTCATATTCAATATTATCCGTCAGCCTATCGTAAACATTCGCAAACGCATTGTAGCCGCTCATTCCGTTTTTTCTCCGTTCATTCGTTCAAAGATAAGGTCGTAGCCGCCCGTGCCGTACTGGAGCGAACGGTTGACACGGCTGACAGTCGCCGTGCTTGCTCCCGTTTCCTCGACGATCTCGCTGTAAACCTTCTTTTCACGAAGCATTTTGGCAACGACGATTCGCTGTGAAATTGACTTCAGCTCGTTCACGGTGCAAAGATCCTCGAAAAAATTATAACACTCGTCAACGGTTCTGAGCTGCAATATTGCCTCGATAAAGACATCTGTATTTTTATCTCTGAGATTTTTCTCCATGTGTATACATCTCCGTATTTCTAAGGCGATACCGTTAAAATTGCGCGCACGCCTTGTTTTCGCAATCCGCACGCTTCAATTGTGCGGCATTGCCATTATCCTTAACTCTCGGTTATATTTTACCACACTAAAACATAAAAGTAAAGTTTTTATTCAAAATTAAATGTCGCCGTGTGGCCGTAAACCGAGCCGATAAGCGTCGGAGTGTATGCAACGATTACAACATCGGGCTTCGTTTTGTCAATATAATCAATAACGCTGCCGTCAAAATAACGCCTGTCAAGAAGTGTTGTGCTTTCAAACGCACGGGATAGATATGGTACTACGCATTTATTATATGAGCCGCCGATAACAAGAAGCTTTTTCCCGTTTTTGCAGTCGTTATTTGTTATTTGCGAAAGAGCCTTGTTGCCGTTGAGGTAGGCGGAATACGCCGAATAATTATAATAATCGGTGTTGTTAAGGTACTGCTTATTGAAAATAACATCCTCAAAGCGACCCGTGCTCGGGGCATCATTATCATATTTAACGGTAACGCTCGTTGCGTTTTTGGGATAAATAATGCTAATGTCCTCGGGGTCGGCATATGTTAGCGTGGCAATCTTACCCTGAGAGCCGAGGCAGTATTTTTCATAAACATCAATGCTGTAATTATCAATATTCCCTACGCTTGTGTCAAGTGAAAGACCGAAATCGGAATTGAGCCTGCCAAGAATCTGCCCTGCCGCCCAAACACCTGTTTCGGGTTTCCAATGGTGGTCGGTTTTAAAGAAATTCGAGTACCAGTCCCCACCCTTTTGAGAAAGTGCAAGTCTCATGTCGCAGTAATTCACGCCGCTTTCGTCCAGCCCTTTGAGGAGGTTATCCGCAGTGGTGTTCACTGTGTCGGTGATGCCGTCGGGCAGCTGATTGTCCCCTTCCTTTTCCTTTGCCGGATATTGAACATACATGAAGCCGATACCCTTTTTCTCCATAATATCGCTGAACCATTTGACGCTTTCCGCCTGCACCTGTGCGTCGGAGGCGGCGCCGTATTCAAAGGTCAGATATCCGTTTTTCATAACGACGACCGAATCCGTTCCGCTGATAATCTTCATTCCGACGGTCTTGTTAAAAAGGGCGTTTGCTTCAACATACTTCATTCTTCCGGGAAGAAGCTTGGTTGTGTAATAGTCAACGCTGTCTATAAACTTATTAACGGCGGTCAAATAAGCCGATGCTTCCTGCGAGCTGCCGCTGTCGGTCGTTTCGGTGCTGTCGGCAGTCTCCAACTCCTGAGTCGGAACAAATTTATATTCTTCGGAGAATGGATATTTATCCTGCCAGACGGATATTGCGGAGGCAGTTGAAGCTTTATCACCCGTGCCTGCACTTTCCGCAGAAGTCTCGGCAGCTCCCGTACCGTAATCAAAATAGCGTTTTGCCCTGTAGACCCTGTAGCAAACCGAACCAAAAAAGAAAGCGATTATACAAATGAACGCTATTCCGATAATATATTTTGATTTGAACTTTTTCATTTGTTATCGCCGTCCTTTCGTCAGAAATTAAAATAAATAAACGGGTTATATGTTCCCTTGACAGTATATGTTACAGAGATCAGGAAAAATACGGTCAACACGATCCCGTAAATAAGCGTATATATCGGCTTGTCCGTGTTTGTTTTTTTCTTTACCGTGCGAATTATCGGGAAACAGAAAACTATGCCGAGCGCAATGAAAAAGCTGTAATTTGAAAGATAAAATTTTGTCGTGCCGTCAACCAAGGGCAGCGAACCGAAGCCGAACATATCCCCAAGATATGACACAGCCGACGCAATATCCTTCGCCCTGAAAATGACCCAGCCGATTATTACAAGCAGCAGCGTGTAAATATGGCTGAAAAAGCCGAGCTTTTTGGAAAAGCCGGTAAGCTTCTCCAAGGTCAGGATAACAAAATAGAACAAGCCCCAGACGACAAAAGTCCAGTTTGCGCCATGCCATATACCCGTGAGCGTCCACACGATAAACAAGTTGAGCACCAGACGGGATTTTTTCTTGACCCTGCTGCCGCCGAGCGGAAAATAAACATAATCCCTGAACCATGTGCCGAGTGAGATATGCCATCTGCGCCAAAACTCCGAGACGGATTTTGATATATAGGGATAATCGAAGTTTTCAAGAAACTCAAAGCCGAACATCTTTCCGAGGCCTATCGCCATTTCACTGTAGCCCGAAAAATCAAAGAGAATTTGCAGCGTATAGGCAAGCGCTCCGAGCCATGCGGCGGAAACCGAGCTTACCTCGTTATCGAATATTCCGTCGGCAACTATTGCAACATTGTTTGCAATAAGCACCTTTTTTATGAAGCCCATCATAAAGCGGTACGCACCGTTTGTAAACTCGTCAAAGCTCTCGTGCCGTTCCTTTATCTGGTCGGCAATGGTCTGATAACGCACGATAGGGCCTGCGATAAGCTGAGGGAAGAAAGAAATATACAGCGCAACATTGCACGGATTTTTCTGCACCTCTCCGTCCCCGCGGTAGACATCTATAACATAAGACATCGCCTGAAAGGTAAAGAACGAGATACCGATCGGAAGCGTAATATTTAGCGTGTCAATATCCGTATGCAGCAGCGAATTTATATTTTCAAGGGTAAAGGTCAAATACTTGAAAACAAAAAGCATTCCGATATTGACTACAACGGAAAGCACAAGCGCCGCTTTTCTCTCGGCGTTACCCTTGTTTTTTTCAACAGCCAAGCCGAGCGCCCAGTTGATCAAGATCGAGCCGAGCATCAGAAGAACATACACCGGCTCGCCCCACGCATAAAAGAAAATGCTTGAAACTATAAGCACGGCATTTTTAAAAGCCAACGACTTGAAAACAGGGTTATAATATGCTATTAAAACGATCGGCAGAAATAAGAAAAGAAATGTTGTCGATGAAAAAACCATACTATCCCCCTTTGTCGGTCTTTGTAAAACTGTATTTGTAGTAAATTATACAATATTATAAAACTTTTTTCAACCGTAAAATCCGTAAAATATGATAATATCCGATATCCCGGGCTTGTGGGTTTGTTGACAAATAAAAGAGGGTATAGTATAATTTAAGAGGTTACGAATCTGATTGATGCGCAACATACAAGATGAAAAAATTACGAATTGAGGTAATTGCATTATGAATATAGCAGTAATTCTTGCGGGCGGCTCAGGCAGCCGTATGGGTATGGTTGACCGTCCGAAGCAGTTCATAGATATCTACGGCAAGCCGGTTATCATCCATACACTCGAAGCCTTTGAGATCAACGAAAAGATCGACGCAATCTGCGTCGTTTGCGTTAAGGCTTGGCAGGAGGATCTTTCAATGTGGCTCAAGGAATACGATATTCGCAAGGTTCGCTGGGTCGCAGACGCCGGCGCATCCCGTCAGGAATCGTCCCTCAACGCCCTCAACGCAATTCAGACCGATTGCAACGGCGACGATTATGTCATAATCCATGACGCCGCAAGACCGCTTGTTTCTCAAAAAATCATCAATGAAAACATCGAAAAGGTCAAGGAATTCGGCGCATGCGACACGGTAATTCCGGCGCACGACACAATCATCAAGAGCATTGACGAAAAGACGCTTGATTCCATTCCGCTCAGGAAAGAGCTTTATCTCGGTCAAACTCCGCAGTCCTTCAAGTATTCAATCGTAAGAAAGGCTTACGACGACTACTTCGCAATTCCCGAGGACAAGCGTCCCGTCATGACCGACGACTGCGGCCTTGTGCTTTCGGCAGGCGTTAAGATAGGCATGGCAATGGGCGACAAGCTCAATATGAAAATAACGACAATGGAGGATCTCCTCCTTGTTAAATCCATTGTCAGAGCCGGAAGATAAGGCAGAAAGGATTGGTTGATTTTGTTCGCCAAGAGTTACAAAATTACAGAACCGAAAAGATTTGAAATATTTGTTGAGGACATCAGGAACGACCATGTTCTCGTCCGTCCCGACTATCTCGCCGTGTGCAAGGCGGATATCCGCTATTACCTCGGCAACAGAAGCCTTCGCATACTCAAAAGGAAGTTCCCGATGAGCCTTATACATGAGGCAACGGGAGTTGTCGTTCGTGACAAAAGCGGCAAATTCAAGAGCGGTCAGCGCGTCGTTCTTCTCCCCTGCCGCAAATCCGATTGCGACGGAACAAAGTGCGAGGTCTGCGTAAGAAACAATCCGCATTTACTCGATAATTACTGTCCGGAATCCAAATTCTGCTCCAGCAACTACGACGGCTTTTCAAAGGAGCTTATCGACCTTGAGCACGAATACATGATTCCAATCCCTGACGGAATCGGTCCGGAGGCCGTCTTTTCGGAGCTTATCTCCGTCGGCTGCTGCGCCATGAGGCGTGCAGGCTTCACCGAGGGCGACTGCGTCAAGAGCGTTACCGTCTGGGGCGACGGCATAATGGGATACATCATCTCCCTCGTCGCAAAATACGGCTTCGGCTGCGAGGTGAACATTGTCGGTCTGAACAAAGAAAAGCTTGATATGTTTGACTTCGCAAATGTTTATTACTCGAACGATATCGACGCTCTTCCGAGAATGTCCGTTGCGATTGAGGCTGTCGGCGGAAACGCATCCGGCATAGCCGCAAATCAGGCGATAGACAAGCTCTATTCCGGCGGAAAACTGATTCTCTCGGGCGTTGCGAACGAAAATGTTCCGCTCAACACAAGAATGGTGCTTGAGCACGGCATTTCAATCAGAGGAACAACGAGAAGCGTCCGCTGCGACTTTGAAAAGGCTGTCGAGCTTCTCACGATTCCCGAATTTCGTGAGCACATTCTGAAGCTTCTGCTCTCCGTCAACGAGGTCACGAACATCAGGGATTACTATGCGGTTTTCGAGCAGGAATCCAAGTCTGCCGCCCTCGGCAAGAACATTATGAAAATTTCATTTTAAGGTAAAATTACACCCGACTGTCAGCTGTGAGCTACAAGTCGGGTGTTTGTTTTTTATATATACAGTCGCCCTTAAAAGAGCTTGATTCCGCCGAAGGGTCTTACGGAAAGAACATAGCACGAGCCTTTGGAGAAAACGGCTTCCATTTTCTCGCAGAATTCATCGAGCATATCAAGCGGAACGAAGGCTTGGATCGTTCCGGCAAAGCCGCCGCCGTGAACTCGCCATGCGCCCTTGCCCTTGAGCAAATATTCGCACATTGCAAGCGCAACGGAAACATTCTGATGTTCAACATTCTTTGAGGTATATACATTCTGATTATACATATATGACGAGCGGCCGCTCTCGGTAACAAGAGCCTTGAAGCTCTCAAAATCTCCGCTTTCAAGAGCCTCGACCTCCGCCTCGGCACGCCTGTTTTCGCTGTAGAAATGCATTGCACGCAGAACGGCACGGTCATTAACCTTCTCACGGACAAGCGGAATATTCTTCATAAACTCGTCCTCGTCAACATCTCTGAGGACACTCTTGCCGAACACCGCAGCAGCCCTCTCCATCTCGCCTCTTACGGCAGCATAATCGTCAGTAAGGTCGGCGTGATCTCCGCCGGTATCGACAACGCAAAGAGCGTGACCGCAGGCAGCAAAGTCGAAATTGACCTTTTTGATTATCGGCTGAGACGGATCCTTGAAATCTATCGTTATGAAGCTGCCGACCGAGCTTGCCGTCTGGTCAAGAAGTCCGCACGGCTTGCCGAAAAATTTATTCTCGGCATACTGAGCAATCTTTGCAAGCTCCACGGGAGTAACCTTGCCGTCGTTATAAAGGTAGTTGAGAATCGTGCCCATAAGCACCTCGTATGCCGCAGAGGACGAAAGTCCCGAGCCGGAAAGAACACGATTCATGCTTGCGCAATTAAAGCCGCCGATATTGTAGCCGTACTCCTTGAAGCCGGCGCACATTCCCCTTACAAGAGAGCATGCCTTTCCGAATTCCTCGGGGCGCACCTCAAGGTCGTTTATGTCTATCTTAATGGCGTCGTATCTGCATGATTTTTCGATAATAATTCCATCGTCACGCCTAACTGCGGCTGCAACCGCATCAAGATCGACGCTTGCGGCAAGCACCTTGCCGTGGTTATGGTCGGTATGATTTCCGCCGACCTCGGTTCTTCCAGGTGCGCTGAAAAACTCGATTGAATCATTATCGCCGAAAAGACGAACAAATTCGTCAAGCAAAGCCGCATCCCTCTCCTTTTGATACTCAACAGCCTTGTCGCTGAGATAAACCTCTTTTAATCTTGCGTCAAAATCACCTGAAGCAAGCCTTGATTTCAATGTTTTTGCATCAGCCATTGTTTTTCCTCCTCCGTGACTGGATCTGAACTATTTTGCTTATGGCAAGCATTGATACTCCCATTAACAGGAACAATAAAATGAACGGCAACAGGAACGCCGTTGACAACGGATTGAACACATTTCGACCGATAAAGGTGTAAGAAATAAGCAACGGAGCATATCCGATGAGCGAGAGCAAAAGAAAATACTCAAACTTGAAGCCCATTGCGCCGTAAAGCTTGCTGACCAAATTGACGGGAATTCCGGGAACGAGCCTAAAAAGAGCCAGTATCCACGGGTTTCCTCTGCCGTCACGCTCGACAAGGTATCGCACGGTTTCGCTCTTTTGGAGAATGTTCTGAACACCGTTTGCGCCGACCTTTGCGCCCCAGAAATACTTGATGGAATAAAGCGTTGAAAGCCCCAAAAGGTTTATCGGAATTGAAAAATACGAAGGGAACACGGCACTGGTCACTGCGCAAAGAGCCGAAACGGGATAAAGGTACAGCGGAAACACCGCCTTAAACGCATACAAAAAAATAACTATGAGAAAAACGGAATATTTGTTGCTCATGTGTTCAACCTTATATTCACCGGAAGCAAGATATTCCAAATATTTTGAATACCATATCTGGATGTCGCTGTTTTTTGAAAGCACAAGCAGAACAATAAAGACTATGCAAAGCACAAAGCTTATTACGGAAACGATTTGCAGCAGCTTGATGATGCTGTGGTCACGCTTATATTTGTCCATTGTTCCGCCTCCTTCCATTACGAGCCTTTATAACTATATTATTATACTTTTTTTTAGCGTTGAGGTCAATATTTTCTTGTAATTTTATCCGAATTCAGCGCAAAAAGCATTGACATTTTCCGATACGGTGCTAAAATATAACTAAGTTAACAGTTGTCTTCGGGGCGGGGTGAAATTCCCCACCGACGGTAATGGGATTCATTCCACAAGCCCGTGAGCGAAAGTTGATTCGGTGAGATTCCGAAGCCGACGGTACAGTCCGGATGAGAGAAGATTTGTATTCTTGAAATAGAAGTCCCGTACAGATTTTTGTACGGGGCATTTTTTGTTCGTTGGCAACTCTGACTGAAAATTCATTGAAAGGGTGTTGCTTATGAACACAAAAGTCAAAAGTCTGCGAATGATAACGGTGACGGCGATAATGTCGGCTCTCTCGGCGGTGCTGATGTTTGTTGAATTTTCGATTCCCATCATGCCGGCATTTATTAAGCTCGACATTTCCGACCTGCCGGCGCTCATTACCTCATACGCCTTCGGTCCGGTCTGCGGAGTTGCCGTTTGTCTTGTCAAAAACCTCATCCACCTGTTTGCGACCCAGACTGCAGGAGTCGGCGAGCTTTCCAATTTTATTCACGGTGCGGTATTCGTTTTCGTTGCGGGAATGTTTTACAAGTATCGGCACAACCGCAAATTCGCATTTATCGGTGCAATGGCAGGCGATTTTGCAATGGCTGCAATGAGCTTTTTTATCAACTTTTTCTTCGTCTATCCGATTTATTTCAAGCTTATCGCTCCGCAGGAGGTCATTCTCGGTCTGTACCGTGAAATTCTTCCGAGCGTTGACTCGATTTGGAAAGCAATTTTGATTTTCAATGTTCCCTTCACCTTTGTCAAGGGACTTATCAGTGTTGCGATAGCCTTTGCGATCTACCCAAAAATCTCGCCGATACTCAAGGGTAAAAAATAAACCGACATAAATCAGTGCGCTTATAATAACGGACTGCCTTAAAATTCGACAGTCCGTTATTTTTTATTTGTGATGATGAACCCTTGTTGTATATGACGAAACACCGAGAACGGTTTCGCCGTCTATCTGCAAGGGCGTCGGACGATCAAATTCAACCGTGATCTCCCTGCCCTCAAGAACCGTAACATTGCTTTTATGCTTAATGTGCTCACCCTTGAATATTGACGGAAAAATCGCCAGAGCCTTTAATTTTCCGATGTTGTGGTACACCATGACCGAGAGCTTACCGCCCAGCCTGTCCTGATTCGGAGTCGGCATCATTCCGCCGCCGTAAAATTTTCCGTTCATCGTCGGAGCAAGCCAAACCCTTTTGAATTCATGCTCAACGCCGTCAACCGTGACGGTAGCATTCGTCGGCTTATAGTGAAACAGCAGACCCTTGATCGCAATCGCAGTGTAGTTTATGCTGCCCTCGGTTGTTTCTCTGAGCTTATCGCCGACCTCGCAGCAATAGCCGTCGATTCCGTAGCCGATACCGTTGAGAAAGCGGTATGTCTTACCCTTAACCGTCACCTCGGGCAGATTTTTCAAATATTTTGTTATATTGAACGGCTTATCGCCGTATTTGTGACCAAGCTCGTGTGCAAAATCGTTGCCCGAGCCCATCGGGAAATAGTATACCTCGTTTTTCTCCGAGTAATCGTGCGGCAGGTTGATAAACCGGTTCAGCGTTCCGTCACCGCCGCAAACAATGAGAATATCGCCCTTTTGCATCTCAGGAAGAACATCACTGTAGGTTTCGGGCTTTGTCATGTCGCAATAAACAATCTCGCCGTCAATCAGCCTTTCGATAGTTTTTATCTCATTGGCACATCTTTTGTTTCCTGCCAGAGGGTTGTAAAGAACATAATTTTTCGACATTTTTCATTCCTCCAAACGCTGCTTTGGGGCAATCCCTCCCGATTAGGGCATTGCCTCAGCTTCGACTTATTTTAACATAATTCGATACAAAAAACCAGCTTTTTCTGTTTAGGAATATACAAGAACTTGAGTTTGTAACAAAAACCACACTCCGCTGTCGAAAAAGCACCCCGAAGCCAAAGCCTCAGGGTGCGATAATGCCTATATTATGTTATTATAACTAAGCCAGCCCAGCAAGGCTGCCCATGCAATAAGAATCAGCGGAATTCCGAATTTGAAATACCATTTTCGTGTTTTATGGTGAAAGCTATACATGGCAACAAGTCCGCCGAGCGAACCTCCGAGAAGAGAAAGAACAAACAGAGCTGCCTCGCTGACACGGAATTTGCCGTCTATCGCCTTTTTCTTGTCGATGCCGAACACGGCAAAGGTTATTATGTTGATAATTACAAGCCAAAATAAAAGATAGTTCATCGTCAATTTATTTTACCAAAGGTTTCCTTGATCTGTTCCGCCGTTCCAGTTGTCATGCTGAAGCTGTATTCAATCGGCTTGTAGCTTGCAAACTCTATAACATTGATCGCAGCAATATATGAGGTTGCCGAGTCCTTTGACGGGTCTTTTTCAGAGGTTTGCTCCCGATTGAAAACTCCGGCCTTAAATTTAAGGCACTGCGGAACATAAATTCCTATTCCGAAGCTGTCGTCAAATTCACCCGTGAAGGCCGCCCAATTCTGCGATGCTTTAAAATAAGCTTCTTCGCCGTTATCAGCCCAAAAACCAAGCTCGTTTTCATATTTAAGGCTTTCGTCGGTCGAGGAATATACAAACCTGTTAAACGGTTCAATGCAATAAAAAGCCGGCATCTCCTGCTCGGTAACAGCCGAAGCATTTCCGGAAAAGTCCACAAAACGGCACGAAACATTGACAATATTTCCGTCGATCGAGTACCTCGCCTCCATATACGACGGAGAATAGTTCTCCGCAGGCATAGCCCAATCCAACGGTCGGCATTTTATATAAAGCTCATTGCCATCTGCAATAACATCAATCAGCTTTGCCGATTCGCCGTATTTGTTTCCGCCCTGGACGGGGTTGTATCGCCACTCATAGCCGATAAATTCTCCGAATTCACCGTTTTCCCCGGTTGTGCCGTAATACGACTGCTGAACAAGTCTGCCCGGGTCATAGCGATTTATGAGGTTGACGGAGTTATTTACGCTCCTTGTTTTATAACGCTTTGAAGCGTCGGAATCGACAAAGATTCTGCCATCCTTTTTGACAGCCTGAACATTTGAATTGAGGTCTTCGAGATAACTCAGCGCACCGCCCCAGTTGAGGTCAACTCCGAGCTTATATTCATCGGTCTGAATGAAAACATTCCTGCAGGGAACCTTCCTGTTAAAAAGACCTATTCCGAGCAAATCAAACTCTGCGTTTTCCTTATCAAGCGCCGTAAATGTAATCTTATGCAAGCGGTATGCTTTTCTGTTCTCCAGAAAATCGTCGATAAAGCTGTAAAAATCCGTTTCGGATTCCGACGGCTCAAGGTAAAATTTTTCTGAATGGAGCTGCTCCTTGACCGTATATGTAATTTCGCCCGACATATAAGCGTCGGTTCTGTACTTTATGCCGAAATAATTGAACCAGTCGGTTTTATATCCGCCGAAGTCGTAAGAAATACAACCGTCCTCCGTATTTTCCGTTACGGTAACGGCCGCAGTTTCGCCGTTAACAGAAATAAATCCGTCCGAATATCCGTTGCCGAAAATTTCAAAAGACTTATCATTTTTAAACGGTAAAAAGCTGAAAACATACGACGGGAAAAGTAAAATAAGCGTTACAAAAGCGATTATCTTATTCACAAAATTCCTCCCCGGTAATTATTCGCCAAAAGAGTAAAGGCAATATCGCACAAATCAATGTGTGCGGTGTTGCCTAAAAATTATCAGTCCATTTCCCAGTTATGCCATACGCTCTGAACATCATCATTATCGTCGAACATGTCGAGCATCTTCGTCATGTTGGTGATGTCGTCCTCGTTGGTGAGCTTTGTGTAGGTTGTGGGAACATATTCGACCTCTGCTGAAAGGAACGAATAACCCTTTGCGTCAAGGTCGTCACGAACGCCGCCGAGATCGTTCGGCTCTGTGCGAATCTCAAAGATTCCTTCGTCGTCCGTGATGAAGTCGGTTGCGCCTGCTTCAAGCGCATCCTCCATGAGCTTCTCCTCGTCAACATCCTCGGCTTCAATCGTAATTACGCCGCAGCGATTGAACATAAAGGAAACACAGCCGCTCTGTCCCATATTTCCGCCGTACTTGTCAAAATAATGTCTGACATCGCCGGCTGTACGGTTGCGGTTATCGGTAAGAGCCTCAACAATAACTGCGATACCCGACGGGCCGTAGCCCTCGTACATGATCTCCTCGTAGTTATCGGCGCTGCCCTCGCCTGCCGCCTTCTTAATGATACGCTCAATGTTGTCGTTCGGAACATTGTTCGCCTTTGCCTTTGCAATAACATCCTTGAGCTTTGAATTGACTGTAGGATCGGGGCCGCCGGACTTAACGGCTACCGAGATCTCACGGCCTATTTTTGTAAATACCTTTGCACGAGCGCCGTCTGTTTTTTCCTTTTTACGCTTGATCGTGCTCCATTTTGAATGTCCTGACATAAAATCACCATTTCCTATCGGGATTTTTCAAAAATCCCTTGTAATTTTCAAGGCGGTAACGCACGAATTCCGGCGCACGCCTTTAGCAATCCGCACATACAAATTTGTACGGTATTGCCTTAACCTGTAAATTATATACTCATAAGTCGTATTTGTCAATATTTACGGCAATGTCACACAATTTCACACAATTTCACACAATTTACCGCACAATTTAGGTGTGCGATTTTGCCTTAAGGCAAGCAAGGCATGCGCCTCGATTTGTGCGGTGTTGCCTTAATCATCCAAAGCCGGCGGAGTAAATCCGTAGCCGAGAATCTCGTTCGCCTCCGACATAACTATAAACGCTTCGGGGTCAATCTCCTTGCACATTCTTTTGATGTTCGGAATTTCATGGCTTCTTGCGGCGCAGATAACAAGCTCGCTCAGCTCGCCTGTATAGCCGCCCTTACCCTCGATTATCGTTGCGCCCCTGTGTCCTTTTTGAGTTATTGCTTCGGCGATTTGCTTGCCATTTTTCTTAGTGAAAATATAGAGCATTTTGCCGTTGCCCGTGCCGTAAAGAATGAAATCCATTACCTTTGAGGATACAAAGATAAGAATCGCCGCATAGAGCACACTGTCAATGCTTTTGAAAACAATTGCAGCCGCTATAACGACCGCCGCATCGCAAAGCATTATCATTCTGCCGATCGACATATGCGGCCAAATCTTTTTGAGAAGTCTGCCCAAAACATCCGTGCCGCCGGAGGTTGCTCCCCTTACGATGATAAGCGCAATTCCTGCGCCGCACATCGCTCCGCAGAAGATTGAAGCGAGCAGCTTATCGCCCTGATACGACCCTATCAAGCCTCTGTTCATTGCAAGCTTCACGCCGTCGATTATCACCGAAAGAATCGCCGTTACCCACAGCGTTTTGAATGTAAAAAACCTGCCTATAAATATCCATGCAAGAATTATCAGCGGAACATTGAGCAAAAATCCCGTCAAGCCGACCGGACACTGCGGAAACAGATAGTTTATGATTATCGCCACGCCGGTCATGCCGCTCTGCGCTATGTTGTTTGGAATCGCAAATATATTGACTCCCAGCGAATACAAAAGGCAGCCGATAACAAAATATACATTGTCAACGGCAAATTTTTTCAGACTGTACTTTTTCAAATCTCTGATCAACGAATTGTCCTTTTGCAAAAGCAGTCCTCCTTAACCGTAAATCAAATTATAAAGCTCAAGAATTCTGTCGGTTCTGTTCATAAGATAGAGATAACCGAAAAGGGTTTCCATCGCCGTCGCCATGTGGTAATCCGAGCGACTGACATTCTTCGGCTGGTGTCCCGATTTCGCATTCCTGCCCCGTTTGAAAACAGCAGTCTCCTCCTCGGTCAGAACCGGCATAATCTTCTCAACGCCCTTTGCCTGCGCGGTCGCCCTGACACGCTCAACAGCCATATGATGCAGGTCGTTTGCCGGTCTGTTTGCGTCGCAGATAAGCTCCTCACGGACAAGCAGATCAAAGACCGTGTCGCCGATGAATGCCAGCGTCAAGGGACTTAGTTCATTGGGCTTTACTTCCCTGTCTTTTAAAAATCGTTCCATATATTTTACGGCACAAAGTCAAACTCAAGATCGTAAATCTCGACCGTGTCGCCCTCCTGAATTCCTTTTTCTGTAAGCGCGTCAATAATTCCGCTTGAATGAAGCACACGCTGGAAATATTGCAGCGATTCGTAATCGTCAAGGTCACAGCGTTGAAGTATTCTCAAAAGCCATTCGCCCTCGACGCAATAAATTCCGTCACGAACGCTAACGGTAAACCTGCCGTCGGAATTCTTCTCGAAAAACTCGGCGGGAATCTCCTCCTTTTCATATCTCTTGATCGGAGGAAGCGTCGCAAGCTTGGCCGCAACTGCATTGATGATCTCCTGCGTGCCCTCGGCAATCGGGGCGCACATGGTGAAATACTGATATCCACGCTCGGTGAAATATTTTTCAAGCTTTTCAAGCTGCTCGTCCGACGCAAGATCGACCTTGTTACCGACAACTATCTGCGGCAAGTCCGCCATGTCGGGATTGAACTTGACAAGCTCCTCGTTTATCTTGTTGAAATCCTCAATCGGATCTCTGCCCTCGCTGCCTGCCGCATCAACGATATGAACGAGCAGACGGCAACGCTC
This sequence comes from Bacteroides faecis, assembly GCA_963625295.1. Lineage (GTDB taxonomy): Bacteria > Bacillota > Clostridia > Oscillospirales > Acutalibacteraceae > CAG-488. The sequence goes on from CAVFTC010000024.1 coordinate 15,791, forward strand.
AACATGACGGAGAAACTCATGGCCGAGTCCTACGCCGTCGCTTGCGCCCTCGATAAGTCCAGGGATATCCGCCATAACAAAGGAATTGCCCTCGCCCATCGAAACAACTCCGAGCACAGGAGTTAGCGTTGTGAAATGATAGTCGGCAATGATTGGCTTTGCCTCACTGACGACCGAAATAAGCGTTGATTTTCCGACATTCGGAAAGCCCAAAAGTCCGACATCGGCAAGGAGCTTCAATTCAAGAGAAACCTCCCAGCTCTCGCCCGGTGTACCGGGCTTTGCAAACCTCGGTGTCTGACGGGTCGGGGTCTTGAAATGGGAATTTCCCCAGCCTCCCCTGCCGCCCTTTGCGGCGATGAACTCGTCGTCGTCGGACATATCCGCCATAACCTTGCCGGTCATTTGCTCACGGATAATAGTTCCTCTGGGTACTTCAATGATTAAATCCTCGCCCTTTTTGCCGCTCTTGTGACCCGACTGACCGGGGGCGCCGTTCGGAGCTTTATATTTTCTTTTGTATCGGAAATCGGCAAGGGTCGAAAGATTGTCATTGACCTTGAACACGACGTTTCCGCCTCTGCCGCCGTCGCCGCCGTCTGGGCCTCCTGCGGCAACATATTTTTCTCTTCTGAATGCAACCGCTCCGTTGCCGCCGTCACCGGCTGTGATTTTAATTTTCGCTATGTCTACAAACATAGATTTACCTCATTCTGTTAAATTATGTCAGCCTCTTGCTGCCTTTATATTTGCGACAAATTTCTTCGCCGTCTCTGTAACAAGCTTGTAGTCGCCCGTTTTTGCTCCTACCGTGAGCGATGAACCTGCTCCGACGGCAACCGCACCTGCCTTTATCCATTCACCCACATTGTCGGCATTTACACCACCGGTGGGCATCATCTTTGCATACGGAATCGGGCCGAGAATATCCTTGATAATCTTCGGACCGAAAAGATCACCCGGAAAAACCTTGAGAATATCCGCACCATTCTCCATAGCCGTAACAGCCTCACGAACCGACATAACGCCGGGCATCATCGGCACTCTGTAGCGATTGCACATCTTGAGCGTTTCAAGATCAAGATACGGACTGACTATGTACTGCGCACCGCTGAGCATGGCTATTCTTGCCGTTGCGGCGTCCATGACAGTACCTGCGCCGAGTATTATATCCTTTGGATCGTATTTATATGAGAGCGTTTCAATAACTCTGTCCGCATGAGGAACGCTGAAGGTCAGCTCTATTGCCGCAACTCCGCCCTCCATACAGGCATCAACGATTCGCTCCGCCTTGTCGGCACTTTCCGCCCTGATGACCGCAACAACGCCGCAATCCTGAATCCTCATAAGAATTTTTTCCTTATCCATGTCCTCACTCCTATCGTTGAACTCTTGCGCCTGCGCCGCTGATTATTCTTTCGACCTCGGCTTTGGTCGCCATTGATGTGTCGCCGGGCGTCGTCATTGCCAGCGCACCGTGCGCCACGCCGTAATTGACCGCCGTTTGCGGATCGCCCGTTTCCATAAGTCCGTAAATCAGACCCGAAGCGAAGCTGTCGCCGCCGCCGACACGGTCGTAAATTTCAAGACCCTTGAGGTCAAGCCCGTTAAAGACCCTGCCGTCAGCCCAGCAAATTGCGCTCCAGTCGTTGACTGTGGCGGTTTTTACCGTTCTCAGCGTCGAAGCTGCCACCTTGAAATTGGGATAAAGCTCTGCCGCCTTCGCCATCATTTTTTTGTAGCCGTCGATGTTCAGCTTTTTGAGATTCTCATCGTTGCCTTCGATTTCAAGACCGAGACATGCGGTAAAATCCTCCTCGTTGCCGATCATGACATCTATGTATTTTGCAATTTCCTTATTGACCTCTTGAGCCTTCGCCTTGCCACCGATGTCGTTCCACAGGGACGGTCGGTAATTGAGGTCATAGGAAACTATTGTTCCGTATTTTTTCGCCGCCTTGACAGCTTCAATAACGACCCTGGCCGTTGTATCTGAAAGTGCGGCAAAAATTCCGCCGGTATGAAGCCATCTCACTCCGAGCGTGCCGAAGATATGATCCCAATCTATGTCACCCTCCTTGAGCTGAGAAGCTGCGGTATTTCCCCTGTCGGAAACGCCGAGCGCACCTCGGATTCCGAAGCCTCTTTCGGTAAAATTCAAACCGTTCCTGACGGTTCTTCCGATACCGTCGTATTTTACCCACTTTATCAGCGAGGTGTCAACTCCGCCCTGGAGCATAAAATCCTCAATGAGTCTGCCCACCTCGTTGTCGGCAAGTGCGGTAACTGCCGCAGTTCTCAGTCCGAAGCATTTGCGAAGTCCTCTTGCGACATTGTATTCGCCGCCGCCCTCCCATGCACGGAAGGAACGGGTCGTTCTTATTCTCGAATCGCCGGGATCAAGTCTGAGCATGATCTCGCCGAGCGATATCATGTCAAATGTGCAATCCTCTTTTTTCCTGAGCTTAAGCTCCATTGCGAGTCTCCCCCTTTCGCCTGTTTTTGTAGAAATCAAACATCGTCGGATCCTGTATCGCTCTTGCAAGCTCATAGATGCGGCGTGAATAAAAGAACACGGTGAATGATATTTTTATAATCGGTGAAATAGCCCTGTTCCTTTGAAAATCTCCGAGCCACTTTCTGCCTATTCTTTTCGATTCCGACAAAACCTCTTTTTCGCACGCTGTTCCTATCGCCTGCGTTCTGTTGTAAAAAATCGACTGGAACAGATATTGAAGGCAATATTTTTTCAAAAAAGCATTCGGAGAATCCTTCAATCTTTCGCAAAGCATATCGAAGGAATATGTCATGGTAAAACGCTTCAGCGTAAAGCTTGATGTAACGGTCGAATTGGGTCTTGTATAATAATAATACAGCTGACAATCTATCGAAAAAACCTTCGGGTTGTGATTAAGCAAAAGTATAAAATAATAGCCGTCCTCACCGTTCGTGATACCGACCGGGAAGCGCTCCAGCCTTGCAACATCTGTTTTATAAAGCTTTGCACATGCCGATTTGCCTGCAACGCTGTTGTATTTTTCGGTAAACAGCGCTTCATGACTTGAGCTTTCAGACATTACAGACTCAATCGGTATCATTTTTTCGTTTAGGCTTTCTGTAATTTTGAAGTGTGAGCATATAATGTCAGCATCTTTTTCTGCAAGACTTTTATATAGTATCTCTGCTGCCTGATAATGCAGATAATCATCCCCATCAACGAACATAACATATTCGCCTGTTGCTTCGTCCAGTCCTTTGTTCCTTGCTGCGGAAACGCCGGCGTTATCCTGATAAAAATATTTTATCCTGCTGTCGGAGGAAGCAAAGCGCTTTATAATTTCTGCACTTTTGTCCGTACTTCCGTCGTCGATGCAGAGTATCTCCAGCTCTTTGTAAGTCTGGTTGATCACGCTGTTAAGGCAATATTCTATGTAATTTTCAAGATTATATATGGGGATAATTATGCTGACAAGACCTGACATTACATCACCTCAAAATCATACTCCCGAATAGGCGTTAAATCCGCCGTCAACGGCTATCGTTGTACCGGTCACAAAGCCGGAATACTCCTTATCGCAAAGAAACAGCAATGCGCCGGAAAGCTCCTCGGGCTTGCCGAAGCGACCCATCGGCGTTGCAGCAAGGATCTTGCCCGTTCTCGCCGTCGGAGTGCCGTCTGGATTCCATAAAAGATCCTTATTCTGCTTTGTCGAAAAAAATCCGGGAGCAATTGCATTGACTCTTATGCCCATATCGGCAAAATGAACCGCCATGAACTGAGTGAAGTTCGCAACCGCCGCCTTTGCCGCAGAATATGCCGGAATTTTGGTCAGCGGACGGAAAGCGTTCATCGAGGTTATCATAACGATGCAGCTGTCCTCTTTCTCCGCCATATCTCGGGCAAAAATCTGAGTCGGTATGAGTGTTCCGAGAAAATTGAGGTTAAAAACAAACGATATCCCCTCCGGGTCAAGGTCAAAAAATGTTTTGACATTTTCGTCCTTCCTCACAAGGTCTATCTTTTCAAGCGTCTCCTTTGTCGTCGTTCCCTTGGGGTTGTTTCCACCTGCGCCGTTGAGGAGTATATCGCAGGTGCCGAGCTTTTCGACAACAATATCCCTCGCTTTTTTCATGCTCTCCGGCTCAAGCACATTACAGCCGACAGCTATCGCCGTGCCGCCGCTTGAGTTTATTTCATCGGCAACCTTCTTCGCCGCTTCCTCGTTAAGGTCAAGCACGGCAACCTTTACGCCCTGCTCTGCAAGAGTTTTAGCGAAGCCGGAGCAAAGCACACCGCCGCCGCCCGTTATAACCGCTACTTTTCCGTTAAGACTTTCATGCTTAATCATAATATCACTCCGATTATTTGTTCTTTGCGACTGCTTCCCACAGTCCGTTTAGATAGGCGCAGCCGAGCGCCCTGTCATAGAGTCCGTAGCCGGGTCGCGCAACCTCGCCCCAGATCATTCTTCCGTGGTCGGGTCTTACATATCCGTCAAAGCCGACCTCCTGCAACGCCTTGACTATTTCGTACATATCAAGGCTTCCGTCCGAGGAAAGGTGAGAGGTTTCATTGAACCGCCTGCCCGTGATTTTCACATTTCTCAAATGGGCAAAATAGATCCTGTCTTCAACCTCTCGTATCATCGCCGGCAAATCATTGTCCGCACTTGCTCCGAGTGAGCCTGTGCAGAAGGTCAATCCGTTATATGGTGAATCAACAAGCTTCAAAAAGCGCCTTATATCCTCAATATTTTTTATAATTCTCGGCAATCCGAATATATCCCACGGCGGATCGTCGGGGTGAATTGCCATTTTAACATCGCATTCCTCGCAAACGGGAATGATCTCTTCAAGGAAATGCTTGAGATTTCTCCACATATCCTCATGAGTGATGTTTTTATATTTTTGAAACAGCTCCTTTATCTCGCCCATGCGCTCCGTTTCCCAACCGGGCATCGCATAACCGTTTGAGTTGTCGTCAATCTCCTTGAACATATCCTCCGGACTTTTGCCCTCAACCTGTTTGCCGTCATAGCAAAGGCATGTTGCTCCGTCACCCATATCCATTGCAAGGTCGGTTCTCGTCCAATCAAAAACAGGCATGAAATTATAGCAAATTACTTTTACTCCTGCCTTTGAAAGATTTCGGATGCATTCCTTGTAATTTTCGATATATTTATCGGCGTCGCCGTCGCCAAGCTTTATACTCTCGTGCACATTAACGCTCTCGATACATTCCATTGTAAGATCTGCCGATTCGATCTCCCTTTTCATCTCAAGGATCATATCAAGCGGCCATACCTCGCCTGCCGGCAGGGTGTGCAGCGCAGGAACAACGCCCACAACGCCGGGAACCTGTCTGATCTGTTCAAGCGTAACGGTGTCCTTGCCGTCGCCGAACCACCGCATTGTCATTTGCATATGCTCACCTCTTCCCAATAATTATCTCTTCGCCCGTTCGTGAAGACTCGTAAACGGCAGAAAACTCCTCAACAGACTTTCCTCCCTCTTGCGAATCTATCGGGAAGTGGCTGTCAGCTGCGATACAACCGTAAAAATCATGTATCAGTGCCTCATGACCTCCGCCCCAATAATCCCTGCCTCTTGCAACACTGCTTTTTGTACCGAGAAGCTCAAGCTCACCGTCCCTGTGAATTACACAGGCGTTGTCACCCTCAACTCTCAGCGTCGCTCTCTCGCAGAAAATATCTATTATCGGCTTTGCGTTAAGTCCGAAAGCCGTCGTTGCGTCGTAAAGACCCACCGCTCCGTTTTTAAATATAAATCTTGCGTGAGCTGTGTCCTCCACCTCGATAACATCCTTCAAATGGTCATTGAAAACATGTCCGGTTACGCTGACAACATCGCTGCCGACAAGGTATCTCAACAGATCCTGAGTATGAATGCCCTGATTTATAACAACACCGCCGCCCTCTTTTTTAAGAGTTCCGTGCCAATCATCTGAATAATAATCCTCGTTTCTGCACCACTGCACAACGGCTCTTGCGCCTTTAATCGCTCCGTATTTGCCGGTTTCAAGCGTATTTTTGACCGCTCTGACAGACGGATTGTAGCGGTTCTGGAAGCAAACGCCGTATTCGTGCGTGCTCATAAGCTGAGCCATGCGAATCTTTGCAAGCTCCTCCGTATTCATGGCACACGGCTTCTCGCAAAGAACATGGATATCCCTTGAAAGAGCCTCAACTGACATTTCAACATGGAGATAATGCGGCGTACAAATATGAACTGCGTCGGGGTGATCCTCATCAAGCAATTTTATATAATCGTAATATGCCTTGCAGCTGTATTTTTCGGCAGCCCTGTCCGCCTTTTCCTCGACGATGTCGGCAACCGACGAAATTTCAATTTCCTCCATGGAGCTAAGTATCTCCAAATGAACCTGCGCAATGTTACCGCAGCCAATAACAGAAACCCTCATATAACACCTCAGTATGTATCGCTCATATCGTCGGCAACCTGCTCGACAATGCTTGCCTTCGCCTTGGAGCTTTTAACATGCTCCATAAGCAAATCATAGTACTTATCCTCGTCAAACGGAATGGAAACCATTTCTCCCGTCCAGCTTGAAAGGTGGGCAGCGTTGGAAATTGTAAGTCCGTTAATGCCCTCCCTGCCGTCGGCAACAAGCGGCGTTCCGTGAAGAATATTTCCTGCAAACGCATTGAGAACGCCCGAATGCTGCTCGTTCATTCCGTCCGTTTCAACATCAACTGTGTGATTTCCTATTCTGACAAAGCCGTCCTTAGCCGTCTGTATGTTATGCGTCAAGCCCTCATCAAGCTCAATGAGCGTGATTTTTTCGGCATTCTCGCATATTATTTTCGCCTTATCAAGCGTAATTTCAAACCTGTTAGTGCCCGGATAATCGCCGGTTGTGGTTATGAACACACCCGTTGCGCCGTTCGGATACTCGGCATAGATTGTAACATCATCCTCAACCTCGATATCGTGCCACTTGCCCTCGTTGCAGAACGCACGGATCTTCGACGGCATACCGCATATCCACTGCCAGAGATCAAGCTGATGCGGACACTGGTTAAGGAGAACTCCTCCGCCCTCGCCCGACCATGTTGCACGCCATCCGCCGGAATTGTAATATGCCTGGGTGCGGTACCAGTCGGTAATTATCCAGTTCACACGGCGAATTTCACCGTATTTTCCGCTGTCCACAATTTCTTTAAGCTTCCTGAAAACACAGTTGGTGCGCTGATTGAACATCATTGCAAAAACCTTGTCGCTCTTTGCGGCAAAGTCGTTCATTTCACGAACCTGCTTTGTATAAACGCCTGCCGGCTTCTCGGAAACGACATGGAGTCCGTTTTTGAGAGCCTCAATAACATAAGGCGGATGGAAATAATGAGGAACTGCAATAATTACAGCGTCGCACTCTCCGCTTTCAAAAAGCTCCTTTGCGCTTGAATAACACTTTACCCACGGGACATTTTTCTTCGCCCATTCAAGCCTGTCGGGCTTGATATCGGCAACGGCAGTAACTCTCATCTCGTTGATTTTGCCGGCAAGAAAATTGCGGATATGGCTTGAGCCCATGTTGCCCACGCCGACAATGCCCATGCGGATTGGCTGAGCCTTTTCGACAAGGGCGTGCATTGCGTCGGCAGCTGCCTTAAATGATTCCTTATATGAGGCATAGGTATGCTTGTCCATACCTTTTTTTGTTTCATCGTCGTTTTCGAGAGCGTCGAAGCCCTCAAACACCTTTAGGTGCGGTTCAAGCGAAAGAACGATCGGCGAATGCTTGAATGAGAGCTTTTTGATTATCTCGTCCACATGTCCCTCACCCTCACCGGCAGGAACGACCTGTCCGTCGGAATACATGGCGTCCTTAACATGCATATACTCAATATGGTCTTTCAAAAGCTCGTAAGCCTTTAGGGTATCGACTCCGCATTGAATGAAATTGGCAGGATCAAACACCGCTCTGAGCTTTCCGCCGCAGGCCTCAAGAACCTCAAGGCAACGCTCCGCCGTATCGCCGTAGATGCCCTTTTCGTTCTCATGGCAGCACATCATGCCGTTCTCGTCGGCATAATCGACCATCGCCTTGACCCTGCGGAACACCTCTTCCTTATACTCATCGTAGCTATCCTCTTTATCAAAGAAAAAGCTGAAAATTCTGATATATCTTGCTTCAAGAAGCTTTGCAACCTCAACGGTATTTTTGAACGCTTCAAAATGCGGTTCAAAATCGTCCTTGATGTTAATTTTGCCGTAAGCCGAGCCGATCGAGGAAACCTTCATTCCCTCGCTATCTATTGTTTTCTTCATTTCCTTTGCACAGTCAACGGTCATGCTGTTGACGCTAAGCTCCTTGCCGAAGCCACGAAGCTCCATTTCCGCAATGCCGTTTTCCTTACAGGCGGCAATTTGACCCTCAAGCGTACATTCGCCCGATTCGTCGCTGAAAGCCGAAAAAATAAAGTGTGCCATATGTACCCTCCTCCTTATGCTGACCCTGCATAAACATAATTCTACACAATGATTATATCACATAAAAAATGAAAAATAAAGACATAATTACACTAATCGCAGATATTATTTGTTCAATAACACTTTATTTTCCGTTTCATATAATATAACGGAGGCAAAAAGCCTCTAAAAAACACAGGAGGTCTTGCAATGGCACTTTTTACAAACCAGGCGACCTTGACCTATAACGATAATGTCATCAATTCCAATATCGTTACCGGCGAGATCGTTCAGGTTCTTTCAGTTACAAAAAATGCTCTTTCCGACACCTACGAAAGAGATAAAACCATAACCTATATCATCAACATTGTCAACTCAAGCGATTCGGATTTCACCAATCTGACCGTTACGGACAATCTCGGCTCTTACACCTTCAACACAACAAGTCTTGTTCCCCTGACCTATGTTGACGGCAGCGTCCGTTACTTCATCAAGGGCGATCTTCAGACGCAGCCGACCGTTGCGGCGGCTTCTCCGCTGACGGTAACGGGAATCACGGTTCCGGCAAACGGAAATGCCACCGTCGTTTATTCCGCAACGGTAAATGAATTTGCTCCGCTTGCAAACGAGAGTCAAATCACAAACACAGTCACGGTAAACGGCAACGGACTTTCCGCCGCAATAACCGCAGAGGAAACTGTAAGCCTTGAGGCGGGACCGATTCTCTCCATCACTAAAGCCGTTTGTCCGCTCTCCGTTCCCGAAAACGGCACCTTGACCTACACCTTTGTTATCCGAAACAACGGCTTCACCGAAGCTGCTGCGGCGGATAACCTTGTCATCAGCGATACCTTTGACCCGATCCTCAATATCACGGGCGTTTCTCTCGACGGAACATCGCTCACTCCGACGACCGACTACACCTACGATGCTGCAACAGGCAACTTTGCGAGCGTTGCGGGCGTTGTTACCGTTCCGGCAGCAACCTATGTTCAAAACACAACGACCGGAGCATACAGCGTCACTCCCGGCGCAACCGTACTCACCGTTACGGGAACAATTTAAGGCAATACCGCACAATTGGGGTGTGCGAATTGCGCAGTAAGATTTTTCGTC
>CAVFTC010000025.1:0-23567 GCA_963625295.1 Bacteroides faecis
AAGCTAATCCGTTAAACAGTTCATTTTCATTATAACAATTAAACTTTTTTTTTTTTTTTTTATAGTCAAAAACACGACTCAATTCTTTGTTAATGGATGATGGCGGATAAAATGTTGTGTTGCCTTTTGCAATTTGTTCACGACGAATTTTACCTGCGAAGTAGTAGATATCGCCGAACATGAATTTGTGAATATGAAATAAGTGGTTCTTTGTAAAGTTTCCTTTTATAGGTTTATAGGTGCTTCAAGCATAGCGTATTGCTTTATTGCTGTAATTTGATTTTCTGCAGATCTTAAATCTTCAGTATTTCTAATTCTTAACTTGTTTATAAGGACATTAGTGCCTTTATAACAATATATGGATTCGGTGGTTGAGTAAACTCCATATTTATTAAACATTTCAAGCGCCTGCAGATTTGTATTTTTTAATTATTTCTGCTACGAGCATATCACTGGTTGCTTTGCCTGTCGCAACATCTTTTAATTTGGATTTAATATCCTCACTGAGGGTTATTCCCTCAACAGAAAAACTTCCTTCAAGATTTTTCATATTCCAATTGTGCATTGACGGAGACATAGTAACACCCCATTTCTAATGGTATTTTATCATTATTTCAAAGAAAAATCAACAATAGTTTGCCTTGCCTTAAATTCTACCAAAAACATAAAACCATAAGCTGCATTAAAGCTAACCACGGCTTTAATGCAGCTTGTTTGGTGTAAGATATTCGTTACAGCATGGAGCAGCCGAAGCTGTTGATGAGGGCGTCGATACGCTCGCCTTTTTTGCAGAGCGGACATTCCATTGCGGAATGGCTCTCATAGTCGGGCAGGTCGTGCGGATCGAAAACCGATACGACGGGGAAATTCTCGCATTCCTTCATCGTTGCAAAAATCGACGCAATTCCGACCGGTGCGCCGGAATAATAGCGGATAGCCTCAAACGCATTCTGAGCCGTGCTGCCCGTAACAACGGAGGCGGCAAGGATAAGAACCTGCTTGCCCTGAATCATCTGAACGATGTTGTCACGGAACATAAGCTGGTTGCTTGCCGTGTATTCAGGAGCGAGAATGTTTATCGCTCTGTTTGCATTGATGCTTGCAAGGTCGTTCTTCGTCAACTCGCTTGCAAGGCATGTGCCGATAACCTCAGTGCCGTCAAGGCAAAGAATCGTGTCAATCTCCGTGCTGAGCTTATAATTCGGTGCAATCGCTTTCGCAACCGCCTTTGCCTCGGAAAGGCAGGATTTCTGTGAGGTTATGTCTATATAATAATTCAAGTGGCTTCTTCCTGCCACAAAATGTCCCTTGTATCCGCTGAGATAGAGGTAAGGGATCTTTGTTTCGATTTTAAACTTCTCGCTTAATGCCATGATGATTCTCCTCTCTTGAGCCGACCTTGAGGTCGTTCTTATGGTACTTATATTTTATCATGTCGCCAAAGCAATTGCAATAGCTTTTGCGGCGGACATATGTACAAATTTAAGGGGCGTTTTTTGTGTGGCATTGCCATAAATCAGCGGCTGCCTAACCTGAGCGTTGCAAGACCTCCCTCGGCGGTTTCTCTGTACCGTCCCGGAATATCTCTACCCGTCATTCTCATGACCTCGATGACCTCGTCAACGGAAATTTTTCTTGTGTCGCTGAGGAAGCTGGCGAGGCTGACGGCGTTTATCGCCCTCATTGCCGCAACCGCATTGCGTTCAATACACGGTATCTGAACAAGTCCGCAGATCGGGTCGCAGGTCAGTCCGAGGTGATGCTCGATCGCAATTTCCGCAGCGTACTCTATCTTGTCCGTTTCAAGCCCGAACAGCTCGCCGAGCGCAGCCGAAGCCATGGCGCACGCCGTGCCTATCTCTGCCTGACATCCGCATTCACTGCCGGAGATCGAAGCGTTGGTTTTAACAAGATTGCCGATTATTCCTCCGGCTTCAAGCGCACGGACGATTTCAAGGTCGGTATAGCCTCGTTTCATCTGCTGATAATAAAGCACCGACGGCATAACTCCTGCCGAGCCGCAGGTCGGAGCGGTTACGATAACCTCGCCGTCGGCATTTTGCTCGCTGACAGCGAACGCATAAGCGGAAACGACACGGTTCTCCTTCGTTTGTGCACTTTCGTCGATATGCTGATGCGAATAAAGCTTCTTCGCCTTCCTCTCAACATTCAGACCGCCGGGAAGAACGCCCTCGGTTTCAAGTCCGATATGAATGCTCATCTTCATCTGATTCCATATTTTAAGCAGGTATTCTCTGATTTCGATTCCCTCAACCTCCTCGACATACTGCCAAAGTCTCATGTGATTTTTTCTGCAATGCTCGGAAATTTCGGAAAAGCTTGACAGCTCGTAAATTTTCGGCGGATCAACATTTTTGTAGCCGACAATTTCTATTTTTCCGCCTCCGACGCTCAATACACGGATTCTTTTAACCTCGGCATTGTTTTTGTATGCGATCAGATCCATTGTGTTGGGGTGCGGAAGCTCGGTTTCCGTATTATCAAAAACAACCTCGCACGGCGACGGCGCAAGCGTGACCTTGATTACTCTGTCCGTACCGTGACCGACGCCCGTTTTTGAGAGTGATCCGTAAAGTATCGCCTTAAAGCTGTCGGCGTCAGGATTATGCTCTTTGAAAATTTTGCAAGCCCGTTCCGGCCCCATTGTGTGCGAGCTTGAAGGTCCTCTGCCTATTTTGTAAAGCTCTCTGAGCGATTCCATCTTTTTAACCTCCATCAGTGTACCCTCCGATCAGTTGCTTATACTATATTATCATTTTGTCCTATTTTTTTCAAGGTAGTACCGAACAATTTTCGTTTTTTCGTTGAGAAGCGAATTTGTAAAAATTATATATATTTACTTGTATAATCCGCTCGGATATGGTATGATAAACCAAGGCAATACTGCACGATTGGAGCGTTCGCCTCAATTGTGTGATATTGCATTAAATTAAATTATGGAGGAATATATCATATGTCAAATATACCCCGTCCCGAACACCCGAATCCGCAGTTTCAGCGCAGAGAATGGCTGAATCTTAACGGAAAATGGAGTTTTGAGATCGACAAATCAAAAAGCGGTCTTGCGAAGAAATATTTTGAGCCACAGACTAAGCTTGAGGGCAGCATAATTGTTCCTTTCTGCCCCGAAAGCGTGCTTTCCGGAGTTGAATACAAGGATTTTATGGATGCCGTATGGTATTCGAGGGAGTTCGTTGTTCCCGAGAAGTTTGCCGACCTGAGAACGATTCTTCATTTCGGCGCTGTTGACTATAAGGCTACCGTGTTCGTGAACGGCAAGGAGGTCGGCACGCATAAGGGCGGATATATCTCCTTTGAGTTCGATATAACCGACTATCTCAACGGCGGCACGAATGTTTTGACCGTTTACGCCGAGGACGATACAAGAGATCCTCTCCAGCCGAGAGGAAAGCAGAGCGAGGAATACTATTCCCACGGCTGCGACTACACAAGAACAACAGGTATTTGGCAGACGGTTTGGCTTGAGTTTGTTCCCGAGTCGAGAATCAAGAGCATTAAGGTTTTCCCGAATGTTGAAAACTGCTCTGTTGATATTCAGGCCGAGGTCATCGGCGCAGGCAAATTTGAGGTTCTCGCTCTCTATCAGGAGAGAATCATGGGCGCAGCAAGCGTTGAAACCGAAGGCGGCTTTATAACCGCACACCTTGACCTTAAGGAGGCATATCTTTGGGAGGTTGGCGAAGGCAGACTTTACGACCTTGAGCTTCGCTTTAACGAGGATAAGGTTGACAGCTATTTCGGTCTGCGTGATGTTAAGCTTGACGGACAGAAGTTCCTTATCAACGGCAAGTCCGTTTTTCAGCGTTTGGTTCTTGACCAGGGCTTTTATCCCGACGGAATCTACACCGCTCCGACCGAGGAGGCGATGATCAAGGATATTCAAATTTCACTTGATGTAGGATTCAACGGTGCAAGGCTTCACGAAAAGATTTTCGAGCCGAGATTCCTCTACCATTGCGACAAGATGGGCTACATAGTTTGGGGCGAATACCCGAACTGGGGTCTTGATCACTCTAACCCGAACATAGTTTATTCCGTAATCCCTGAGTGGATAGAGGAGCTTGAGCGTGATTTCAACCACCCGGCAATCATCGGCTGGTGTCCGCTCAACGAAACATGGGACTACGACGGAAGAAAGCAGTTTGACGACGCTCTTGCCCTTATCTACAAGACGACAAAGGCACTTGACAAGACCCGTCCGTGCATTGATACAAGCGGTAACTTCCATGTTATTACCGATATCTTCGATCTTCACGACTATGAGCAAGATCCAAAGATATTCAAGGAGCATTTTGATATGCTCATGACTGAGGGTAAGCTCTACGATAATCACGAGCGCCGTCAGAAGTATCCGGGCGGTCCGACCTTCATCAGTGAATACGGCGGAATCCGCTGGTCGGTAAACGAGAACGAGCAAAACGCATGGGGCTACGGCAACGCACCGAAGAATAAGTACGAATTCATCGAGCGTTACAAGGGACTTACCGACGCTCTGCTTGATAACGACCAGATGTTCGGCTTCTGCTATACTCAGCTCTACGATGTTGAGCAGGAGCAGAACGGACTTTACACCTATTCAAGAAAGCCTAAGTTTGAAGCGTCGATCTTCCGCGCGATAAACTCAAGAAAGGCAAAAATCGAACTTTGATCGGAGGAAAAACGATGCTGAATATACCCAAGTATTATGAGGATCCGACCACGCTGCATGTTGGCTGTGAAGAACCCCACGCATATTTTGTTCCCTATCTTAACGAGGAAAATGCCCTCACGAAATCAAGAGAGGATTCAAAGTATTTTCAGCTTCTCAACGGCGAGTGGGATTTCAGATTCTATAATTCTGTAATTGATGTTGAGGACGGCTTTTATGCCGCAGATTATGAAATCGACGGCAATTATAACAAAATAAAAGTCCCGATGAACTGGCAGATGGATTTGGACAAGGGCTATGATGCGCCGAATTATACCAATTCCGACTACCCGTACCCATGCGATCCGCCATATGTTCCCGACGATGACCCGTGTGGAATTTATATCCGTGATTTTGAGCTTAACGAAAACGATCTCAGCCGTGATCTTTTCCTCAACTTTGAGGGAGTTGATTCCTGCTTCTATCTTTGGATAAACGGCAAATTCGTCGGATACAGCCAGGTCAGCCACATGACGAGCGAATTCAACATCACCGAGATTGTTCATGCAGGCTCAAACAGAATTGCGATGCTTGTTCTCAAATGGTGCGACGGCTCATACCTTGAGGATCAGGACATGTGGCGAATGAGCGGAATCTTCCGTGATGTTTATATTCTCAAGAGAAGCCGCAGGGGCAGAATCCGTGATTTCTATGTTACGACGGAGCTTAAAAAGAAGTGCACGAAGTGTATAATGAGCGTTGATCTCGACCTTGTAGGGGACAGAGAGGTCGGCTACCGTCTGGTTTCGCCTCACGGAGAGAACATTGATTCGGGCGAAAGCGTAAACGGAAAAATTAAGATAAAATTTGACAACCCGATTCTTTGGAACGATGAAGATCCGCTTCTCTACGACCTTTTTCTCGATGTTTCCGACGAGGTAGTGCTTGTCAAGGTCGGCATAAAGGAGCTTGTGATTTCAAAATCCGTTCTCTATCTCAACGGACAAAAGATAAAAATCAAGGGCGTAAACCGTCATGATTCTCACCCGATTTACGGTCACGCAACGCCGATAGAGCATGTCCTTGAGGATCTCTATATCTTCAAGCGTCACAATGTCAACGCCATCCGCACCTCGCACTATCCGAATGATCCGAGATTTTTGGAGATGTGCGACAGGCTCGGCTTCCTTGTAATCGACGAATCCGATCTTGAGGCTCATGGCTTCAGCACCTCGATTGACGGCTTCTTCTTTGACCGTTGGAGCTTGCTTGCAAACGACCCGACTTGGAAGGAAGCGTATGTTGACAGGGCACGCAGACTTTTTGAGCGTGACAAGAACCATGTTTCGGTTATTTTCTGGTCGCTCGGCAACGAGTCCGGCTGCGGCGATAACCATCAGGCGATGTACGATTACATTAAATCACGCAACAAGGATGTTATAGTTCACTACGAGAACGCCAACTACCGCTATTCTGAGCTTGCCGGCAAATTCCTCGGCGGCTGCTCCGATGTTGAAAGCTGGATGTATCCCTCAATCGAAAAATGCAGGGAGATTCTTTCAAGCAAAAAGCGCAAAAACAAGCCGCTTTATCTCTGCGAATATTGCCATGCGATGGGCAACGGTCCGGGAGATCTCGTTGACTATTGGGAGCTTATTGACTCCGACGATAAGTTCTGCGGCGGCTGCATCTGGGAGTATACGGATCACTCCGTAGCGATTCCTGACGGCAACGGCGGATATAAATACACCTACGGTGGCGATTTCGACGATATGCCGAATGCAGGCAACTTCTGCGTTGACGGTCTTGTCTATCCCGACAGAACGCCGCACACCGGCTTTGAGGAAGCAAAGTATGTCTATCAGCCGTTCTTTGCCGAATATGCAGGCAACGGAAATGTTTCGATAAAAAACCGCAATTACTTCAAGGGTCTTGATGACATAGGCATCAATTGGAACATCAAATCCGACGGAAAGCTTATCGCTTTCGGCGAGGTATCGGGACTTATGCTCATGCCGAGAGAGAAGAAGAATTTTTCGATTTTCGACCCGTCGGCGTACAGCTTTACGGGCGAGACATATCTCACGCTTCACTTTGTCAACAGAACGGACAAGCTCTGGGCAAAGGCGGGCTACGAGGTCGGACTCAAGCAGTTCAAGCTCAAGTCCATCCCGACGGGCAGAGCTGCCCTGCCGACCACGGCAATGACCGTCAACGACGGTGAGAGATATGTTGAAATCGGAATCGGCAGCGTCAAGTATGTGTTTGACAAGGCTTACGGCAAGCTCAACAAGATAAGCTACGGCGAAAACGAGCTTCTCTCAAAGCCTGTTGAGCTTAATCTTTACAGAGCGTATATTGATAACGACAATCCAGGTTGCAGAGAAAAGTGGTACAAGGTCGGAATGGAAAGGCTCGGACAGAAGTGTCACTCGCTCAATGTGACGAAATCCGACGAAAAGATTGAGATCACTGTTGATCTTGCAATTGGATCATACACCTTTGAGCCGGTATTTGAGGGTAAGCTTACTTACACCTTCCTTCCGGATTCGAGCGTCCTTGTAAATGTCAACGGCAAAAAAGCCGAAAGAATGGATGTTCTGCCGAGAATCGGACTTCAGCTCACAATGCCTGAGGGCTTTGAAAGCTATGAATATTTCGGCTATGGTCCGAAGGAGAGCTACATTGACAAGAAGCGTTACACCTATGTTGACGAGTTCAAAACCACGGTAACGGAGAACTTTGAACATTATGTCCGTCCGCAGGAAAATTCAAGCCACTACGGCTGCAAATGGGCAAAAATCTCGAACGAGAGCGGAATAGGCTTTATCTGTCGAGCGGAAAACTTTGACAGCTTCTCGTCGAACGCTCAGCATTTCACGCCGCAGATGATTCGCGAAGCAAAGCACGATTACGAGCTTGAGCCGATCAAGGAGACTGTATTCAGCGTTGACTATAAAATGGCGGGAACAGGCTCGACCGCATGCGGTCCGGATCTCGCACCGGAATACAGCGTGAATGACAAGGCCTATGACTTTACATTTAAGCTTCTCCCGACAAACACAAACGGCATAGATCCGTACACGGTATAAAATGAACAAAAAACGAGTCGAAACACTGATGAAGTGCTTCGGCTCGTTTTGAATTTGTCGTCATTAAAGTCCGAGAAGCTCAAGAACCTTTTCTTTTGACATATATCCGACGGCGGATTTGTTTGCCTTGCCGTGGTCGATAACAACCAAGGTCGGAATGCTTGAAACATTGAAAACCGAAGAAAGCTCCGGCTCTTCGTCCACATTGACCTTGCCGACCTTGACAACATCGTCAAACTCGTCCGCTATTTCTTCAACGATGGGAGCGAGCATACGGCACGGACCGCACCACTCCGCCCAGAAATCGAGGAGAACGGGAATGTCGGATTTAAGCACCTCAGGTGTGAAATTGTCCTTTGTGATTTTAACCTCAGCCATGATAAAAACCTCCTTAGTCCTTTGACTTATAATAAAGCATACAATGGCAAAAGCCTTCAAAATCAGGGTCTGCGATCTGCTTTTTGAATTCTTCGCACATACACTTGTTCTCGGGTGTATGCTCCCTGCGGCATGGGCAATAGCCGCCCGTGCGTTTAAGACCCTCTTTGACTACCTTGACGATTTCTTCGTCGGGATTTAGCGTGATTTTCATAGCAAAACCTCAATAAATTTCTCTGCCCATCAGGACGCCCATGACGGAAGCCATCATAAGTCCTCTTGTCCAGCCGCTGGAATCGCCGAGGCAGTGCAGTCCCTCAACATTTGTGTTGAAATGCTCGTCCATCTTGACCCTGTTGCTGTAAAATTTAAGCTCGGGGGAGTAGAGCAGCGTTTCATAGGAAGCAAAGCCGGGAGCAACATGGTCAACAGCCTGAATGAAATTGATGATGTTTGTCATGGCTCTGTACGGCATGGCGGCTGTGATATCGCCTGCAACGGCGTCGGGAAGCGTGGGCTTGAGATTGGACTGCGAAAGCTCCTTTTCCCATGTTCGCTTGCCGTCAAGAATATCGCCGAAGCGCTGAACAAGAATGTGACCCGTGCCGAGCATATTTGTCAGCTCGCCGACCTTTTGGGCGTAGGCGATAGGCTGATTGAACGGATAAGAAAAATTGTGGGAGCAAAGAATTGCAAGGTTTGTGTTGTTGCTTTTAAGCTCCTTATATGAATGGCCGTTTACAACGGCGAGATTGTTGTCGTAATTCTCCTGGCTGACAAAGCCGCCGGGATTCTGGCAAAAGGTTCTGACCTTATTCTTGAACGGACGGGGATAACCGATGAGCTTTGATTCATAAAGAACATCGTTTACCTTTTCGATTACCTCGTTCCTGACCTCGACTCTGACGCCGATATCGACTGTTCCGGGCAGGTGAGCGATATCGTGCTCGCCGCACATTTTTTCAAGCCATTCCGCACCTCTGCGGCCGGTTGCGATGATCGTATCGTCGGCTCTTATCTCCGTTTCAACACCCTTGCTGTCGGAAACATAGATGCCCTCGCATTTTTTGCCGTTGAGGATAATATTTGAGCATTCGTAGCCGAAGAAAATTTCAACGCCGTTGGCGAGGAGATATTTTTCGATGGCAAGATAGATGTCTTGTGCCTTCTCTGTGCCCATGTGGCGAATCGGACAGTCAACAAGCTTCAGACCGGCCTGAATGGCACGGGTACGGATTTTCCTGACCTCCTCGGTGTTTCCGATGCCCTCAACCTTAGTATCTGCGCCGAATTCAAGATATATACCGTCGGCGTAGTGAATGGTTTCCTGAACAAGATTTTCGCCGACAAGATTCGGAAGATCTCCGCCGACCTCATAGCTCAGCGACAGCTTGCCGTCCGAGAATGCGCCTGCGCCGGAAAATCCGGTTGTAATATGGCAATACGGCTTGCAATTCACGCATTTTTTTGTTTTTGCCTTTGGGCAATGTCTGTTTTCGACGGACTGACCCTTTTCGACAATGACGATTTTTTTCTTTGTGCCCTTGCGAAGCATTTCGATAGCCGTGAATATACCGGCAGGACCAGCTCCGACGATTACAACATCTGTTTTCATAATCCCGATACCTCCGAAAAAATAAAAAAGCCGAACCCAACCGCAATGCGATCGATGTTCGGTAAAGGGCGAGAGACTTTTTTGAAAGGCTCTCAATCAATCTTATTGCAACCTATTCTACCACTTCGTTATATTATTGTCAATACTGCGAAATGACGATTAGTATTGTAATATTGTAAACTCACACACTCAATATCCGCTGTTGTCGTAAAAATATCCCTTTTGTTCAAAGTAATCAATTTTTTCGTTTCCGTCCCTGATTGTGAAAACATAGGTACAGTCGCCGGCGTAGTACATATTTTCTGCACCGAAAAGTCGGGTCAGGTGGCGTGCGTTGTCACACTCCCTTGTCATTGCAATATATCGGCACTGCGGAATGAGCAGCTTCTCGGCCTTGATATTGCTGTAAATATTTCTGTCGTCATTTATAAGGTGATGGGCGCACTGAAGATATTTACAGGAGAGCGAGTTTTTTCCGTAAAGCGTGAGCAGAGATTCGCCGTTTGCTTCTTCTGCGTCGCCGAGAAAAATCACGGAGCAATCGTCGAAAATGATTTGAAATATAGTTGAGGTTTCGTTGACGCTTCGGTATAATTTGCCCTCATCGGCTTGTGTTGAGCGGGGAAGAATATCCTCGTGAGTCGTGAGTACCTCGATTCTTGCGTCGGGGAAGCGTATTGTCTGGCCTGTGTGAAGCTTCAGGAATTTTGCGTTTGGAGCGTATTTTTTTATCCTGCCTTTGAGCTTGTCGGCGCAGGGTATTCCGTATTCAAGCAGAGTTTTTGAAGGGAAGTTGAACATAACCCGTTCAACGCTGAGAACATCCTTTTCACGCTTGAGCAGCTTGATGAAAAAGTCCATATGGTCATCGTGATTATGCGTGCAAAGATATGCCGAAACACGGATTTTTTCGCCCTTTTTCTTGTCTGTGAGTTCCTCAAGACGGCTCATGAATTCATCGCACGCTTCCTCGGTGCACTGCTCTATCTCGCCGCCGTCAATAATAATGACGGAATTGTCACGCATTCTCATGACATAGAGCATACCACAGTCGCAGCTGTAAAAACGAATCATCTTTCCGTAGCGCAGTGAAAATTGCATAAGAGCCGTATCGCCTCTGACATCGTCGGCGGTATCGTTCATTTCAGCAAGGGGAGAGCTTGCGTTGTCAAGAATAATTCGTGCAAGCATTGTTTCGGCGGTATAGTATGTGTAAATAATTTTGTCGTCGTCGGCAAATTCCGCAAAGATGTTGCCGTTGAACTCACGATGAAAGGTTTCTTTGTGGCCTGCTTTCGCAAGCGATGAGAGAAAATCACGGTACATTTTTGATGTTACATCGCCGAGAACGAGCATATACGAGTCATCCTCGCCGCCGTTTATTTCGTCGTCGATTGCAAGACCTGCGCCGCAGTTGATTGGTTCGCATAAAACCGTTCCGAAGGCAGGTACTTTGAGCTTTGAAATGAATTCTTCAAGTGTCATGACAATCCTCCTGTGTAGCTTATAAAAAAATCCGCCCTCAATTGAAGGCGGATAAATCAAAATCAATATTTGTATGTGTTCTTCTGAGTCCATGCGCCGTGAACGGTTGCCGAGGGCTTAAGACCGATAACATTGGCTGTGCCTGAGCCGTTGAGCGGCTGGTCGATGGAGCTGCTGACGAGAGTTCCGTTTGCGTTTACGGTCGCCTTGAGCGTAACGCCGGGATAGTTGATGTCGGCCTGAGTAACCTTGATAGGTCCGAGGTCAACGCTTGCAAGATCAAGCGGAGCGGCGCACTGGTCGGCATACTTCGGAGTCGGGTTTTCGAGAGTTGTCTTTTCTGCAATCGTAACGATCGTTACAACATAGTTTGAACCGCTCTTTGTGATGCTTGCCGATTTAACGCCTGCCGACTGAAGTCTTGTTCTGGGAAGAAAATCCTCGGCTTTGGTCTTGTCGGAGGCAACGCCGTTGGTGAAGGATTTTGATTCCGTTGTCGGCTTCGCATACTTTGAAAGAACATTTTCGTTGATGATTTTCTTGAGAGCATTGCTGTCCGGCTTCATGGTGTCAACCTTAATGTCGATTAGTTCTTCCTTTGTAACGGAAAGCTTGGCAGCCTTTGCGGTAGCCTTGATAGCATTGTTATAGTAGGAAACTATCTGCTCCTTGGAATATTTTGTCGGGTCTGCTGCAGTCGAGGAGCTGCCGCCTGTTGAGGAGCTGCCGCCCGTTGCTGTGCCGCTTGATGCTGAGTCGCCGGCTGTTGAAGTGTCTGCGCCGGAGTCCGCCGCTGCGTCGGTTGTTTCGTCTGTTGAGCTGCCGTCCGGAGCTACGGAAGGATCTGCGGCTGCGTCGCCCGAGCCGCCGTCAGTTGCAGATGATGAGCCTGAACCGCCTGACGTGCTTGCTGCTGCAGGTGCGTTCTTTGCGGCTTCGATCACGGCATTGCCATATTTGCCGACTGCAATAACCGAGGAAACGCAGAGCGCAACAACGCAAATAAAAGCCGTTACGGATTTGATGATAGTTTCTTTCATGTTTTTATAACCCCCATTTTTATTATGCGGTATTGTTTCAAGTAACCTGTTATGTTACCTATACCCTTTAGCTACATATTCATAACTATGACTGCGCAGATTATGCACAGAACCGTCATTATGAAATTGAGATTTCCCGAAATGTAGTTTTCTCTTTTCTTGTGGATTCCGTCAAGCAATACGACAGCTGCGATTGCAAGAATGAAAATCCCGAAAAATATTGAAGTGAATTTTCCGAAAAACATTGAAATAAGGAATGCAAGAAAGGAAATCATGGAAAAAATCGTGACAATAAGCCATGGAACTGTAATCTTTTCGGTGAAAAATCCGGAGTCAGATTTTTTCTTTTTTTTGTCGCTCAATGTGTATCACCCCTGTTTATAAAATGATATCAAAAATTCCGCTTTTCGTCAAGTTTCTTTTGCATTTGACAGCATGTACATATTGCACAAAATTTAGCGGAAAATTATGTTTAACTTTAAGGATTAAATCTGTGACTTTTTATTAAAACTGTGTTATAATACTAAAGGATAGCGGAATTTTTATTTACTTTCAATAAAATATTGAGCGAAAGGCGGGGATAATCGATTGTTTGAGCAGATAATAAATTTTGAAAGAATGGAACAGGCTGTCAGTCTCTTCGGCAGCTTTGACGAGAATATAAAGTACATAGAAAAGAAATATTCCGTCTCGGTCGTGTGCCGAGGGGCGGAGATGAAGATAAGCGGCGAGGCGGAGAATGTTTCGCTGGCCGTAAGAGCCGTTAACGGCTTGCTCGACCTCATCAACAAGGGCGAATCGCTCAATGAGCAGAATGTGAGGTATGTCACCTCTCTCGTTGACGAGGGCGACGAGGATCAGCTGAAAAGCATGAACGGCGGCTGCATTTGCATGACCACAAAGGGCAGACCCGTCAAGCCGAAAACAATCGGTCAGGAAAAATATGTTCAGGCGATCAGTGACAACACGATAGTTATCGGCGTAGGTCCTGCCGGCACGGGCAAAACCTATCTTGCTGTTGCGATGGCGGTTAGAGCATTCAGAGCCAAGGAGGTCAACAGAATTATTCTGACACGCCCTGCGGTCGAGGCCGGCGAAAAGTTAGGCTTCCTGCCCGGCGATCTTCAGCAGAAGGTTGACCCTTACTTAAGGCCGCTTTACGACGCACTTTTTGATATGCTTGGAGCGGAGAATTTTCAGCGTTATCAGGAGAGGGGCAATATTGAGGTCGCACCGCTCGCCTATATGAGAGGACGAACCCTTGACGACAGCTTCATTATTCTTGACGAGGCGCAGAACACGACGACGGAGCAGATGAAGATGTTCCTGACCCGTCTCGGCTTCAACTCAAAAATGGTCGTTACGGGCGATATAACGCAGATAGACCTGCCCGACGGTAAGCGTTCGGGACTGGTCGAAATAACAAAGATACTCAAAAACATTGAGGATATTAAAACAGTAAGATTTACAGAGAAGGATGTAGTACGCCATAAGCTGGTGCAGGACATCATAAGAGCGTACGAAAAGTATGAGGAGGCAAAGAAAAGACGATGAGCGATAAAATTAAGGTTATTATAACAAACGATCAGAATGAGATTAAAATCCCCACGGGCGTCAGAATGTTGATTCGCCGCTGCTGCAATGCGGTGCTCGTCAACGAAAATTTTGAAGGCTCGGCGGAGATAAGCGTTCGATTTGTCGATGACGAGATAATTCACGAGCTTAACCGTGAGTATAGACATGTTGACAGAAGCACTGATGTACTTTCATTCCCGCTCGGTGAAAACGGCGTTTATGATATAAATCATGACACAGGCGCAAAAATTCTCGGAGATATAGTGATCTCAATGCAGCACGCCGTTATGCAGGCTAACCTCTACGGACACTCGCTCCAGCGTGAAATAGCGTTCCTCACCGTTCACTCAATGCTTCATCTTTTGGGCTACGACCATGAGGCGGAGGGACTTGAAAGAGTTCGTATGCGTGAAAAGGAGGAGGCCGTTCTCACTCAGCTCGGACTCAAGCGAAACGACAGCTATTACACGGAGGAGAACTGATGACAAAATCCGCATTTATTGCCATTGTCGGCTGTCCGAATGTCGGCAAATCGTCCATTCTCAACTGTCTGCTTGGTCAGAAGATCGCAATCGTTTCCGAAAAGCCGCAGACGACAAGAACCAAGATAATGGGCGTTCTGACGCAGGGCGACACTCAGCTTGTTTTCACCGATACCCCGGGCTTTCACAGGCCGAGGACGAAGCTCGGCGAAAAGATGGTACAGGCTGTTTCGGACAGCGTTTCCGGAGTTGACGCCTGTCTGTTCGTTGTTGAGCCGCAGGGCGAATTAAGGCCTGCCGAGCTTGAGCTTATCGAAAAATTCAAGAAGCTGAAAATGCCGGTTATCCTTGCGATAAACAAGGTCGATACACTTCCCGACAAGGAGGTTTTGATGGCAAGAATTCTTGAAATTTCTAAGTTCTACGATTTTGAAGCGGTCGTTCCCGTTTCGGCTCTCAGAGGAATCAATATGGACGAGCTTCTTTCCGAGATGAAAAAGCTTGCAGAGGAAAGCGTATTTTTCTTCCCGGAGGACACATTGACGGATCAGCCGGAGCGTGTTATTGCAGCGGAAATTATCCGTGAAAAGCTTTTGAGAAATCTTGACAGAGAAATTCCGCACGGCGTTGCGGTCAGCATAGAGAAAATGCGTGAGCGTGAGGACTCGGATATCATGGATATCGAGGCGGTCATCTATTGCGAAAAGGAAAGCCACAAGGGAATTATAATCGGCAAAAACGGCGCAATGCTCAAGCGTATTTCCACAAGAGCAAGGGAGGATATGGAAAAATTCTTCCAGTGTCACATCAATCTGCGCTGCTGGGTCAAGGTCAAAGAGGGCTGGCGCAACAGAGAGGGTCTTATTCACAATTTCGGACTCGACTGATAAAAACAGGCATCAAGCCGGCGGTGGATTTTTTTACCGCCGTGAAAAATAAATAAACAACTGATCCCTGCAAATAATTTTATTTGGAGGGATTTTATATGAATAACAGCTTTAAGGATCTTGCCGCATGGGACAAATTCGCTTCAAGCGGAAAGATTTGCGATTATCTTCAATACAAGCATATTTCAACACAGGAGAACAAGAATGAAGTTTCGGACGGACGGACTGATAATAAGGGAGCAGCAGACGGGGGAGGATGACCGTCTTGTAACGCTGCTCACCCGTGATCACGGCGTTATCAGAGCCTTTGTAAGGGGAGCGAAGCGGATAAAAAGCAGGTCGCAAAGCGCAACCCAGCTTTTTGCCTACGGAAGCTATTCGATTTACCGGGGCAGGGACGCCTATTCGATCGATGAGGCTCAGCCCAAGGAGATATTTTTTGATTTAAGAAACGACATTGAGGCTCTCTCACTGGCTCAGTATTTTTGCGAGCTTGCAGGAGAGCTTGCTCCCGTTGAGGACGATGCGGACGAATATCTGCGGCTTGTTCTCAACGCTCTACATATGCTGATGAAGAAAAAAAGACCGCAGGCTCAGCTGAAAGCCGTTGTTGAGCTGAGGCTGCTCTGCCTTTCCGGATATATGCCCGACCTTGTTGTTTGCGGCGACTGCGGAGAGGAATATGAAGGCGATTTCCTTTTCAGCCCCGTTGAGGGTCTTATATTCTGCGAAAGGTGCAGACATAAGCACTCGGGAGTAATGCTCCCACCGGGCGTGCTCCGTGCGATGAGGCATATTTGCTACAGCGAGGACGAAAAGCTGTTTGCCTTCACCCTCGGCGACGAGAGTCTGAAAATGCTCGGCGAGGTGACGGAGGGCTTTTTGCTGATGCAGACATCGAAAAAGTTTAAAACACTGGATTTTTACAAAGCTATGAAAGGATGAGCGAAATGAACAGACAGTATCCGACGCTGGAGCTGGATAAGGTGCTTGAGCTGCTGGCTCGGCATACCTCGTGCGAGGATGCTCGGCTTGCTGCTCTGGGTCTTGAGCCTCAGTCCGACCTTGCTTCGGCGCAGGCTTTGATGAACCAAACAAGGGACGCTCATATGCTTCTTGCCCGATTCGGAGGCCCTGCGTTCGGCGGTCTTGTCAATGTAAACAATGCTCTCTACCGTGCCGACGCAGGCAGTACGCTCAGCTTGAAGGAGCTGCTTGATGTTGCGTCCGTGCTTCATGTTATAAGGACGATTTCACAGTGGAGAAGCACCAACGAGGGCGTTGCGACGGTGCTTGATGTGTATTTCAATGCGCTCATGCCGAACAGATTCCTTGAGGATTCCATCACAACGGCCGTTATCTCCGAGGAGGAGATCGCCGACAATGCTTCGCCGGCTCTTGCCGATATCAGAAGAAAAATTCGTGCGCAGGAGTCAAAGGTAAGAGAGCAGCTCGGCAAATATACACGCAATTCAAATTTTTCAAAATATCTTCAGGATAATATTATAACCATGAGAAACGGCCGATATGTTATCCCTGTCAGGAATGAATACAGGGGAGAAGTGCCGGGTCTTGTGCATGACACCTCGTCGAGCGGCGCAACGGTTTTCATCGAGCCGATGCCGATTGTTGAGGCGAATAACCAAATCAAGCTCCTCAAAAACAAGGAGGAGGACGAGATCGACAGGATTCTTGCCGAGCTTTCGGCGAATGTCGGCAGCTTTGCAAATTCGATCAAGAGCAGCTATGAATGTGCGGTCGAACTGAACCTTATTTTCGCAAAGGCTCAGCTTGCCTATGCGATGAGGGCAAGCGTTCCGCAGCTGAATAACGAGGGCATAATCGAGCTTAGGCGTGCAAGACACCCGTTGATAGACAAAAACAAGGTCGTGCCGGTCGATATCAGTCTCGGCACGGATTTTGACACGATAGTTATCACCGGCCCCAACACGGGCGGCAAAACGGTTTCGATAAAGACGATCGGTCTTATGTCGCTGATGGCGATGTGCGGACTTATGCTTCCTGTTGACGACAGGAGCAGGATATCTGTATTTGACCATGTGCTTGCCGATATCGGCGACGAGCAGAGCATCGAGCAGTCGCTTTCCACATTCTCGTCGCACATGACGAAGATTGTTAAAATTCTTGAGCTTGCCGACGATAAAAGCCTTGTGCTTATCGACGAGCTTGGAGCAGGTACAGACCCGATCGAGGGAGCGGCGCTTGCTGTTTCGATTCTTGAACAGCTTCGCAATCAGGGGGCGAAAATTGCGGCGACGACTCACTATGCCGAGCTTAAATCATACGCTTTGCAGACTCCGGGCGTTATCAACGGAAGCTGTGAATTTGATGTCCAGTCGCTCAAGCCGACCTATAGGCTTCTTATCGGTATTCCCGGCCGCTCGAATGCGTTTGCGATTTCAAAAAGGCTCGGAATAAGCGATGAAATAATCGAGCATGCTCAGGAGCTTGTTTCAAACGAAAATGTTCGCTTTGAGGATGTTGTTGACAGGCTTGAAGAGAGCCGTGCACAAATGGAAAAAGAGCGTGAGGAAGCAAGAAAAATTCGTGAAGAAGCCGACCGTGAGCTTGAAAAGGCGCAGAAGCTGAAAGCGGATATCGAAACGCTCAGGCAAAAGGAGCTTGAGGAC
This sequence comes from Bacteroides faecis, assembly GCA_963625295.1. Taxonomy (GTDB): domain Bacteria; phylum Bacillota; class Clostridia; order Oscillospirales; family Acutalibacteraceae; genus CAG-488. The sequence goes on from CAVFTC010000025.1 coordinate 17,875, forward strand.
GCCAAGGGTCAGGCGGTCAGAATTACGGAGCAGGCGAAGCGTGAAGCGTATCAGCTGCTCAATGACCTTGAAATGCTCAAAAAGCAGCAGGCGAAGGAAAAGAACGCCGCCGAGATGGCTCGCCGTGCAAGGGCGGTTATCAAAAAGGATCTCAACGCGATAGATTCGGCGTCAGACCCGATAGTTTCGCTCGGCAGCGACGAGGACTATGTTCTGCCCCGTCCGCTGAAAATCGGCGACACGGTAATAATTGCCGACATCGGAAACGAAGCGACCGTTGTTACGCTCAAGGATAAAAAAGGCCTTGTCACCGTTCAGATGGGAACGATGAAAACAAGGGTCAAGGAAGAAAATCTGCGGCTTATCGAGAAGAAAAAAAGCGTTGAAAAGAAGCGCACCGTTGCCACCGGAAGAATGGAAAGCCGCATGAATATGAAGGCTCAGACCAGCGTTGACCTCAGAGGAATGACGGTCGAGGAGGGCATAATGGAGCTTGACCGCTACATTGACCATGCGCTGAGAATGGGCATAAACGAATTCACGGTTATTCACGGCAAGGGCACGGGAGTTCTGCGCTCGGCGGTCAGAGATTATCTGAAAAAATCAAAGTATGTTAAAACTTCCCGACTCGGAACATTCGGTGAAGGAGAGGACGGAGTAAGCATTGTCACACTCAAATAATAAGGCTAAAATCACAATGGTGGCTGCTATGTTGATTTTCGGAACTTTGGGACCGTTTGTCAATAATATCAATTTGCCCTCATCATTCATTTCGTTTACAAGGGCGCTTATAGGCAGCGTTTTTATCGGTATATTCATGGCTGTCAGCGGTCACGGTTTTGATAAAAAAGCAATAGTGAAAAACTTGAAGCTTCTCATTCCGTCGGGAATTGTAATGGCGTTTAACTGGATATGCCTTTTTGAGGCGTATAAATACACGGGCGTTACGGTCGCAACGCTCTGCTACTACATGGCGCCCGTCATTGTTGTGCTGGTTTCGCCGTTCGTCCTTAAGGAGCGTTTGACGGCGGTCAAGGGCGCAAGCGTTGTTGTTGCCGTTATCGGAGCGGTGCTCATTTCGGGCGTTGTGACGGGTGCGACAAGGAGCTTTAAGGGAATTCTTCTCGGGCTTGCCGCCGCCGCTTTGTACAGCACGGTTATTGTTATCAACAAGTTTGTCCGTGAGCTTTCACCCGTCGAGACGACCTTTGTCCAGCTCTCGGTCGCCGCAATTACGATGATTCCGTATGTTTTGCTGACCGAAGATGTTGCAGGCTTTGTCTTTGACACAAGGTCGGTTATATTTACATTGATCGTCGGCGTGTTCCACACGGGATTTGCCTACATGATTTATTTTTCGTCCGTACAAAAAGTCCCTGCGCAGACGACCGCAGTGTTCAGCTACATAGATCCGGTCACGGCGATTGTTGTTTCCGCAGCTGTGCTCGGCGAAAGAATGGACGCCGCTCAGACCGTGGGCACGGTTCTTATCCTTGCGGCAACGCTCTTTAACGAGCTTGCTCCGATGATAAGAGAGAGGCTCGGAAAGTCGGAAACGAAGCACTTCACATGAAAGGAGCGGACTTTATGAAAGACCTTATAATTATCGGCTCGGGCGGACTCGGTCGTGAGACTGTGTGGACGGCGGAGAGAATCAACTCCGTCAGTCCTGAATGGAATATTCTCGGATTTTTTGACGATAATATTCAGGTGCAGGGTCAGACGATCGACGGATACAAGGTTATCGGAATGACCTCTGCCGTTGAAAAATATCCCGACGCTTATTATGTCTGCGCCGTCGGAAGCGCAAGAATAAGAAAGAGAATAGTCGAAAAAATAAAGAGCATTTCCGATGTGAAATTTGCAACGCTTATTGACCCTGCCGCCGTGTTCGGCAACGACAGGGTGCGGATAGGCGAGGGCTGCATTGTCTGCGCAAACACATATATCACGCTTGATATCAAAATCGGCAGCCATGTCTATATCGGTGCAAATTCGACGATCGGTCACGATGCGAGAATTGACGATTTTGTAACGGTTTATCCGGGTGTGAATGTTTCGGGAAGCACCTACCTAGGTTCGGGCTGTGAAATGGGTACAGGGTCGAAAATTATTCAGGGGCTTTCCGTCGGCATGAACACGATAGTCGGCGCAGGGGCGGTCGTAGTTAGAAATCTTCCGCCGGATTGCACCGCAGTCGGAGTTCCGGCGAAGCCGATAAAAATCAAGACGCATATTTAAGGCAATACCGCACAATTAAGGCAATACCGCACATTTGAGATTAACAGAAAAATAAAAAGGACGGTATCAAAACTCATTGGTTAAGATACCGTCTTGTTTTTTAGTTCGGATTAAAGACCGAGAATGTGACTTACAACATCACGGATAATTTTTAACAGGTTGAGAAGAACCGTTTTAAATCCGCTGAAGAATGAGCTTCCGTTTGAGCCTTTGTCGCAGCTGAAGTTTGCTTCAATCGTCATTGTTCCGTCCTGAATACGGATCGTTGAAGGAGCTTCGCCGTTGACTGTTACCTTAAGAGCCTCGTCGAGCTTGTAGCCGTCCTTCGGAGCAATCGTGATTTTGGCGGTGTACTCTCTGCCGTCCTCATAGACATAGCTTGAATCGGCGGCGGAAACAATTCCGTTCGTTTTTGTGTCGTACCATGTGAAGGCTGTTACGCTGAGGTTTTCGGTGCTCAGAATATAGTCGATGCTCGGCTTTTCTCCGGCAACCGGTGTGTTGACGGTGACATCAACGCTGCCTGCAATAACATAAACTGTTTTGTCGTCGGCGGCAGCAGCAACGCTCAGAATGCCGAAAACAGTTATCACGGCAATGAGAATTGCTAAGATTTTTTTAGTTGTTTTCATGTTAATTCTCCTTTTCTTTTTTTAGGCGACCTTTTATTCGCCGTTTTTTATATTATAACATAAAATAAAGCTTTGTCTATATACAGTACGAAAAAATGTCGCTTTTTATTGATATAATTTCCCGATTATGATATAATCGAGCGGTAATTTATAAGAGGGTGAGCAAATGTTAAAGGAAAGAGCGTCGGGAGTGCTGATGCACATTTCTTCGCTTCCGTCAAGGTACGGAATAGGCGTTTTTGATGAAAATTGCAGGTATTTTGCCGACAGGCTGAGTCAAATGAAATTCGGCTACTGGCAGGTTCTGCCGTTCAATCCCGTTGACGGGTCAAATTCGCCGTATTGCTCGTCGTCGGCTTTTGCCGGTAATTTCATGTTCATCAATCCTCAAAAGCTTTATTCGGACGGGCTGTGCACCGAGGAGGAGCTTGAGAGCAATATCTACGGCGGCAGTCCTTATACCGCCGATTATGAATTTGCGGCGGAGAAAAGGCTTTCGCTGCTGAAATCCGCATTTTCACGCATTACACCGGAAATTGCACAGGGCGTTAAGGCCTTTGAGAAAGAAAACCCGTGGCTTACGGATTTTTCGTTGTACATGGCACTCAAGGAGGCAAACGGCATGAAGCCGTGGTGGGAGTGGAGCGACGAGCAGGCAAGATGCGAGATTTTCATGCAAAAGCACAGATATGATTTTGAGGAACGCTCGGCATTCTGGCGATTTATTCAGTATATTTTTTATTCGCAGTGGAGCGAGGTTAAGCAATATATCAATTCAAAGGGCATTGCCGTGATAGGAGATATGCCCATCTATGTTTCAATGGACAGCGCAGATGTCTGGGCAAACAGGAATATGTTCCTCATTGATGATGAAACGCTCAAGCCGCAGAAGATCGCAGGCGTTCCGCCCGATTATTTTTCAAAGGACGGTCAGCTTTGGGGCAATCCTCTTTATGACTGGAAAGCGATGGATAAGGACGGCTATTCATGGTGGCTCGAGAGGATCGGGGCGGCAATCAGCACCTATGATGTGGTTCGCATCGATCACTTTAGGGCTTTTGCAAGCTTTTGGCAGGTTTCGTCCGAGAGCAAGACTGCAAGGGTAGGCGAATGGGCTGAGGGACCGGGAATGAAGCTTTTCGACAAGGTGTTTGAAAAATATCCCGACACACCGATTATTGCCGAGGATCTCGGCTTGTTCGGCGAAGATGTTGTCAAGCTTCTGAAAGATACAGGCTTTCCGGGTATGAAGGTTATTCAGTTCGGCTTTGACGAAAGCTCGGATTCCTCCCATCTGCCGCATAACGCAGTGAAAAATTCGGTCAACTATGTCGGTACTCATGACAACAACACGCTCTTGGGCTGGCTTTGGGAGGCTGATGAAGGTTCAAGACGCTTTGCGCTTGACTATTGCGGCTTCAAGGGCGAAAACTGGGGAGAGGGCGGCTACCGCTCGGAAAGCTGCAGAGCGATAATCGAAACGGTTTGGAAATCTGTTTCAAACACCGCAATAATCGCTTTTCAGGATCTTTGCGGCTTCGGTAGCGACGCAAGAATGAACATTCCCGGTGTTGCGGACAAAAACTGGCGGTTCAGAACGACAAAGGAAACGGTTGATGCGATCGACACGGATTACTTTAAAAAGATAAATCGCATATTCAAGCGGGATTATGCCGTCATTACGGATCGGTAGTTTAGTTACGATACAGAACAATACGATAAATAAGTGTATCAATTAGTTACAAAAGGTTACAATGTTCACAGAAAAGCCATATTTGTACAACATTTTCGTGGTATAAAATTATTGTTGATTTTATTCATGAGGATGGTATTTTATGAAAAAAACCGGTACATTAAAAAGAATTGCACTTATTTTTCTCAGCGTTACGATGATTGTATGCTGCATTCCGTTTTCGGCTTCCGCAGCCTCCGCAAACGCAAAGACGATCTTTGAATTCTGCGTTAAGGAGCTGAAGCTCAACTATGCGGGAGCATGCGGTGTCCTTGCAAACATTGAAGCTGAGTCGGATTTTAACCCGAATCTTTACGGCGACGGCGGCGACAGCTACGGTATTTGCCAGTGGAATCTTTCAAGATTCGACAATCTTATCAGCTATTGCAACAAAAACGGCTACAACTGGAAAACCCTTAACGGTCAGCTCTATTTCCTTAAATATGAGCTTACCAACAACAAGAGCGACACAGGCTACATTCTTGACAAGCTTCAGGATGTTCCGAATACCGCTCAGGGCGCATACACGGCAGGCTATGACTGGTGCTATTATTTTGAAAGACCGGCAAACAAGGCCGCAAAGTCCGAGAGCAGAGGCAACAATGCGAAAAATTCATATTGGCCTGAATTCAAGAATTACACTATCCAGAGCGATGTAACGCCGACCCCGGCTCCGTCATATACGCTCGGCGATGTGAATTCTGACGGAAAAATAAACTCAAACGATGCGCTTCAAATTCTTGAGTATTCGACTGGAGCGAGAACCTTTACCGCAAATCAGCTCAAGGCCGGCGACCTTAACAGAGACAACAAGGTTAATTCAAACGATGCGCTCATCGTTCTCTCAATTGCAACGGGCAAAACGAGTGTAGCAAACTATTGATAATTAAAAGTAAAGGCAACACTGCGCAATTAGGCGCACGACTTGCTTTTGCAGTATCTAAAAATTGGTTCATCACGGATTTAAGGGGAATGGAACCTAACAGCAGGTAAGGAAATAAACTTAACCAGCAGGAAGAAGAAGTCATCATCGCGATAACCGTAACCAATTCTTTTAGCGACTTTAATTTTGTTGTTAAAGCCTTCAA
>CAVFTC010000026.1:0-22908 GCA_963625295.1 Bacteroides faecis
ACTGCAGTGATAGTTTCACTGATAAGCGTTTTTATATTCAAGATAAAAGAAAATTTTGTGTCACCGTATATTGAGTTTTGCTCAATATGTATGGTTTTCATTATAAATACGCCTAAAATATTAAACAAGAAAACTACTGCCGTAAAAAGCGAGGATAAGGAGAAGCACAGCTTTTTCTTTCTGACGGAATCAAGAATTATTTCAATAATTTCACAGGCAACAAGAGGCAACACCATAACTGCCGTTTGTCTGAGGCTTTGCATACCCGTGCCGAAGCTGAGCGCAATGCCTATGACTGCCATCGCAACATGCTTGACGGAAAACCTTCTCTGCCGAATTCGGATATAACAGCCGAAAACAACAAAAGCGGTTATTACATAGCAAGAATAATAGCTCGCCATTGTAAAGAAAAGCTGAGCCCCCCTTACTCCGGTTGCAATATGATCCTTTATAAGAATCAATCCGGCCATGGACAGAAAACCGGCAGTTCTCTCGTTATAGGAATATATGGACTTCATCATCCAGTCATATGTCAGAACAAGGAGTACCGTCATAATACAGGAGGCAATTCCCATTGCAAGAACGGCATTGTTTATGATGCCGTAAATAATTGCAGCTAATGCCGGCGTCGCAACAACATATGTCTGATTTCCGAAGACCCAGTTTTGAGGAAAAAGCGACTTTGCCTTCCAAGCTTGTTTTGCATATTCAATATCGGCATATATATCCCCGTCATAATACTCCGGGTTGCAGCTGAGGTTGACATAGAAAACCAAGCCTAAAAAAGCAAGAAGCAAGACTGTCAGAATGACGGAAAATATCTGCTCGCTTTTCCTTTTCTCTTTCGTTTGAAGCATTGGTGCTCCTCCTTTATTTAAATGTTTTGTTGCCCTTTGTAATCAGCTTTCGGCGGACAATATATTCCATATTGTGCTCAATGCCTATCTGCTTTTCAAGCGTTTCGACGAGCAGAGTCGGGTTGAGATTGTTTGTGTTGCCGGCGGCAAGAACGCATTGCAGATTTACGATATTTTCCGCCGTTGAAAATTTTATATCGTAGATAAATTCTATCAAATTTATCTGCTTCAAGATTTTTCTGTGCCCCTTTTTGCCTCTCTTTTCGGCAAGCAATTCTTCGCCCTCGGTGAGAGCCTTTGCCCTCTCGGCGAAAGCCGCTGCGGCTTCGGCGTTTCCGAAAATGAGCTTCACAAAATAAAGAGCCTTTTCAATTTCCTTTGCGTCGAAAACGGGAGGGGCAACCGAAAGAATTTTCACACCCTCGGGGAGAACGGCGTTGAGCCTGTTCATTATCTCCTCATCGGTGATATCGCCCTCGATGCGGATATCCATGTATTCGCAGTCGCTTGACTGTCCGAGGGAAAGCGGCAGCGCAAAGGTCAGGTACGGGTGAGGGTTGAAGCCCTCGGTATACCACATCGGCAGCTTCGCACGCCTTACCGCACGGGTCATCATTCGGTTTATGTCAAGGTGAGAGATGTAAATCGCCCTGCCTGTTTTTGAAAAATTAAGCCTCACTGCGCGCATCGCATTTACCTCCGTTGAGTCGGTTTGCTCCGCAGCCTGCGCATTTGATTCTGCAATGCGGAGTTGTGACGCTTTCGTGCGCCTTTTTGTTTTCATTCATCAGGAATTTTTTGCTTATGCCGTAGTCAAGGTGATCCCACGGAAGAATCTCGTCAAAATCACGGCGGCGGTTTGCATAAAAGCTCGGGTCAAGTCCTGCTTCGTCAAACGCAGCCATCCATTTTTCAAAATCAAAATGATCGTCCCAGCTGTCGAATTTGCAGCCCTTTTTCCATGCAAGCTCCAAGACCCTTGAAAGGCGGCGGTCGCCTCTCGCAAACACGCCCTCAAGGAAGCTTGTCGGGGTGAGGTGAGTTGAAATTCGTATCTTCTTCGTCGTAACGCTTGCATACAAATGCTTCTGCTTTTCTTCAAGCTGCTCCATGGTGTCCTGCGACTCCCATTGGAACGGCGTGAACGGCTTCGGCACAAACGACGATGCACTTATGCTTACCTGCACGCCCTTGCCCTTCGGCCTGTCCGGGTTGCGATAGAACTCGTCAACGACCTGCTGACCGAGCTGTGCAATGCCTGCAACATCGTCAAGAGTTTCGGTCGGCAGACCTATCATGAAATAGAGCTTAACGGCAGTCCAACCGCCGGAAAAAGCCATGTTAACGGTTTTCATAACATCGTCATAGGTTACATTCTTGTTTATTGCGTCACGCAGACGCTGAGTCCCCGCTTCGGGGGCGAAGGTCAGGCTGCTTCGGCGAACCTCGGTCAGCTTTTCCATAAGCTCGTCCGAGAAATTGTCAACTCTCAGCGACGGCAGTGCAACATTTATATTTTCCTCCGTTGTCCATTTGAGCATAGAGGTCAAAAGCGGCTGAAGCCCCGTGTAGTCGCTCGTGCTCAGCGAGCAAAGGGAAATTTCGTCGTAGCCTGTGCTTTCACAAAGTGTTCTGCACTGCTCCTCGACTACCTCGGGGGATTTTTCTCGGATCGGTCTGTACAAAAATCCCGCCTGACAGAAGCGGCAGCCTCTTATGCAGCCTCGAAAAATTTCCGCCGTAACTCTGTCGTGGACAACCTCGATTGAAGGAACGACGAAGCTTTCGGGATAGTAGACACTGTCCATATCCTCGACCACCGCCTTGGTTGCCTTTTCGGGAGCGGTTTCTTTGTTCGTCACGCTTTTAATCGTGCCGTCCTCGTTATATTCAATATCGTAAAACGCAGGGACATAGAAGCCCTTGAGCTGCGCAATCTCTCTGAGAAGCTCGATTTTCGGCGAGCCGAGTTTTTTGTGCTTTCTTATAAGGTCAACGAGCTGAACTGTTGTTTCTTCGCCGTCGCCGAGCATGAAAATGTCAATAAAATCGGCAATCGGTTCGCCGTTGCAGGCGCAGGGGCCTCCGGCGACAACCAGCGGGGCAAGCTCGGTTCTGTCCTTGGAATAGAGCGGAATTCCGGCAAGGTCAAGCATGTTGAGAATATTGGAATAGCTCAGCTCATACTGGAGCGTGAAGCCGAGCATATCAAATTCGTCAAGCGGATCGCCGCTTTCAAGCGCCCAAAGCTTTATACCGTTCTCACGCATTTTTTCTTCCATATCGATATCGGGCGCAAACACACGCTCGCACCACGCATAGTCGAGCCTGTTGACAACGGAATAGAGAATTTTCATGCCGAGATGCGACATTCCTATCTCGTATGTGTCCGGGAAGCAGAAAGCGTATCTTACATCAATCTTTTCCTTATCCTTTATAACGCTGTTCAGTTCGCCGCCGACATAGCGTCCCGGCTTCTGAACCTCTTGCAGAATTTTTTCGATTTTTTGTGAAAGCATAGGCTACTCCTAAAAGCTATAATAATGTAACACCGCACAATTGAGGTACGCTCCTTATTCGCAATTCGCACACTCCGATTATACAATATTGCCATAAATAATATTTTACTATGAACCGACATTTTTTTCAAGTAAAATAATATATAATTAACGATAGTTGTATAGCAAACAAATCAATTAAAAATCTATTCACAGGAAATTCACAAATTTTTGGTAAAATGCGGATATGAAAAAGAAGGAGTGGTGTAAATGCCAAAGACCCTGCCCAAGCCGATTGACGGAACATTGCGGAAATTTTCCTTGCGTGTTCCCGAGGTTATCCGAGAGTGCAGCGGAATTGTAGTTTTCGGGAAGAGAATAAAATCTGTTGTTTTTTCGACAGATGTTGCTATAATTAAAAATGTAAATGCAGATGCGGTAATCGCCGTCTATCCCTTCACTCCGCAGCCGGTTATCACGCAAGCGATACTTTCCGCCTCGGATATTCCCGTTTTTGCCGGGGTCGGCGGAGGACTTACGAGCAGCACGAGGGTTCTCAATCTTTCGAACTATGCGGAGATGCAGGGCGCACTCGGCGTTGTTCTCAATGCTCCCATCTCGAACGATATCGTTAAGCATGTCAGCGAGAGTATCGACATTCCGACGATAGTTTCCGTGGTGAGGGATGAGGACGATATTCAGGCAAGAATCGAAGCCGGCGCAGCGATACTCAATGTTTCCGCCGCAGCCAAAACGCCTGAGATAGTCGCAAAAATACGCAGAGAATTTCACGATATACCGATTATTGCAACGGGCGGCCCGACGGACGAAACGATAAGAGAAACAATCGAAGCCGGCGCAAACGCAATCACTTGGACGCCGCCGTCGAACGGCGAGATATTCCGCAGCGTTATGGACGCATACCGTGCAGGTCAGCCGCATCCGTAAAGAAGGAGGCCGATTTTTATGACGCTTGTTGAAGCAATTACGGCAAGGCATTCGGTGCGAAGCTTCACCGACCGAAAAATTGACGGCAAAATCGCCGCCGAGCTGCAAAAAACGATTGATGAAAGCAACCGTTTGAGCGGCTTTCGGATTCAGCTTGTGCTCGACGAGCCGAACGCTTTTTCCACCCGAATGGCTCATTACGGCAGCTTCCGCAACTGCAAAAATTACATCGCAATGATAGGTCCGAAGGGGCGTGACGAGGACTGCGGCTACTACGGCGAAAAAATCGTCATCAGGGCGCAGCAGCTTGGACTGAATTCCTGCTGGGTCGCATTGAGTTATGGCAAATCAAAAGTTCCATGCGAAATTCCGAGAGGACAAAAGCTCTATGCAGTGATCGCTCTCGGCTACGGAACGACAAACGGCACTCTGCACAAATCAAAAAGCATGGATGAGCTTTGCAAGGTCAACGGCGATATGCCGGAGTGGTTCTTTAACGCAATGACGCTTGCCATGCTTGCGCCGACCGCCGTCAATCAGCAAAAATTCTTTTTCACGCTCGATAACGACACGGTTCACGCAAAGGCGCTTCGTGCGTTCTATTCCAAGCTGGATCTGGGAATAGTCAAATATCATTTTGAGGTCGGCGCAGGCGACGCCGATTTCAAATGGAAATAAAGGCAACACCGCACAAATTGAGGCGCACGCCTTGCTTGAATATATTTCCGTCATGCTGCACAAAAATTTCTTGACTTGCGCCAGCAAGACTGCAAAATTCTTGTACAACCTGACGAAAAATCTTGCTGCGCAATCCGCACACCTTAATTGTGCGGTGTTGCCTAAAAATTTTTTCGGAGTCGATGAAAAATTCGGCTCCGTTTTTGTTGCTATTTTGGTTGGGTTATGCTATTATATCGTAAAACAAAGGCAGCGCCGCAATTCGCACGGCATTGCCTAAGCACGGAGGTAGCCTTTATGGCGAAAAAATTCATATCGGTTTTTCTTTCATTGGTTATTATTTTATCGGCGGCAGGCTTTGCCGCTTATGCGGAGGATGAATGCATGATTTTTGTATCACCGAACGGCAACGACAATTCGAGCGGAACGATAGACTCTCCGCTTGCGACCCTTTCCGCCGCAAAGGAAAAGGCAAAGACCCTTGACGGCGAGGTCACGGTTTATTTCAGAGAGGGAACTTACACGATTGACGACACGGTTAATTTTGACGGCAGCGACAAGTCAAATGTGGTTTACAAGGCATACGACGGCGAAAAGGTTATGTTCACCTCCGGCAGCCCCTATACGGGCTTTGAGGAGTGCACGGTGAACGGTGTGCGTGCTTTCAGAAAAAATGTCGGCAAGGACGCTGAGTTCAACATTCTTTTCAACGAAAAAACAACTCTTTCGAGAACTCGCTATCCCGAAAGCGGCTATCTTTACGTCAGCGATGTGCCCGACAGCAGCAAAAAGCCGCGCGATGAAGGCGTTGAGGAGTGTCACACCGCTTGTACGGGCATGGTCGTGAACAAGGACGATTTCCGTGATTTCAAAAACATCTCCGATATTTCGATAAAGCTTCTGCATTATTGGAAGGACGAAACTCTGCTTATTTCATCGTATGACAGCGAAACCGGATATGTTGAGTTTAACAAGGATTCCACGATGAATATCCGCAAAAACGACCGATTTTTCCTTCAGAATGTTTTTGAAATGCTCAACACGCCCGGTCAGTGGTATCTTGACAGAGCGGAGGGTATTCTCTATGTTATTCCCGAGGCGGACGACGCTCCCGAAGGCTACACCGTTTGGGGCTCAACGACCGAGACAATGATTTCCGTTGACGGCGTTGACGGTATCTCTTTTGAAAATATTCTTTTCCGTGCCAACGGATATTATTACCTCCCCGAGCGTGAATTCAGTCAAGCGGCATATGATGTCAAGCCATGTGTTTCTTATCAAAACGCCAAGAACTTTCATGTCAAAAATTGTGAATTCAGAGACATTGCTGCCTGCTCGGTTTTCCTTGGCAGCAATGTTCAGAACGCTTCGGTTGAAAGCTGTCTTTTCAACAATATCGGCGCACAGGCGGTCTATGTTCGGGGCGAAAACATTGATGTCAACGACCCCTCCGTTACGAAAAACATTACAATTACCAACAACAAAATTTCCGAATACGGCAGAACCTATTTCAATGCCGTTGCGGTTCTTGTTATCCACGCAAATTCCGTTGACATAACGCACAATGAGATTCACGACGGATATTACACAGCGATTTCCGTCGGCTGGGTCTGGGGCTATGCCTATAATGTCAGCTATAACAACAGGGTTTGCGACAACCTGATCTACAATATCGGTCAAGGCTGGCTCTCCGACATGGGCGGAATTTATATGCTCGGCAACCAGCCGAACACCGTCGTTTCAGGCAATGTTATCCACAATGTAAGCGCCGACCCGGAGGAGGGCGGCTACGGCGGCTGGGGAATTTATCTTGACGAAGGCTCGTCCTATATGCTCGTTGAGAAGAATCTCGTCTATGCCTGCGGAAGTGACGCTTATCATCTGCACTACGGCTCATACAATACGGTCAGGAACAATATTTTTGCCCTCAGCGGCGAATCGCAGGTTCGCATCGTATCTGCTCCCGACCGCTGTACGCCCGATGACGGCGGAAAAAAGACCGTCGATATTTACAACAACATCATTCTTACCGACAAAAAGACCCGTGTGCTTTCCTATATGCGCAACACCGAAGCCTTGGAGGAAAGAAACAACATTTACTGGGATCTTTCGGCAGGAAAAGAGCTTTATGCAAGCACGGCGGAGAACGCAACCGACTCGATGAGCCTTGAAACGGCAATCAGAAAGGGCTATATTCATTCCCCGACGGTTGCTGACCCGATGTTCCGTGATGCGGCTAACTATAATTTTGAGCTTAGTCCCGATTCACCTGCAATCGCAGCAGGCTTTGAGCCTTGGGATTACACGAACGCAGGAACTCTTTCCGGCTCAACGGTCGGACTTTCAACCGAGGGCGGCACGACCGCATACAACACAAGCTCGGCGCACGTTCCGATGACATCGGCAAAGGAAAAGGATCATTTCTTTATTAAGATTTACAACGCATTTTATTTCTTCTTCAAAAATCTTTTCGGCTCGATTTGCTGAAAAAAGCTCGGAGAACTTGATGACAGTCAGGTTCTCCGAGCACTTTTTCTTTTTTGTTTTATGCCTTAAAGCTTGGCTGCAAGCTCCTTGATGTATGCCTTGAAATCCTCGCCGATCTCGTCGTGACCGAGAGCAACCTCGCAGTTGGCCTTCATGATGCCCAGCTTGTTGCCCATGTCGTATCTGATTCCGTCGAAGTCGAGCGCCAAAAGGTTATCCTCCTTGCCCAGACGGGTGAGGGTGTCGGTGAAATAAAGCTCCTCGCCCTCCGGCGTGTTTGCAAGATCCTCCTCAAGGTAGTCAAAAACCTGCGGCGGAGCAACAACACGGCCGAGAATCGAATAGCAGGACATGATCTGCTCGTCGGTCGGCTTCTCGATGATGTTGTGAACATCCATGACCTTCGGGTTGTCCTCATGGTGGGTCACATCAAGTGAGCAATACTTCGGAACATCCTTTCTCGGAACTTCCTTAACGCCAACAACGCCCTTGCCCGTTGCTTCAAAAACATCGCAAAGCTGCTTTGTTACGGGATACTCGTTGTTGATGATAACATCGTCGCCGTAGAGGATTGCGAACGGCTCGTTGCCGACGAAGCTCTTTGCGCACATGATGGCGTGGCCGAGTCCCTTTGTCTCCTTCTGACGAAGGAAATAAACATTGGCGATGTTTGAGCAGTGAAGAACATCCTCATAGAGCTTCTTCTTGCTCGGATTCTTTGCAAGCTTGTCCTCAAGCTCGTAGCTGTGGTCGAAATGATCCTCGATAACGCCCTTGCCTCTGTTTGTGATTATGAGGATATCCTCAATTCCTGCCGCTGCGGCCTCCTCAACGATGTACTGAATCGCCGGCTTGTCAACAATGTTGAGCATCTCCTTGGGAACAGCCTTTGATGCGGGCAGCACTCTTGTTCCGAGTCCTGCGGCAGGGATTATAGCCTTCTTGATTTTCATAAAAAATCCTCCTGAAATCAGAAATTTAAATTATTTGCAATGTTCAGCAGTATGGTCGGCAGATAGTTGTCCGCCATAATTGCGATTAACGGCATGAAAACCGAAACGCCTCCGCTGTGCATAATTGTATATGTTATAATTTTCGCCTCATTTGACGAGTCATGTGCAAGGCTGATGGCTTTGAGCATCTTTTTCCTGAGCAGAAAATTTGCAATCATTGCCGCTATCACATTAGGAATAAGCTTTCTGACAATAAATATAACGGCAAGCGTCGGAATCACCGACTTTGTAAGCGAATTAACCTTGGCATAAAGCTTGTCGATTTTTTGCGAAGTCTCGTCGCTTTCATTGTCTTTGCCGGTACTAAGTCCGACTATCTCCTGCTGAACGGAGGCCATTTCTTCGTAAACATCGTAAACCTTTTCGGCTTGCGAAGCGGTGGCAAGGCTCAGTGCGATCGAAAGAGCAAGGAAAAATGTTCCCACCTTGTAAAGCTTGCGGTAGAAGAACCAGTAGGGCGCAAAGAAAAACGCCGCCCAGTTCCATGAAAGCTTATGCTTTTTCTTCTTCAACTTCATGAATTTGGAGATATATCTCGGAGCGCTTCTCTGAATATACTCGGCAGCTTCGCCGACGGTTGCTCCGCCGATATCGTCTTTGGGGTCATAGAGCACGCCGCTCATGAACAAGGCTTCGATTCCCTGCGGCATTGTCGGATCGGGCTGTATCGGCTGTAACAGCTCCTGCTCCTGCCGTGCAGCCTGCTCCGCTTCCGTTTTTCTCAGCTCCTCGTCGGGATCTGTCCAAACGAAATCAGTCGAGTGAAGATACTCGTTGACGCATTTATGATTTTTTTCGTAACAGCTCCGGTGCTGGGGAGTTCCGCATACCGGGCAGACAACAATATCGTCCCCGTCCGAAAAAGGCTCTCTGCATCCGTCGCAAATTTTTCCTGTATAGTTCATCAATTTACCTCAAATTTATTTTTCAACGATATTATTATAACACAGCAGTCAAGTATATTGTAGCATTTTTTTGAATTTTTTGGGAAATATTATTTAAATCTTTCTTTACATATGCCTGTTTTTACGATATAATCTATTAGTAAAATTATGCGCAGTAGTATTGTGAGGTAATATAATGGTACAATTTGAAGAATTACGGCTGCATTTGCTCGAATACGAGGATAAGCTCAAGGAGCTTGGTGAAGCACTCGGACTGGAAGAAATGAAAAAGACTGTTGCCGAGCTTGAAGCAAAGACTGCCGAAAACGGATTCTGGGACGATGTTGCGGGAACGCAGGTCGTTCTTCAAAAAATCGCATCGCTTAAAAACAAAATTCAAAAATACGAAAATCTTAAAGCAACCTATGAGGACGATCTGACGATGATCGAGCTGTCCGACGAGGAAGAGGATCTTGATATGCTTGAGGAATGTCAGCACAGCGTTGACGCTTTCATCAAGGAGCTTGACGCTCAGACCCTCAGCACCCTGCTTTCGGGCGAGTATGACGGCAAAAACGCAATTCTCACCTTCCACGCAGGCGCAGGCGGAACAGAGGCTCAGGACTGGAATCAGATGCTTGTCAGAATGTACACCCGTTGGGGTGAGCAGCACGGCTTCAAGGTCAGTATGCTCGACTTCCTCGACGGTGACGAGGCAGGACTTAAATCCGCCGTTCTCTGCATTGAGGGCGAGAATGCTTACGGCTACATGAAAAGTGAGGCAGGCGTTCACCGCCTTGTCCGTGTTTCTCCGTTCGACTCATCGGGACGCCGCCACACATCGTTCGCTTCGCTTGAGGTTATGCCCGAAATCGACGATACCATCGAGGTCGAGATCAACCCTGAGGATATCAAAATGGAGGTTTACAGAGCGTCGGGCGCAGGCGGACAGAAGGTCAACAAGACCTCCTCTGCCGTTCGTCTTATCCATATCCCGACGAATATTGTCGTTTCCTGTCAGGTTGAAAGAAGCCAGCATCAGAACCGCGAGGTTGCAATGAGAATGCTCAAGTCGAAGCTTCTTGAGATCAAGGAGAGGGAGCACCTTGACAAGATCGAGGATATCAAGGGCGAGCAAAAGGAAATCGGCTGGGGCAGCCAGATCCGCTCCTATGTTTTCATGCCCTATACCCTTGTCAAGGATCACAGAACAGGCTACGAGGTCGGCAACATCAACGCCGTTATGGACGGCGAGCTTGACGGCTTCATCAACGCATATCTTAAACAGGCATCTTTGGAAAACAAATAATAAGGGATGTTATTATGAATATAATCGACATTTCAAGGCCGCTTTTGACCACTGTTGAATATCCGGGTGACCCGGAAACAAGGCTCGACACCGTTCGTTCCATCGAAAAAGGCGACGAGTGTAACCTTTCTGCGGTTTATGCGTGCGTTCACACGGCGACCCATGCCGACGCTCCGTGCCATTTTCTCGATGGCGGCGAAACGATAGAGGACGCCGACCTCAACAAATACATCGGTCAATGCACGGTCATTGAGGTTCCGCCGGGGGTTATAACCGGCGAATATGTCAACCGATATTTCCCGAGGAAGTGTTCACGGCTGCTCATTAAGGGCGACGCTCAGTCGTTTTTTATGGAAAGCGCAGCATATGAGGCGGTCGATACGGGCATTTGCCTTATCGGTACGGACGCCGATTCGGTCGGCAAGGGCGGCAATCAGCTCAAGCCGCACAAGGCGTTTCTTCAAAACGGGGTTGCGATTCTCGAAAATCTCGACCTTTCGCAGGTCAAACCCGGCGACTATTATCTTATTGCCCTGCCCGTGAAGATGGGAGCTATCGACGGCGCACCCGTCAGGGCGGTTCTGATTGACGATTATATTTTGTGGAATAAAATTTGAGGAGGACGGAAATGACAGATTTTATAAAGCAGGCGGCGCATGTTAAGCCGAGCGCAAACCAGCTCAGGCTTTTGACAGAAACTCCCTTTTATGCATTTATTCATTTCAGTCCGAACACATATACAAATCTTGAATGGGGAACGGGTGAGGAAGATCCGTCGATTTTTAACCCCGTGAACCTCGACTGCGACGGCTGGTGCGAGGCGATCAAGTCCGCAGGAATGAAGGGCGTCGTCATCACGGCGAAGCACCACGACGGATTCTGCCTTTGGCAGACAAAATACACCTCTCACAGCATGAAAAGCAGTCCGTACAAGAACGGCAAAGGCGACATCGTGAAGGAGCTTTCGGAAGCGTGTCGCCGTCACGGATTGAAATTCGGCTTTTATCTTTCCCCTTGGGACAGGCACTCCGAGCTTTACGGCACGGACGAATATAACGATTATTATAAGGCTCAGCTCACCGAGCTTTTGACGGGCTACGGCGAGATATTCCATGTCTGGTTTGACGGAGCCTGCGGCGAAGGCCCGAACGGCAAAAAGCAGGTCTATGACTTTGACGGCTACATTGAGCTGATAAAAAAATACCAGCCGAACGCAACCGTTTTCAGCGAGAAAGGTCCTATCCGCTGGTGCGGCAACGAGGACGGAGCGTCAAGGTACGCCGAATGGGCTGTCGTCCCGTCGGAGCTTTGCTCGAACTGTGAGATTCAGACGAAGCCCGGTGATTTTGCCGGCGACCTTTCATATATGTACAGTATGGACGGCAACATCGGCTCTTTGAGCAACATCATGTATTCAAAGGGCTTGGTTTTCGCACCGTCCGAGGTGGATATGTCTATCCGTCCCGGTTGGTTCTATCATGAGAACGAGGAGCCGCATTCGCTTGAGCGTCTGTTTGACACATATCTGCGCTCGGTCGGCGGCAACACGACATTTATCCTGAACATTCCGCCGAAGCCTGACGGAACATTTGATAAGAAGGATGTTGAAAGGCTCAGGGAGCTTGGCGAAAAAATTCGCAGCAGCTTTTCGATGGAGCTTACCGAGGGTAAAAAAATAACGGTTGAGCCGTACAAAAACAGCACATCGCAGTGCACCGCCGAAATCGACCTTGAGAAGGAAGAGACGGTTCACTTTGTAGAAATACAGGAAAACATAGCACAGGGACAGAGAATAGAAAGCTTTTTCGTTCAGCGGTATAAGGACGGCAGATGGGAGAATTGCTTTGAAGGAACTACCGTCGGCGCAAGGAGGCTCGTCCGCTTTGAGGACGGTATAATAGCCGATAAGCTGAGAATTTTTGTTACCGCAGCTCGGGATATGCCCGAATTCAAAAAAATTGCGGTTTACCGATGATCGTTGGAGGTATGTTATGAAAAGAGTGCTTGATTTTACAGTCAGCCTTTTTGCATTGATAATTCTTTCACCGTTGTTTCTGTTCATTTCCGTTTGCATTTTGATTTCCGACGGAAGCCCCGTGCTTTTTCGTCAGAAGCGGGTCGGAAAAAACAACGAGCTGTTTGAAATTTATAAATTCCGCACGATGAAAAGAGGAACGGAAAATGTTGCGAGCAACGACCTTTCCGACGCCGCCGTAAAGATAACAAAATTCGGCAAAATTCTTCGTGCAACAAGCATTGACGAGCTTCCGCAGCTGCTGAATATCCTCAACGGCTCAATGAGCCTTATCGGCCCGAGGCCGCTCATTCCCGAGGAGAAGGAGATAAGGGAGCTTCGCCAAAAATATAATGTTTACAGTGTCCGTCCGGGCATCACCGGCTGGGCACAGGTCAACGGCAGAGACAATGTTTCGGTAGAAAAAAAGGCTCTGCTTGACAAGGAATATGTCGAAAAGCAAAGCCTTATGCTCGATATTAAAATTTTCTTTATGACCATTCATCAGGTTTTGCGCCGCAAGGATGTGAACGAGGGAAACAACAGGGCTTAATTAGCGTTCAAGTATTCCTCAAGCGTAACGCCCTTTGCAACGATATCCTTGGCTGTCTCAACGCCGACGAAGCGGTAGTGCCACGGCTCATAGATGACCTTGGTGATTGACCGTGACTTTTCGTCCTTGGGATAGCGGAGAATGAAGCCGAAATCGGCTGCGTTTTCTCTCAGCCATGCCGCCTCGTCCGTATCCTCAAAGCTTTCGGAAAGCGAGCAGATATCCATCGCAAGGCCTGCGTTGTGTTCGCTTCCGCCGGGAATCATTACCTCTGTTGCGGCGGCAACGGTCGCCTTGGTTCGGTCAAGGCTGTTGTTATCAATTTCAAGCTGAATCTGATCCTCAAACAGCTCCGTCTGAAGGTCATATGAGCGGTAGCCGGAAATGGGAGTCAGCTCGATTCCGTCCTCCAGCGCCTTGTCGTACATCGCCTGATAGTACGGCGCAACACGGTAGTCAAGATATTTTCCCGAGCCTATGACGGCTTCGGCAAGAGTCGGCTCATAGCCCTCCGGCAGGACATTGCTGCCGTTGAGAAGAACTGTTGAAAGAGCGGTGCTCGCGTCGATTTTGATTATCTGCGGATTAAATCCCGCATAGGAATATTTGTAGCTGCCGGCGGCAGTCGTTTTCTTTTCTTCGCCGGTTGAAGTCTCTTCCGATTTCTTTGTCGTTTTGTCCGATTCCTCTGCGGAGGTCGTTTTCTCGTCCTTTTTTGACATTTCTTCGGAATTGTTCGTTGTGTTCACCTCCGGAATTGTGGTACTCTCATTCTGTGCAGTCACTGTTTTTCCGGTGTTTTTATATTCGCTGTGAACATTTACCGCCGCTCCGACGGTTGTTACAGCCACGATAAGAATTATTGATTGAATAACGATCAGCTTTATTACACGAGGCGTGATTTTTTTATTCATTCGCTGTCACTTCCCTTATATTTTATATTTCTATTTTATTCGTTTATTGAGTCATTGTCAACAATGCTTTGTAAAAATAATATTTTTTTGAAAGGAAAGATTCCAATGAAAGCATCGGAAAGCGTAGCAAGGTACGACTCTGAGGTTCGTCTTTATACAAACTACGCAATCAAAAACATTAAAAAAGTCTGTAAGGACTTCGGCCCCCGTCCCGTGGGCAGCGAAGCGGAGAAAAACGCTCAGCTGCACATGAAATCGGAGCTTGAGTCCTCTTGCGACACCGTTACAAGAGAGGAGTTTAAGTGCTCTGACAAGGCGTTCATGGCGTGGGTTCCCCTCGGAGCGGTTCTTATTCTTTTTTCAATTGTAATGTTCACGCTCGGCATTCCTGTTGCGTCGCTTGCAGCGTCGCTCGTTACCCTTTTCATTATTCTTGCAGAGTTCATTTTCTACAAGCCCGTGCTTGATGTTTTCTTCCCGAAAAAGACCTCCGGCAATGTTATCGGCGTTCGCAAGGCAACCGGAGAGACCAAAAAGCGTATCATCATCGCCGGTCACACCGACTCGGCTTTTGAATGGACATACACCTACCACGGCGGACACAATGTTGTTCTTACGATAATCCTTACCGCCGTTATCGCTATCCTCGTCGGCATCGGCGGCAGTATCTATGCTCTCGTCACAGGAGCGGAGGGTATTGTCTGGACGGGCGACAGCCTTGCAATGAAGATTATTGCGGTCGTTACCTATGTGACCGTTCCCGTTATCTGCGCAGCTATTGTTTTCACCAATTATAAACGCCCCGTTACCGGCGCAAACGACGACCTTTCGGGCTGCTTCGTTTCCGCAGCGGTAGTAAAATTCCTTGCGGCAAACGATATCCGCTTTGAAAACACAGAGGTTGTTTCGGCAATGGTCGGCGGCGAAGAGGCAGGACTCAGAGGAACAAAGGCATTCATGAAGGCACACGCCAAGGAATTCAAGGACGAGAAGGATGTTGAAACCATATTCGTTGCCTTCGACACAATCCGTGAGCACGAGTTCATGGCGATTTACGACAAGGATATGACCGGCGTTGTAAAGAACGACATCCGAGTTGCAAAGCTTCTTCAGAATGCGGCGAAAAATGTTGGCTACGATGTTCCGATAAAGACCATCGAGCTTGGCTCGACCGATGCGGCGGCGGCTTCGCAGGCAGGCATTCCGGCGGCTTCGTTCACGGCGATGGATCCCGCTCCGGCAAGATATTACCACACCCGTCTTGACACCGAGGATAACCTTGACCCGAAGACTCTTGAAATCGGCTTGAAGATAGCTCTTGAAACTGTATTCGACTTTGACGAGAAGGGAATCTAACCAAGGCTGAGGGATATATAGACAACACCTCAATAGTGAGGCAATGCCTATACAAATATTTTCCTCAAAACTATTGGATTTTTGAAAGTTTTATGATATAATCATAAAGTGAAATTATTATTGCTCAGAAGGAGTTGGCATTGTGAATAAAAAATTTGTAAAATTTTCGTCACTCTTGCTTGCATTGCTCATGGTTCTTTCGCTGTGCGCTTGCGGCGAAGAGGAGGAGGAAACATTTGATTACAAATCACCCGTACCTACAACAACAGAGGAGATTCTTTCAAGGTTCAATGCTGCCATTGCCGACGCCAAAAAGGGCGACCCGGCTATCAGCTACAGCATTAGCCAGGGCGCAAGCATGAGCGGTGAGCAGAAGGACGCTTGCGAAAACGAATATGTTAAAGCAGCCTTCAAGACCGTTGCAAACGCTATCACAAAGGAAAGCTTTTCCGCAGAGACAGCCTACGGCGAGAGCAACAAGGATATTTTCCCGACCTTTGGCTCGGAGGAAGCTCCCGTGCTCACAAATGCCGACATTCGTTCCGCATATTTTGCCGAGAACAAGGACGACGGCACAGGTGCAACCTACATAATCGTTATCAAGATTTATCCCGAAACGAATCCCAACCAGACGGACAGCGTTTACGGCAAGCTTTACAATATCATGGACGACAAGGAGATCCTTTCCCACTTTGATGTTGTCAACAGCGTTGTAACCGTAGGAGACTACAGCGCACAGTACGGTGAGGGCATGATCCGTGCAAAGCTTTCAAAGACTGACGACAGTCTGCTTGAGCTTCAGCTTTCAAGAAATGTTGTTGTTTCGACCGAGCTTACCGGCGTGGGCACTCTTGCCGATCTCGGAACTGTTCCGTTCTCGTTCAACTATGACTCGACCGAAAACTACACCATCAACTGGACTGCTCCCGCAGAAGATTAACGGTAAAAAAATTATCCCCCGACGGAAAGCCTCCGCCGGGGGATTTTACTTGACTGAGGCAATACCGCACAATTGAGTTCGGCGGTATTGCCTTTGCTTATTTGCAATAGTTTTCTATGTAATTGTCAATCGCTTCGGAAATTATCTTGATTGCTACGCTGCGTTCGCTAACCTCATTGACGGCAGTTTCCTTGTTCTCAAGCGTTTTGTAAACCGAGAAGAAGTGACGCATTTCGTCAAAAATATGCTTGGGAAGCTGGTCGATATCGGTATAGATATTGTAATTCGGGTCGTTGAACGGAATTGCGATTATCTTTTCGTCGTTGCGGCCGTTGTCTATCATCGCAATAACGCCGATGGGATATGCACGGCAAAGAGTGAGCGGCTCAAGCGGCTCCGAGCAGAGCAAAAGCACATCAAGCGGATCGCCGTCGTCGCCGAGCGACCTCGGAATGAAGCCGTAATTTGCCGGATAGTGGGTCGAGGTGTAAAGAATTCGGTCAAGAATGATCAGACCCGTTTCCTTGTCAAGCTCGTATTTTTTCTTGCTGC
The DNA here is from genome assembly GCA_963625295.1 of Bacteroides faecis. Classification (GTDB taxonomy): domain Bacteria; phylum Bacillota; class Clostridia; order Oscillospirales; family Acutalibacteraceae; genus CAG-488. The sequence goes on from CAVFTC010000026.1 coordinate 17,004, forward strand.
CCTTCGGAATTTCCACAACGCAGACAAAGTCCTCCGGTGAAATTCTTTTCGGTGAAATGTCATGCCATATGTTCATACAGTCACGCTCCTTATGTTTCTTCCCTCGGCAAGAGAGATTTTTTCGCCGCCTGCAAGGAGTGAAGCGTTGATTCCGCCGCACAGATCAATGCAGAGGTTTATTTCCTTTTCACTGCGCTCCCACGAAACGCCGATCTCGCCATGAGCAGTTGTAATCTTACCCTTTGCGAAGCTGAGAAATTCAGGAAAAACAGGCGCAACAACAATCCTGTCGTATCCGACAGAGCCTTCCGTCTGCTTTATTCCGAGAATTTCCTCAAAGAGGAACTCCGTGCTTGCACCGAACATCGGGTGAGAGTGCGACGACTCTCCGTTCCAGTTTTCCCAGAGGGTCGTTGCTCCGGCTCTGCGCATAAAGTCAAAGGAAACCTCGCCCTTGTTGGCAAGCAGTCGGGTTGCAAGCTCGCCGTTGCCCGTTTTGTAAAGCACATTGAGCAGTATCTCCGTGCCGAAAATTCCCGTGTCGAATTCGGTCTTTTTGCTGTATTTTTTGACGATGTGCTCAACCGTCCTTTCGTCGCCGAGTCCGCAGTCCGCAGCAAAGGCGTTCGCTCCCTGAATGTTGTTGAAGAAGTCGCCTGTCATTTCGTCAAAATATTTTTTCGTTACTGCTCTTGAGTATTTTTCAACAAGACTTTCGTATTTATCAAATGGTCTGCCGAGAACCTCGGCGCAGAAAATCATCTGCCGAAGCCGTGATATAAGCATCGTAGTGTTGACAAATTCCTCCGGAATTTCAATCTGAGTCGGTGCGCACCAGTCGCCAAGACACCAGCCGTCCTTTTCCTCCCGAACGATGAGTCCGTTCTCGGTGCGGCTTTCCATGTATTCTATGTATTTTTCCATCGACGGGAACATGGTTTCAAGCTCATCTCTGTGGCCGTAATGACGGTAGAAATGATAGGGAACGCTGATTATCGCTCCGCCCCAGCCCGAGGGTCCGCCACCGCCGCCGGCAAAGGGTGCGGTGTGCTGAACATGACCCGTTGTCTTGTCCTGACAGTCCCATATGTCGGCTATCCATTTTCTGAAAAAGCTCTCGGCGTCAAATTCCGTCATGACCGCATTGCAGGTCAGCTGACCGTCGCCCGTATAGCCGAGTCTTTCACGGTGCGGACAGTCCGACGGAACACCGGAATGCATGTTTGAAAGCTGAGTGTTCACAAAAGCGTTGTAATACCAGTTAAGCGTTTCGTCGCTGCATTCAAAGTCCGAGGTAACATCGACATCGGAGTGAATCACACGAATCTCAACCGGCTTCGCATTGTTGGTCAGTGTAAAATACCTGAATCCGAACCAGCAGAAAACCGGGTGGTAAAATTTTCCCTCGTCGGTTATAAATGTTTCAATCTGCCGCTGCTCGTTGTAGCCCACCGACCAGTTATTCAGGGTCAGATCATCGTTGATTTCCTCCGCACATTCCATAACCACCGTTTCGCCCGGTCTGTCGCAGGTGACAACAGGGTAGCCGGTGATGTTTCGCTCGATTTTGTAGACCGAGTATTCGCCGAAATCCTTGACAAGCTCCGGCTTCAGCGTTTCCGTCACCCTGTCGGGAGGGCAGTCCTGAATGTAAAATTCGCTTCTCGGCGGCACGATTTCAAGCGGTTCTTCCGAGCCGGCAAGCGTACCCTCGGCAGTGTTCCAGCTGCGGTCAAAGCCCGTAAAATTAAGCGTTTCGCCGACGAAAAGGTTTGAACTTTTGAAATATCCCGGTGAGCAGACAACAGCCTTTCTGTCGGAGCAGAATTCTTCGCCGTCTGCTTCGAGCCTGTAGCAAAGCTTGATGTTGCCGTAATTCATATCGCCCTCGCCCTTGCGAGCCGTCTGGTGATAATAGCCGCCGCCGACCTCAAAGCCGAGAATGTTTTTACCCTCGTGAAGATATTTTGAAACATCGTATTTCATAACATAAATTCGGTGGGTCTGCTCGTCGTTGAGCGGATAGATGAGATACATATCGGGTCTTGCGTGGTAGTCCGAATACGCCGGAACAAACTCGTCTGCACCGACACGCCTGCCGTTTATGTAAAGTATAAACCAGCCGAGTCCGCAAACGGTTATTTCCGCCTTTTGAACCGGATTTTTAATTTCAATCTCCGAGCGGAACAGTGCCGCATCAAGCGAGCCGTGTGGACTGAGCCACCTTGCGTCTTTGAAAATTTCTCTGTGCTTCATAAAAACCTCGTTAAAAATTGCCGCCGTATCGCCAAATACGACGGCTTACATTTATTTTACTGTAGCCGTATACCTGCTGACATAGCCCATATACTGCTTGTTTGCGTTTGAGCCGTTGAATGCCTGCTCGTTGCTCTTTGTCCAGCCGGCGATTGCAACCGAGCCGTCGTCAAGCACGGCGATGTCCATAACGCCGTCGTCCTGCTCGCCGTTGAGGCGCACCGTCGAGGTTGTCTTGCCCTCGTCGTTGAGGTAGAGGATATATCCGTCCTCGCCGCCGCCGACCTTGTAGCCCTGGAAGTCCTCGGTTGCGGATTTGGACTGACCGACAACGGCATAGCCGCCCTCAACGCAAACGATTCCCGTTACGGAGTCGTTGTCCGAGCCGCCGATAAGCCTTGACCAGCATACCTCGCCCTTGGAATTATATCTGAGCACATAGCCGTCACGCTTGCCGTAGTTCCTTGTGTAAATTCCGTCGGCTCTCTTGTAGATCGTGAATGTTCCGCCGACCACGCAGCCGCCGTCGTCCGTTGCGGCAACGGTGTTGTATTCGCTCAAGCCCGAGCCTTGGAGATATTCCGCCCAGTCAAGCTCACCCTTTTTGTTGAGCTTGAGGAGCACGGTGTTTGCGGTTTGAATTTTATTGTAGCTTATTCCGGAAAAATCTCCGTCGGAGGACATCGTTACGCAGGTTGCATAGATATCTCCGCCCGAGGTGACCGCCAGAGCGGTGATGTTGTTCGACTTTGTGCCCTGGAGTACCTTGCGCCATTTGATGTTTCCGTTTTTGTCAAATTTAAAGATGAATGCCTTCGTGCCGCCCTCCTGAGTGCCGGTGAAGAAGCCTGACTCGGAGATCGCCTTGCCGCCCGCAACGAAGCCGCCGTCGGGTGTTGCGGCAAGCGAGCTGATGTATTCGCCCGTTGAGGAAGAATCAGACGGGAAAACATATTTCCACATGAATGTTCCGTCCGCCTTGAGCCGAACGATGAATGCCGAGTTCGTGCCCGCAGTTTTAACGACATCGCCGCTTGTTGCCGCAGTCTGACCTGCCGCAATGATCGTGCCGTCCTTCAGCTCGATAACATCGTTGAAGTTGACCTGATTGTCGCCGCCGGTTATGTATTTCCACTGAACCTTTCCGTCAACGGAGTATTTGACGAGCGAGGTGTGCTGAACCTCCCATTCGCCGGAAACGCCCTCGTAGTCGCCGTCCTTTGAGCCGGAAATTCCTGCGGCAATGAAGCCGCCGTCCTTGCAGCCTATGATATCTCTGAAAGCGTCAAGACCCGTGCCGCCGAAATATTTTGTGTATTCGCACTTGACCTCGTCAACCTTCTTCTTCGAGGGGTTGTCGATGCCGACGGTCGTTGAGGTAGTAATCTTGCTTGAGGAAGCTTTGGTCGTCGGAACCTCGTTTGAGGAGTAGTCCGGCGTTTCGTTCGTCTGCTCAAGCTCGAGCTTACCGTTTTTCATTTTTCCGGTGTAATAGATCATATCGCCGAAGGTGTCAACCTCGTTCTTTGTGTAAAGAATGTTGCCCTTTGAATCCTTCTTGCCCGTGGTGTAGATCGTCTTGCCGTAGTCGTCCGTAAGACCGGTCGAATAGATTTTGTGGCCGGCCTTGTCGGTGATTCCCGTTGCGTCGGTAACCTTGCCGTTTGCGTCGGTTGCGCCGGTTATCGCCGTGACCTCTTCGGCGGTCTTTTTAAGCTCGTCGTCAACGATATCCAGCTCGTCGGGAGCCTCGGAAATAAGCTTGTCGTTCTTTTCTCCGGGAGTTGCCGAGTTGCCGCACGCCGAAAAAGAGCACACGGACAGAGCCAATATAAGCAGTAAAGCAATGATTTTGTACTTGTTCATATTCATACCTCCTGTACAGATTATATTTATAATATCATACTTTGTCCCTTTTTTCAATCTTTTATCAAAAATGTTTCCGCAGATAGATGTTAGACGGGAGACGGAAGATGTTAGATGATGTTACGGAAAAATGCAGCATTTTAATTTATCGCACATCTAACATCCAGCATCTAAAATCTACAATCTATCATGCCTCCCCTTGAATGATTCAAGGGGAGGTGGCTCGTAGAGCCGGTGGGGATAAAGAAATTTTTTCTTTTACATCTCTGAAAATTCCAACGCAGAATTTGCCGAAATCATCTAAAATCGATCATGGCTTTTTGCATTTTCGGCATTTCCAATATCGGGTTTATTTTGGAAAAATCGGAGCAATATTACCAAACAGAAAATAAATTTGAGAATTGTGAAAAAATGGCAAGCAAAACGGGCAAATATTATGCTTATATAGAATTAAAAATCACCAACAAATGTGCAGAAAAATACACATAAATTGTGCAATCATACGAAATATTGCCAAAAAGGGGGGTGTGACCGACTTTTGGAAAATGCAAAAAGTCGGTCACAGGTTGTTTTTTTGTGATATGCGTAGTAAAATATTACCGTAATGTGACGCCGACGCCAAAAACGCCGGCACGAAGCGGATAACTGCCGTTGATTGTGTGCTTTTGGATTTTTAATCCACCGGTGCTTATCCGAGGTGAAGCCCTGATCGCATGATCTATGCTTCACGGGGGAGGTTTATATAACTATAGTGTAAAGGCGAAATGCTGATCCCTCCCGATCTGCGTTTCGCCTTTAGACATTCTATCGGAAAGAGGAAATGAACCACACTGTATTTTTACGGGAAGTGCCGTGCCTTGGCGAACGAATCCCGAGCATAGCCCGACCCGATAAAATAAATACAAGGAAAGGAGCACTTGGGAAAGGGCTTACGTTTTGACCCTGTATCAAAACGAATATAAATATGAAATGAGGATATAAAACAATGAAAAAAATCATTAGCATTATTTTGACAGTGGTAGTTTTGGTTTCCGCATTTGCTGTAGGTGCAGATGCGGCAAAAATCAGCAAACTTGACTTGGCGTTTGTAATCGATACAACGGGATCTATGAGTGGTGAAATTGATCAGGTTAAGCAAGATATGACAAAATATCTTAACGATCTTAAGGCAAATGGTCTTATAAACTACAGAGTGGCGATTGTAGACTATAGAGACTTCTATTCAAGAACAGGTGATTCAAGCGACTATCCTTATAAAGTTCAGCTTGATTTTACGAACGATTACGATTCTATTATTGCAGCAATAAACAATCTGTCTTTAGGAGATGGTGGCGATTGGGAAGAAACAATATGCTCTGCTCTTATTGATGGCTTGAGTGAACTCAGCTGGAGAGACGAGGCTGGAAAAGCGGCAATTCTTATGGGTGATGCACCTGCGCTTGATCCTGAACCGAATACAAATTACACAAAGGACATGGCAATTAATAAACTCGTGAGTGACAAAACCGGTTATAATGAATATATAGAGGATAGAAGTATTGCACGGGCTTCTATAGGTGCTCAAGATAGCTCAAGAAGCAAGGTAACACTTTTCACAATTGCAACATCTTCAAGTTCAGAAACTGTGGAATGCTTTAATTATCTTGCAGAGGGAACGGGTGGAAAAAGCTATATTGCTGAGAACTCGGAGGATATTTCTGACATAATGACAGAAATCATTGAAGCTATTCCAGATGTTGTCGAGGAAAATGAATTGACTTTTTGGCAGAAAATCGGCAGATTT
>CAVFTC010000027.1:0-21565 GCA_963625295.1 Bacteroides faecis
AGGTTGTACAAAAATTTTGTAGGCTTGCTGACGCAAGTCAAGGAATTTTTGTGCAGCATGACGGAAACATATTCAAGCAAGGCGTGCGCCTCGATTTGTGCGGTATCGCCTTAAGAATAAATCTCTCCTCTTTGAAAATAATAAGTCAAAAAGGAGAGTTGTCTTATGTCTGAAATTTCTTTGCCCCGAAAAATCTTTTTCGGCAGCGATTCCGTGAAAAAATTTGCGCAGTCCCGTAGCTGTGAAAGCATATTGCTTTTGTCCGACGCCGAGAGCGCCCAGCAAACGGAAACGCTCAACTGTATCAGAACTGCGCTCGGTGAAAGAATAGCGAAAATAAAGCTTCTGATTTCGGCAGAGCTTAACGGACTTTACGAAAATGCCATCAAATATATTTCCGAAAACGAGCCGGACGAGCTTGTGGCTGTCGGCAGTGCCCGTCTTCTTGACGCAGCCACTCTCATCTCGTATCAAAGCGGAGTAAAATTTTGCGCCGTGCCGTATTTTTCCTCCTGTTCAATGACCGATTTTCCCGAAGCGGAGCACCGTATCTACCGCACTTCGCCAAGCGAAGTCGTGCTTGACCCTGAGCTTGCAATGCAGATAACCTCCGGCACGGTCGCCTACGACGCAATGTCATGCCTTGCCTATGCGGCGGAGACTGTTATCTCCTGCAACAACAATGTCATTGCTTCGCTTGCGCTTTCGGGTGCAGCAAGCATCATCAACCACGCCGTCGGCGCATACAGGGGGAATTTTAAGTCGATCGCACGCTTGCAATATGCAATGTACTGCGCCGTTCTGGCTCACGAAAGCTCCGTGGGCTGCGACCCGTCTCTTGACGAGCTAACGGCTTTTTTCGCAAAGCTCGGCATAAAGAAGCAGACTGCGGCAGCGATATGTATCCCCGAATATCTTGAGCACAGCCGCTGCGACGCACTTGGGGAGCTGGCACGCAGCGTCGGGCTTTCCCGCTCGGGCGAGGATATTTCTTTTTCAATCGACCGCCTTATCGAAAGAATCAGAAGAATTCAGGCTGCGTTAAACATTCCGAGAAGCATCAATGCAATATGCCCGGACGCAGAGCTTTATTCCGCATTTTGCGAAAACAGCCGCTTGCCCTCCGAGCTTCTCGACACCTGCTTTTACGGCAGCTTCAAATTCATGAAGCTCTAAGGCAATACCGCACAATTAAGGCGTTGTCTTAAACCAATGTTGCTTTTTCGATTTCCTTTTTTAAGGAAGCGATTATCTTCTTTTCGAGCCTTGAAATATAGCTTTGCGAAATTCCGAGCATATCCGCAACCTCCTTCTGGGTGTGCTCACGCCGGCCGTTCAGCCCGAAACGCATGGACATTATCGTTCTTTCACGCTCTCCCATTGAATTTATCGTTCTCAGCAGCAGATTTTTCTCGTCCTCAAGCTCGATGTCACGGTTGATGAGGTCGGGATCACTGCCGAGAATATCCGAGAGCAGCAGCTCGTTTCCGTCCCAATCAACATTCAGTGGCTCGTCTATGGATATTTCATTGCGCTGTGAGCCTGTTTTGCGAAGATGCATGAGTATCTCGTTCTCAATGCAGCGTGAGGCATAGGTCGCAAGCTTGATGTTCTTTTCGGGGCAGAAGGTATTGACCGCCTTGATAAGCCCTATTGTTCCTATTGAAACAAGATCCTCAATGCCCACGCCGGAGCTTTCAAACTTTTTCGCTATGTACACCACAAGCCGCAGATTGTGGACTATCAGCTTTTCCCGAACGCTGTCGTTTCCTTTTAATATCTCCTCCATCACCGACTGCTCCTCCTGCTTTGACAGCGGCGGCGGAAGCGTTTCGGGTCCGTTTACATAATGTATCGTGTTTTCCTGCATCAATTGAAGCAGGAGCTTTTTTATTTTTTCTATCAGCTTCATGGTCATTCACTCCGTCAAACAGTTTTGGATTGAAAATAAAATCAAATTCACCGCCGCCGAGACGCTTTTTCGTCACGGCAATATAAACTTCATCTGTTTTTATCCTCCTGCCGAATGAAACGACCTCGACGCTTTTCGGTCTGAATGACGGCAGCACGGCAGCGTCGCAAACCGTCTTGCAGACTATCAGCCGCAGATTTGACGCATCGGAGCACGCCGTCGGATTTTCGTAATAATCAATCACGCTTTGCGGCAAAACTCCGAGCAGAGTGTCGTATTCGCCGATGATCACAGGGTAGCCGCTGAAGCCTTCGACGAGCGAATTCCCCGTATCGCAAAGAGCCACGCCGGATATCATGCGTTCGCCGTTTGTTACATTCAGCGTATAAATCAAATTTATCGGCGCTTTTCGGGCAATGAGCCGTGAAATCAGGCTGACAAGCGCAAAGCAGACAACCGTTGATATCGCAAGCACGGACAAGTTGATATCAAAATAAACCGTTCCGTTGTTGTATATCATGCCGACCGGCGCAACCGTCACCCAAAGTACGAGCATAATTCCCCCAAAGGCAAAGGTCACGGCAAAAAAGGTGAAAAAGCAGCGAAAAAATCGACGGATATTACGGAAGCCGAACGAGGCAAGGACTATTGCCGCACTCACCGCCGTTCTCATCGGCAGCTCAAAATAAATCGGGATTTCCGGCAGAAATATCACCAAGCCGTAAGCACTGCCTATCGCCGCACCCGCAAGCAGTCGCAAGCCGGAAAGCTTGTTTTTTAAAATAAGCGACGAGCAAAGCAGCAGTGCATAATTCACGAACAAATTCACCGCAACCAGCACATCGGCATAGACTGTCATTCTCACCACCTCAGGTAGATTATATTCTCCGCTTGCCGATTTTTTTGTCACAAAAGCTGATTGCAAAAAAATAAATCGCAGCCTCTTAGTGAAGTGCGATTTACTATTATGTATGAGTTGCCTGATACTATTTATATAGGATATTTTTACAAATCAAATGTGCAAGCGCATAGAGCTTCTTTTTGATAAAAAGCGTCGCCCACCAGTCAAGTGATTTTGACTTGAAGTCGTTGATGTCGTATTCTTCAAACGAGGTGCGAAGCATCTCCGAATTTCCGATTCTTTTCAGCAGACCGTATCTTCCGTCTACTTCATTGTAATAAATGTTTGAAAGCAGCACCGGCAGATTGGTCTTGACCGTGAACTCTGCAAGATCCTTGTAAAACAAGCTGTCATTACCCGAGTTTTCACGAAAATATTTCCTTTTGAGCCTCCATTGATACTCCATCACGGTATCATAGTCCTTTACATATTTCTTCCTTTGCAGGCTGTCCTTCCTTATCCTGTACGCATATATCGGAATGTCCGCCGCCGCAAAGCTTTCGGCCTTGAGAAATGCGAGGGTGTTGAACGGCGGATCCTCCAGCATTTTCAATGATTGGTCGAACAAAACATTGTTATTGTTCAGGAAAGCTCTCCTATATATATTGCGCCATGCAAAGACCACACTTCGCCCCGTATTTGAGCTTGCAACATATCTTATTATTTCCTTGTGTCCAATTACTTTATCATATTCGAAAACAGACTCGGTCTTATAGAAGTCGTTCTTTCCGTCATGAAAGGACATAAATGACATTTGCAAAATATCGACATTCTTTTTCGATGCGGTTTCATAAACTTCATTTGCACAATCGTCCGTGAGAACATCGTCGCTGTCAAAAAACCATATATAATCTCCTGTTGCGATTTTTAACCCGTCATTTCTTGCCGCAGCAGGTCCTGCATTGCGTTTATGTATTACCTTTATAATATCCGGATATTTTGCAGCATATTCGTCGCAAATGCGAGGGCAATTATCGGGAGAAGCGTCGTCAACCAGAATGATTTCATAGCCGTCAAAGCTCTGCCCGAGGATAGAGTCAAGGCACTCGTTTATATACTTTTCAACATTGTATACCGGAACTATATAACTAAGCTTCATTATGAACCCTCCTATTATCATTTTACAATATTTCCGCATTTTTTTCAACGAAATCTTCGTCTTTTTCGTCTAAAAAAACGGTGTCGAATTGTACAAAATAACCATTGCATTTTTATTAAAAAGTGCTATAATGTGTGATTGAATTAAGGCGATGCCGTACAATTGGGGTGTGCGGATTGCGCAGTAAGATTTTTCGTCAGGGTGTGCAAAAATTCCCCGGCTTGCCGGCGCAAGTCAAGTTTTTTCGTGCAGCATGACGGAAATAGATTCAAGGGTAACTGCCGGTTAAATCAGAGTGCAATTGTGCGGTGTTACCTTAAACGATATGGGGTGATAGAATGAAAGAAATGCTTCGAGTGATCCTTGATATGGATAAGCAGGCCTGCGAGCAGGTTAAAGAGGCTGAAGCATATCGCGACAAAGAGGTTGCCGAGCTGAGCGAAAAGAAAGCCCGCATTACCGAAGAAGAAAACCAAAAGGCTCTCGATTTTGCTCTGAAAAAGAGCCAAAAGCAGCGTACGGAGGGCAACACCTACCTTGAAAAGGTCGGAGAGAGAAACAAAAAAATCCTTGAAGGCATGGAAGACCTCTGCAAAAAGAACTCAGACAAATGGGTCGATAAAATTTTTGAAAATGTTACGAAAAACTGACAGGCAATCGGCAGCACCGGTTGTTTTGTGATATTGTGAGCGTTTGGGAGGTGAACTCAATGGCGGTATCATACGCCGACAACGCCGTAACGGCTAAGGCACACGCAATGTACGGCAAAAGGCTTACAAAAGAGAATTACAATGATATGCTCAACTGCAAATCCCTCGGCGAGCTTGCAAATTATCTTAAAACAAGAACATATTTCCGCTCGGATTTCGACGCTCTGCCTACCAACATTGACTCATCGCAAATCGAGGAGATTCTCAAGGTGAGTCTTTTGAAAAAATGCGAAAAGCTTTGTGAATATCAGCTTTCGGCAGGCGAGAATTTTTACCGTTATTTTGTTGTTCAGAACGACATCAGGCAGCTTATGACAATGATACAGCTGCTTATCGCCGGCAAGCCGGAGAAATACCTTTCTTCCCTGCCGCCGTTCTTCAACAGCAAAACGGACATAGATCTTTACGAGCTGGCAAAGGTCAGGAGCTATTCGGATCTGCTCGTGGTGCTTGAGCACACGGATTACAAAAAAATTCTTGAACGCTATTGTGACAATTATTCCGACGACGGAATGTTCATACTGATAGAAAATGACCTTAACAAATACAGATTCTCCTTTCTTGTTAAATCAATTAAGCTCTCAAAGGATCGGCGCAAGAAAAAGGAAATCTACGAAACGGTCAACTACAGGCTTGATATGTATACGCTGACAAGAGCTTACAGGCTTTTGAATTTCGGCAGTCCGAACAAAATGTTCATTCGTGATTTCGGCGTTCAAAGCTGTACGAATTTCAGTGAAAAGGATCTAACCGCGATAGCCGAAGCAAAAAACGCAACGGACATCGTGAAAATAATCCCCAATACCTATTATAAAAAGGATTTTTCAAAGGTTGATTTCAAATACATCGAAAATGCAACCAGAGAAATGCTTATTAAACAGCAGCTCAAGGGCTTCCGTTATTATACGAACCCGACGGCGGTCATGCTTTGTTACCTTTTCCTTGCCGAAAACGAGGTGCGAAACATCATTCACATCGTTGAGGCAATAAAATACAATATCCCGGCGGATAAAGCCCGTTCCGTTTTGATCGGAACAGAAAGTTAGGAGGCTGTGTTTTGGCAATAGAAAAAATGAAACTCGTCAGGACTTACGGTCTTGTTGAGCATCTTGATGAGTTTATAACATCCTGCTGTATCAGCGGCGATTTCCATCCGGAAAACGCAATGGATTATATTTCCGATTCACTCGGATTTACGCCGCTGAACGAGGAAAATCCATATTCATCTTCCATTCAGAAGATAGAAGAAATCGCTTCGATCGCAGGCGTCACGCTCAAGGACACCTTCAAGGGCGATGAAATAATAGTCGATTCAAACGAATTTGACTATATCGACACCCTCAAGGAGAAGCTTTCGGAAAGCTTTGCAAAAAGAACCGAAATTTCCGACAAGCTGCAGGAGGTCGAAGCGTCTGCGGAGCAGTTCAATCATTTCATCGGAATCGATGTCCCGATTGAGGAGCTTCTCTCCTGCGAATTTTTGAAGGTTCGCTTCGGCAGTATCCCCAAGGACTGCTACCCGAAGCTCAAGGCATACGAAAGCAACAATCTTTTCGTTTTCCTTGAATCGTCGGTTGATGAAAAGAGCCATTGGGGCATTTACTCCGCTCCGAGAGCGCAGATAGACGAGGTTGACAGAATTTTCGCTTCGCTCTATTTTGACAGAATTCGTATTCCGTTTTCAACCGGTACACCGAAAGAGATACTCGCCAAGCTCAACTCCGAAAAAGAAAAGCTTACCGAGGAGCTTAACAAAATCGACACGGAAATCGCAAATTTCTGGGCGGAAAATTCCGAGCACTGCGAACAGGTTCATGCCTATCTTGAGGTTGCAAGCCTTGCCTTTGACCTCAGACGCTATGCGGCGAAGGATTCCGACTCCGACTACTTCATCTATGTCGGCTGGGTTCCGAAATCGAGCTACGCCCGCTTCAAGCAAAATATAGAAAAGCTGGACGGCGTTACCTTTGAGGACGCCGACCCGGAGCAGGAGAAAAGAAGCAATCCTCCCGTTAAGCTCAGGAACAAAAAGCCCTTCCGCCCGTTTGAGATGTTCGTTGAAATGTACGGACTTCCCTCCTACGGCGGAGTTGATATCACCCCCTTTGTCGCAATCACCTATTCTCTGCTTTTCGGCATCATGTTTGCCGATTTGGGTCAGGGACTTGTGCTTGCAATCGGCGGATATCTTTTCTACAGGCTCAAGGGAGCAAAGCTTGCAAAAATCCTCGTTCCCTGCGGCATGAGCTCGGCATTTTTCGGACTGATGGTCGGCTCGGTATTCGGATATGAGGAGCTGCTCGATCCTCTTTATCATGCGGTAGGACTTCCGGGCAAGCCGCTTTCGGTCATGGATTCGATCAACACCGTGCTGCTGCTTGCAATCGGTATAGGTGTTGCGCTCGTTATTATTTCAATGTGTCTTAACATCGTCTGCTCACTGAAAAACAAGAAGCTCGGCAGTGCGTTATTCGGCACAAACGGCGTTGTCGGCATAATTCTTTACGCAACGCTCGTGTGTGCGGTCGTCGGCTTCATGTCCGGCAAGACGATTCTCCCGACGGGAGTTGTCGTAACCGTCGCAATCGTTTGCATATTGCTTCTCTTCTTCCAGGAGATACTTATCGGAATGGTTGACAAGGAAGAAAACTATATGCCCGAGAAATGGGCGGACTACATCATGCAAAATTTCTTTGAGGTTATCGAGTATATCCTGACCTATTTCAGCAACACCGTTTCATTCCTCAGAGTCGGCGCATTCGTTCTTGTTCATGCCGGCATGATGATGGTTTTCTCATCACTGGCAGGCGACGAATATTCTGTCGGCGGCGTCATCTCGATGATTTTCGGCAACATTATAGTTATCGCCCTTGAGGGACTTCTGACAGGAATCCAGGTATTGAGACTTGAATTTTACGAGATGTTCAGCCGATTCTACGCCGGTGACGGCAAGCCCTTCAACAGTGTAGGCACACGCAAAAACAAGGGTGTATTTTTCAGCATCAAAAATGCTTTCAAGCCCTCAAAATCAGAGGACAACGAAAGCGTAGTTATAACGGTTAAAAAATAATTTTCGGAGGTAATAACCATGTCATTGTTTTATGTTCTTATCGCAGTTCTCCCCATCGCCGCTCTTACGGCACTTTTCGCATACTCCTTCAACCGCAAGTCAAGAGGCATTTCCGGCAAAAAGGTGCTTGCAAGAAACCTTATCGCATTCGCAGTGATCGCAATCACAGTTTGCGCCGTTACATTCTCCGTATCGGCTGCCAATGAAAACACAGCAAGCGATGCCACAACGACATCTCAGAGCGAAACGGCAGAAGAAACCGCTTCTTCCGATTCCGATAACGGAAAGGGTCTCGGACTTCTTGCCGCCGCTATCGTTACAGGTCTTTCGGGCGTCGGCGGCGGTATCGCCGTTGCAGCGGGCGCACCGGCAGCTATCGCAGCAACAAGCGAGGACGCCAAAGCCTTCGGTAAGGCACTTATCTTCGTTGCCCTCGGCGAATCTATCGCTCTTTACGGCGTTGTTATTTCAATCCTTATCCTCAACAAGATCTAAGGTGAGCTTATGCGTCTTTATCTGATTTGTGACAATGAGGACACGGCTCTCGGTATGCGCCTTGCAGGAATTGAAGGCACTGTGACCGAAAGCAGGAGCGAGGTTCACGGGCTTTTTGAAAAGGCGGCTCAGAATCCCGACATCGGAATAATCCTCATCAATCAAACGCTTGTATCCCTCTGCTCGGACGAGATTTCCGCATTCCGCAAGGAGCACTCGCTGCCGCTGATAATCGAGATCCCCGACAGACATTCCGACGGCACAAGCAACTCGATCGCCGACTATGTAAGCGAAGCGATCGGAATTAAAATATAAGGCAATATCGAAGCTCCAGAAGGAGGAGTAATTTTGAACAGCAACTTGAACAAAACAGAGCGTTTTCGCCAGGCAATAAATTCGGACGCCGCAGCACGCTGCGATAAAATCAGAAAAGATGTTGACGATTACATCGAGAACGAGATCAAAAAGACCCGTCGTCTTGCCCGTCAGAATGTTCGTCCGGTCAGAAGCAGCGAATTTGACCGTCTTAACGAAGAAATCAACGCCGAGCTATCCGAAAACGAGACTAAGGAGATCGAGAAGCTGGTCGTTCGCCGCAGCGAAATTACCGATGAGGTTTTCGCCCGTGCGATCGAGAAAATCAAGACCTTTGCCGCAGGCGATGAATATCATGATTTCATCATCAAAAGCGTGGCAAACATCAAGGCTGCAATCGGCAGCGACGCCGTTATCATTCTCAAGCCCGACGACAAAAAGCTCGAAGCCGAAATCAAGGCTCTCGGCAATGAGGTCAGGTACGATGAGCTTATAAAGCTCGGCGGCTGCAAGGGTGAAAATTCACGCACCGCTATGACTGCCGACGATACGCTCGACTCACGCCTTGAGGCCGAAAAGCAAAATTTCTACAGCTACTCCGGCTTATCCTTATCTCTTTGACAGAAGGAGCAAACACAATGGAAAATGCTATATATTCAATAAACGGCCCTGTTGTTTCTGTTAAGGGAAAAACCGACCTGCAAATGACCGAAATGGTATTCGTCGGAAATCAGCGCCTTATCGGCGAGGTAATCAGAATCGACAGCGGCGAAACCGTTATTCAGGTCTATGAGGAAACCTCGGGACTCAAGCCCGGCGACCCCGTTTTTCCGACCGGCTCTCCACTTTGTATAACTCTCGGTCCCGGAATACTCAGCAATATTTTTGACGGAATCGAAAATCCGCTCAACGATATTGCCGCAAGCGCAGGCTCATTTATTCCGAGAGGACTTCATCCCTCGTCGCTTAATGAGGAGACCGAGTGGGATGTTACAGTCACGGTTAAAAAGGGCGACAAGCTCAAGGGCGGCGCAGTCTACGCAACAACGCCGGAGAAGGCTCTTATACACAAGATAATGGTTCCGCCCGAGCTTAGCGGCGAGGTCGTCGATGTCAAGCCTGACGGAAAATACAGGGTCAATGATACAATAATCACATTAAAGGACGAGCTTGGCAAGCTTCATGAGCTTACGCTCTGCCGCAAATGGCCTATCAGAACGCCAAGACCGATTACAAAAAGACTTCCGCCCGAAAAGCCGCTTATCACAGGTCAGCGTGTAATTGATACGCTGTTCCCACTTGCAAAAGGCGGTGCTGCCGCTATCCCCGGCGGCTTCGGCACAGGAAAAACAATGACGCAGCACCAGCTTGCCAAGTGGTGCGACGCAGATATAATTATCTATGTCGGCTGCGGCGAGCGTGGAAACGAAATGACGCAGGCTCTTAAAGAATTCGGCGAGATCACCGACCCGAAATCCGGCAGACCGCTCACCGACCGAACGGTGCTTATCGCAAACACATCGAATATGCCCGTTGCCGCCCGTGAGGCTTCAATATACACGGGAATCACAATCGCAGAATATTATCGTGACATGGGCTACCACACCGCAATGATGGCGGATTCAACCTCCCGTTGGGCTGAGGCTCTGCGTGAGATCAGCGGACGACTTGAAGAAATGCCCGCCGACGAAGGCTTCCCGGCTTATCTGCCGTCAAGACTTTCCGAGTTCTACGAGCGTGCCGGCTATGTTGAAACGCTTAACGGACAGGACGGCTCTATATCCGTTATCGGTGCGGTTTCTCCGCAGGGTTCGGACTTCTCGGAGCCTGTTACTCAGAACACAAAGCGTTTCACACGCTGCTTCTGGGCGCTTGACAAGTCGCTGGCTTATGCCCGTCACTACCCGGCAATCAACTGGAACGACAGCTACAGCGAATACCTCAACGAGCTGGCACAGTGGTACAACAAGAATGTCGGCTCTGACTTTATGGCGTGCAGAAACGAAATTGCGTCGCTTCTTGCCGAGGAAACAAGCCTTATGGAAATCGTCAAGCTCATCGGCTCGGATGTTTTGCCCGATGATCAGAAACTTATTATCGAAACCGCGAGAGTTATCCGTGTAGGCTTCCTCCAGCAAAACGCCTTCCACAAGGACGACACCTATGTTTCGCTTGAAAAGCAGCTGAAGATGATGCAGATAATCCTTTATCTTTACCACAAGAGCAACGAGATAGTCGCTCTTAAAATTCCGCTTTCAAAGGTGACGGAGCTTAAATTATTTGACAAACTGATTCAAATGAAATATGATATACCTAACGACAGACTGGATATGTTCGACGAATATTATAAGGAAATCGACAATGCTCTTGCCTCTGTCAGCTCAAAGGAGGCGACCGCAAAATGATTATCGAACACATCGGCTTAAGCCAAATCAACGGCTCGCTTATTGTCCTTGACGGTATCAAGGACGCTTCCTACGATGAAATGGTCGAGCTTCGCCTTGAGGACGGCTCGTCAAGAACCGGCCGTATCGTTCAGATTGAGGGTGAAAAGGTCGTCATTCAGGTATTTGAGGGCACGAAGGGTCTTTCACTCGTCAATACCAAGACAAGAATGACGGGTCACCCGATCGAATTGAGCCTTTCCCCTGAGATAGTCGGCAGAGTTTTTGACGGACTCGGCAGACCGCTTGACGGGCTTGGAGAGGTCTATCCCGTTGAAAAGCGTGATGTCAACTCATCGCCGATCAACCCCGTTTCCAGAGTTTACCCTAAGAACTATATCAACACCGGCATTTCCTCGATTGATGCGCTTATGACGCTTATCAGAGGTCAGAAGCTGCCCATCTTTTCAGGCTCAGGCATGAAACACAACGAGCTTGCCGTTCAAATCGTTCGTCAGGCCTCGATATCCGACAGTGAGGACTTCGCAATCGTTTTCGCCGCAATGGGTGTTAAAAACGATGTTGCAAGCTACTTCCGCTCGTCGTTTGAAAAAGCGAATGTTATGCACAAGGTTGTTATGTTTCTGAACCTTTCAAACGACCCGATTGTTGAAAGAATTATTACCCCCCGATGCGCCCTGACCGCTGCGGAATACCTTGCGTTTACGCTTGAAAAGAATGTGCTTGTTATCCTGACGGATATGACATCGTATGCGGAAGCTGTTCGTGAATTCAGCTCGTCAAAGGGCGAAATTCCCGCAAGAAAGGGCTTCCCCGGCTATCTTTATTCCGACTTTGCGTCGCTCTATGAGCGTGCGGGAATCATCGAAGGCTCGAATGGTTCGCTCACTCAGATTCCTATACTCACCATGCCGAACGACGATATCACCCACCCGATCCCCGACCTTACGGGCTACATCACCGAGGGTCAGATCGTTCTCGACCGTGAGCTTGATTCAAAGGGCATATATCCGCCGATCGGAATTCTTCCGTCGTTGTCCCGTCTTATGAAGGACGGTATCGGCGAGGGCTTCACCCGTGAGGATCACAGCACGCTTGCCAACCAGCTTTTCTCGTCCTACGCAAAGGTTCAAGACGCAAAGAGCCTTGCCAGCGTTATCGGCGAGGATGAGCTTTCCGCTTCGGATAAGCGGCTTTTGCAGTTTGGCAAGGACTTTGAAGCGAAATTTATCACGCAGTCGCCTTACGAAAACCGTTCAATTCAGAAAACGCTTGACCTCGGCTGGGAGCTTCTTTCCAAGCTTCCGAGAGAAGAGCTTGACCGTGTTGACGACAGGACGATTGAAAAATATTATAAGGGCAAATAATTTGCCGCGAACAAAGGCGTAACAAATATCAACATTACGAAAGGAGAACAGTCGATGGGCTCAAAGGTTTTTCCGACCAAAAACAATCTCATTGCCACAAAAAAATCGTTGGAGCTTGCCAAGCTCGGCTATGACCTTATGGACAGGAAAAGAAACATTCTTATCCGTGAGATCATGACGATGAGCGAAAAGGCTTCGACCATACAGAGCGAGATCAACACGGCATACGCCAAGGCATATTACGCTCTTGAGCAGGCGCAGATATCGCTGGGTAACTGTTCCTCCTTTGCGGAATGTGTTCCTCTCGACAACGGTCTGCACATGAGCGTCAGGAGCGTTATGGGCGTCGAGCTGCCGCAAATCTCGATCGATGAGCGCAACAGATATTTTTACTACGGTCTTAATTCAAGCAATTCACTGCTTGATGAGGCATATATCAACTTTGAGGAAGTCAAAATGCTGACGGTTCGGCTGGCGGAAATTGAAAGCAATGTCATGCGACTTGCCGACGCAATCAAAAAAACTCAGAAGCGCACAAACGCTCTGAGCAATGTTATGATTCCGAAATTCACATCTACCGTCAAGTTCATTTCCGACGCTCTTGACGAAAAAGAGCGTGAGGACTTCTCAAGACTCAAGGTCATTAAACGACAGAAAGGAAACTGATTATGTCAAAAGCTATCAAAACTCTTGCGATTGTTTCGGCATTCGCACTCGTAATCTCCTCTTTCAACGCATGCTCCCTCCCCTTTGGCAATGATGACCCGACGACCGCAGCAACAACTACCGAAAGTCAAACCGACGCCACCGTTGCCGAAACAACAGCTTCACAAACAACAACCACCACCGAAGCGGCTGAACCGACCGACACCGTCAAGGATATCTTTGCCGATATAAAATCCTTCCCGTTTGGCACGGCAGGATCTTCTGTTAAGGCAGCAAGCATTGCGCTTCGATTGATTGCTTTTTCAAACTCCGACCTTGCCGAAAGCGACACGCTGGACGATGAGATTGAATCGCTCGTTGCAACGGTTGAGGACGAGGACGCTTACAGCGAAGCCCTTTATCAGATAAATTCCTACGCAAAAAAATTCTTCGACGGCAGCCAAAAGAGTGTCGTCGAGCTTGCCGGCAGCACCGATTTTTCCCTCGACAAGGAATATTCTCAGGAAAAATACCAGAAGGTCTATGAAATGCTCCAAAAATAAAAGATGTGCTGCTGATTAGGCAGTGCTTATGTGCTTATAGGAGGATTTATGAGAGACTCGCTTTTTTGTTTATCCTGAATATCGGTTTGTTTGTATTGCTTAACTTCTGCTTTGTTTGGGCTATGTTCAAAACGGCCGAAAAAATGAGGGATTTTAAAAATTGGCATAACTGGGGCATTGCCGCTGCAATTATCGGCGGAATAACAGCCTCGCATTTGCTAATTATGCTTATGCAGTAAAAAACTAAGGCAATACCGCACACCCCAATTGTGCGGTATTGCCTTAAAATTTTGCAATTTCATCAATTTTCGTTTTGGGATTTTTCTCTTTTATTTCGTCGAGAAATCTGCCGATTTTTGCGTGAACGGAATCGACCTCACGCTCAAACTCCGCCGCCGACATTCTCAGAACACCGAAGCGAACCGCCGAAAGCTGAATCAAATTGTCCGATGTAACGACCCTCACGCGGTCGTTTTTTCCAATCTCGGAGATAAGCTTTTCAATATAAACATCGCCCAACTCCCTCTCCTTTGTGTAAACAACATGGATATTGTGAAAATTGAACCGTTCGCCGGTGTTGCCCGGCACCTTGTATGCGTCAAAAACGAGCACAACATTGTTCCTCGTATATGCGCTGTAATTGCACATTATCTCCATCAGCCGTTCCCTTGCCGCTCCGAGGTCGTTGTCGGCAAGGCTTTTCAGCTCGTCCCATGCAAAAATAACATTGTAACCGTCAACGAGGACATAGCTCTTGCGCTCCGTCAATTCAAGCTCCGTTTGATTTTCGTCATTCTTCTTCGCCGCCTGTCTGTAAAGCTCATATTTCGGCTTGCCGAATTCTCGCTCCATGATCGCCTCAAGCTCTTTATCGTCAATGTGCAGATTCCTGCGGTTGACAGGCGGAGTATAGGGCTTTTCTTTTTCCAGACAGCTCTCAAGGTGCATATATTCCCCGACCCTGTTCCACTTCACGCCAAAGCCGCCTCCGTGAGCGCAGAAAACGGAATCCGGCGTGTTTTCAAGGTCTGCCTCCGGGTCATAGGCAAGCTCGGCTGTCACCTTTTCGGCATTGTGGCAATCGTCATAGCCTGCGTTTTCGCAATAGAGACGGCCTCTGCCGCCCGTATAAGCCGCAAGCTCCGAGGCGTAGCCGTTCAGCTCGGTAACGGGTGCTTTTCCCCTGAGAACAGACATTCCTCCGCATTCCTCCGGGGCGTCAAAGCTTCCCGATCTCATTCTAATATCGTTTATCGCCCTGCCTATCTGCTCGCTCGGCACCTCAAGCCTGAACAAAAAATACGGCTCAAGCAGCTTCGACTTTGCCTGCATAAGACCCTGACGGATCGCTCTGTAGGTCGCCTGACGGAAGTCGCCGCCCTCCGTATGCTTGATATGCGCCCTGCCTGCCGCAAGGGTGATTTTTATATCCGTTATCGGCGAACCCGTCAGCACGCCGAGATGCTGCTTTTCGCCCAAATGCATAAGTATCAGTCTTTGCCAGTTGCGGTCGAGTGTATCCTCGCTGCAAGCCGTGCGGAAAACAAGTCCGCTGCCTCTCGGTAACGGCTCCATGATAAGGTGAACCTCGGCATAGTGGCGCAAAGGCTCATAATGGCCGACACCCTCAACGGTGTTCTCTATCGTCTCCTTATACATGACCCTGCCGGAGTCGATGTCTATTTTTACGCCGAACCGCTCGGCAACAATGCTTTTGAGTATCTCCGCCTGCACCTCGCCCATCAGTCCGACATGGATCTCCTTGAGGTGGCTGTTCCATGTTACATGAAGCTGAGGATCTTCCTCCTCAAGCTCACGAAGCTTTGGCAGTATCGTGTCTGCGTCGCATTCCGGCGGCAGCACGACACGGTAATTCATGACCGGTTCAAGCATCGGCCTCTCCCCTGCCGCCTCAAAGCCGAAGCCCTGTCCGTTGTGCGTTTTGTTAAGCCCCGTCAGGGCGCATATTTCGCCCGAGCGCACCTCGTCCGCAGTCGCAAATTTTGCGCCGGAATAGATTCTGACGCCGCTGATTTTCTCGTCGCCTATCATCTCTCTGACTCTTATCGAGCCGCCCGTGACTTTAATGTGAGTCAGACGAACGCCCTGCGGATCATGACTTATTTTGAAAACTCTTGCGCCGAAGGCTTCGGGATATTCCGGCTGAACCGTGTATTTTTCAAGCGCATTTATAAATTCGTCAACACCCTCAAGCTTCAAGCCCGAGCCGAAAAAGCAAGGGAACACCTGCCGCAGCTTAATCGTTTCGGCAATTTCCTTTTCATCTGCCGCTTCGCCGCCGAGGTATTTTTCCATCAGGCTTTCGCTGCAAAGCGCCAAGCCCTCCGCCATAGCGGATTCATCGCAGAAATCGACAAATTCTCCGTCAAGCTCGGCGTTGAGATTTTCGATTATCTCCTCACGGCTCTTTCTTGCAAAATCCATCTTCGTCACGAAAACGAAGGTCGGCACATTGTAGAGCTTCAAAAGCTTCCACAATGTCAGCGTGTGCGACTGAACGCCGTCAAGTCCGCTGATAACGAGGATTGCATAATCAAGCACGGCAAGAGTTCGCTCCGTTTCGGAGGAAAAATCGACATGACCGGGCGTGTCAAGCAGCGCAACCTCGATATTCTCCGTCGAAAAAGCCGCCTGACTTGCAAAGATTGTAATGCCTCTTTCACGCTCAAGAGCATGGGTATCCAGAGCCGTGTCACCGTGATCGACACGACCTATTTTCCGCAATTTTCCCGTGCGATAAAGCATCGCCTCGGCGAGAGTTGTTTTACCTGCGTCAACATGAGCCAAAATTCCTGCAACGATCTTTTTCATAACTACCTCGATTGAATTTATTCTAAGGCAATACCGCACAATTTAGGTGTGCGGATTGCGCAGTAAGATTTTTTGTCAGGTTGTACAAAAATTTTGCAGGCTTGCTATCGCAAGTCAAGGAATTTTTGTGCAGCATGACGGAAATAGCTTCAAGCAAGGCGTGCGCCTTAATTGTGCGGTATTGCCCTAATAATATTCTAACAAAAAAACTCCGAAAAGTAAATAAGGATTGCCGTTATGACAACCCTCGTTTCTAATTTCTAATCGTTCAATTTTACTACATCAACCGTATTTCCATGCTCACGCATGAGTTTAATAAGCTCCTCGACTTTCAGCCAAACTGTCGCTGTGTTGTCGTTCGGGTGAACGCCGATTATTTGCTGCTTGTCGAGGAAATCCTTGTCGATAAAGGAGTGAACCTTCATCTCCGTGTCGTTAAGCACACCGAGCGGAGTCACGGAGCCCGGTGTCAAGCCCATTATGGTGAGCAAGTCCTCAGGTGAGGCAAAGGTCAGCGGCTTTGTGCCGTTCTGCTTTCTGAACTCCTTCAGATCAACTCTCTTGTCACCCTTTACGGTAATCAGATAATAATTTCTCTTTTTGTCATCACGGACGAAAAGATTCTTTGCGTCACATTCGGGGTAAGGCAAATTGACTTCATCAAGCTCCGCCATATTGAATACCGCCTTGTGCTCTGTCACCTCGTACTCAATGCCCTTTCGGGTCAAGTAATCATATGTTTCCTGCTTATTCATTCTCGTGTCTCCTATCTAAAATCAACTCCATTTTCACATGAGGAATCCCGTCCTCAAGAAATTCCTCGGAGCAAACATTGAAGCCCTCACGCTCATAAAAACCCGTCGCATAGGTCTGCGCTTCAATATAAATTTTCTCGGGCTTTAGCTTTTCTTCAACGATTTCTATCGCATTTTTCAAAAGCTTGCCGCCAAGCCCCTTGCCATGCTCCACAGTAAGCACTCTGCCGAGCTGAATTGTTTTTTCGTCCTTGCGAAAAGCACGGAGATACGCCGTAATTTTTTCACCCGACTTATAAAAAATGTGCAGGCTTTCATAGTCAACATCATCAATATCCTGATAAGCGCAGTTCTGCTCAACAACAAAAATCTGCGCCCTTACTTTTAATATTTCATATACTTCCGTCGGAGAAAGTTCATCAAAAAATTTTGCTTCAAGTCTCATTGTTTCCTCCTGCTTTTAAAAAAACGCTGTTAATACAAAAGCCCACGGCAAACCGCAGGCTTTAATATCTATATGCTTATTTTTTACTTTTCGCCTTGCCCTTTGCGCCCTTTGAGTTGTAGGTAAGAGCACCGACAAGCATGATAACGGCTGCAATGATGATGAAGCCGACATTCTTGATGCCGTGCTTTGCAATGGCTGCGTAAATGAACAGGCAAGCACCGGCAAAGGAAAGTATCGGCATGATAAAGCGGCGGAACACATTAAGCTCCTTGCCCTTAACCATAAGCATGATATAAACGGGAAGATAGAAGGCATAAACACAGATAAGCGGAAGCTCTGTTGAATCGAACAGGAAGATCGAGCCTTTTCCCGTATAGCCTGCAAACGAAGTAAGGTTTGCCATGTAGAAGTAGAAAAGCCAAACCGCATTGGCGATAAGAGCAACGATGGAAGCGTTCGACGGCATTTCGGTTGCTCTGTCAATCTCTCCGAGGAAATCGGGTCTCGGACCGTGATTTCTTGCCGCAAGGGAGTAGAAGCCTCTGTCGCAGGCAAGCGTAAGTCCATTGAGAGTGCCAAGACACGAAACTGCGATAAATACAGTCAAAATCGTACCGGCAATGTTACCGAAAATAGTCTTGAAAGCGTAGCTTGCGCCGTTCGGGATAAGCTCGGCAGTCTTGATGCTGCCGGAAATTCCGATATAGTAGAGCATGTAAACGGCAACAACAATGATCGTTCCGAGAACGAGAGCACGGGGAAGATTCTTCTTCGCATCCTTAAGCTCGGAATTGATAGCCGTTGCGATAACCCAGCCCTCATAAGCAAAAACAGAGGTGCAGACGCCGGCAAGGATAAGATGTGACGAGATACCCTCCCTTGCGACCTGTGTGCTGGAAACAATGTTGCCCTCTGCGTCCTTGACAAGCTCAACAACGGAATTCATGTTATCGATAAGAATACCGTTCTTGATTCCGAAAATTGTTCCGACAATTGCCATGAGCAGAAGCGGAATGAGCTTGATAACGGTCGTCGAAACCTGGAAATGACCGGCAAGCTTCGGGGAAAGCGTGTTAAGCGCAAAGCTCAAAATGAGGTAAACAAAAGCGAGAACCATTGTTTCCGCATCTGCCGCACCGTAGCCGAAGAGAGCCATTGTGTACCTCGCCGAAAGCCATGCAAGAGCCGATGTCATTGCCGGATAATAAATCGTTGCCATGAACCAGCCGACATAGTAAGCATACTTGCTGCCTACAAGAGCCTCGGAATAGTCAACAATACCGTTGATCTTCTCGAATTTTGTTCCCATAACGGCAAAGGTGTATGCGCTGATTACCATAACGCAGCCGCCGATGAGCCATGAGAGCAGAGCAACCGGGAGGTCGCCGTTTGTGATGTTGAGCATCGCCTCTGCCTTAAAGAAAACGCCGGAGCCTACAACGATTCCGACAACCATGCAGATAGCGGTGATCAAGCCGTATTTCTTTTTCAATTCTGCCATTTTGGATTTAATCCCCTCTCTGTTTGTCCATAAAACAAAAAAATAAAAAAATTGCTACTAAATTATACAATACTTCTTGCAAAAAGTAAACCGACATATTATAATATATCTATTACAAAATGTTATTATGTAAGGAATGATAACTTTATGGACTCAGAAAAATTTCATGCGCTTCTCAAAGCAATTGAATGCGGCAGCCTCACCGGAGCGGCCGAGGAGCTTGGCTACACCCAGGCAGGACTGACGCACATGATGAACCGATTGGAGAAGGAAATCGGCGTTTCGCTCCTCCAGCGCACAAAGCTCGGCGTAAGACTTTCCCCCGACGGTCAGGAGCTTTTACCGTATATCAAGAGCTTCACCGATTCGGCGGCGGCGCTTGACACCGCAATCAAAAACATCAAGGCGGACGACAACAAGGTAATAAGGATCGCCGCCTATTCAAGCATTGCCAACCACTGGCTTCCGGTTATAATCAGCAGCTTCCGCAAGGAAAATCCAAACGCAAAATTTGAGCTTCATGTCGGGCTGCCGGAGGAAATCACACGCCTTGTTGCGAACAGCGAGGTTGACCTCGGCTTCATGAGCCTTATTCAAAACAACAAATTTGACTGGATTCATCTGCTCGACGACCGAATTTTTGCAGTTCTCCCGCCGAATGACACAAATTCGAACGAATACATCACGATGGACTTTTTTCAGGATAAGTCTTTTTTCATTCCGACCTACGGTGCGGACGGCGACATTCTGAGAATAATCCGTGAAAGCGGAATCGAGCCGAACATCAATTCAACGACAGTTGACGACGCAACCGTTGTTTCGATCGTCAGCCACGGTCTGGGCTACAGCATTCTGCCGAAGCTTATTCTTGACGGAATGAAGGGCAATGTGATTACAAAACCACTCCGCCCTGACGAGCACCGTGACCTTGGCATTATCGTAAAGTCAAAAAACACAATGCCGCTCATTGTGCAAAAATTTGTCGCTTGCAGCAAAAAAGTCATAAGAGAGCTTGAGGATTAAGGCAATACCGCAAAATAATATTAAATTTCTCCTTTTCTCTTGATTTAATTAAATAATGGTATATAATTATTATACAACTATTTGGAGGTTTGTTATGGAAGAGAATAAAAAAGAGCAGTTCAACAGAGTTGACGAGCTTCTTGAGAATACTTCGGCTGAAAACAGAATCAAGTTCAACGAGGACGACGCAATAGATTTGCTTTCGTCTCAGGAAAGTGCGCCTGTTGAGCAGCAGTCCGAGCCTGAAGCTCTTAATATCGAAACAAACAGCGTGCCCGAGGCAGACTATGAGGATGAGGACGAGGACGATACCGGCTCCGTCTGCATTATCGACGAAACCTCAACAACGATTGAGCTTTCCGACAGCACGGAGACATATCAATCCCCGAGCAGCGAAAAAAAGCCCAAGAAAAAGAAAGAAAAAATCAAGTTCAATGCTTTGCAAATCGTTCTGATGAGCGTTGTCGGCGTTCTGCTCCTTTGGTGTGTTGCTTTCACAGTTGATCACACCATCGCCGCTCAAGGCTATTCTCCGATTTTCAGCGTTCAGACACAGACCTATGAGGACGGCAGCGCAAGCTTCAAGGGTCTTGGCTACAAGATTCAGTTCAGATTCGACGCAAGCGGAAATCTAACGCAGAAGTGCGTCCCGATATGGAAGGACGGCCCCAACGACACCGCCGACAAGCAGGAAAGCGGCGCCTCATTTCAGTAATACATTGCCCCATCAAAGCCATTCGTGCCATTGTGCATGAAAGGCTTTTCTTTTTTGTGCCACAACCTGCGCTGTGGCATATCCTGTTAATAGGCAAAGGCCGAAAAAATACCCGGCAGAAATTCTCCGTCGGGTAAAAGGAGTTAATCAAATTGAACAATTATCCATTTGAACGCTCTGCCAAGGCGACGATGGGTTTTGCACGGAGTGCACCCGTTATGCAGTCAAGCTTTGTTTCCGCACTGCCGGAAAATCCCGTTGTTGCAATGGCATACGTTCCGTTTCAGACGGATACAACCGCCTATGACGAAATGAAGGCGCTCAAGAGCGGTACGCTTTTCCCCGTTCTCGACAAGCCGTTCATGGGTCGTGGTGCAAGATGACAAAAGCAGTGCTTTCCCGACAGCTCGACGCTGTCCAATTCGCAATGTGGGAGCTGCATCTTTATCTCGACACCCACCCCGACGATCTCAGCGCACTTGCGCTTTACAAGAAATACGAAGAAAAAAACGAGAGCCTTGTCGCAGAATATGAAGAAACCTGCGGTCCGCTCTATTCAAATTCAGACCCCGGCGTATCATGGCTCAAAAACCCGTGGCCGTGGGACTTAGGGGGAAACAGCTGATGTTTGTTTATGAAAAGAAATTGCAGTATCCCGTCAAAATCACCACCCCCAACGCCAAATACGCCAGCATCATCATTTCTCAATATGGCGGGCCGGACGGTGAGTTGGGTGCGTCGCTGAGGTATCTCAGCCAACGGTTTGCGATGCCATACCCCGAGCTTAAAGGTCTTTTGACCGATATCGG
>CAVFTC010000028.1:0-21522 GCA_963625295.1 Bacteroides faecis
ATTCCGACAGGCTCTGTATCAAGCGCAACCGCCACTCCCTCGGCGCAATGGCTGATGTTGAAGAAGATTTCGCCACTCTTCAAAAATGGCTTTCCGTTTTCACCGATAACGATTTCAAAATCTTCAACTCCGTTTTCTTTCAGCGCAAGCCTTAACAAAAGGTAAGCGATAACGCAGTTGTCACGGTCGTTTTTTATTTTAAGTCTGTTGAATTTTTCCAGTCGATTTTGCGGAAGAAATTTTAAAAAATTTTCGGCAGAAAAATTCTCGTAATCATCAAAAAAATAAATCATTTTCAATCAAAAAAGTCCGGCTTTTACACCGTTGGCATTGTGTTCCTCAATCGTTGCGGCGTAGTAAAAATGCTCGCCGCTTTCGTCGGTGAGGAAGAAAACATAATCGGTGTCGTTCGGGTGAAGCGCAGCGTTTATCGCTTTAAGTCCGGGGTTGCAGATCGGTCCTGCCGGCAGTCCCGAGCAATAATATGTGCTGTAAAGCTCCATGTATTTCTTCACTTCGTCGTTCTGGTTTTCAAGCGCAACTCCGTCCTGATACGAGAGCGTGTCCTTGAGATTTTGTGTGATATAAAATGTTGTAACATCGCTTTCAAGCTTCGGGAATGACGCAGGGTCTTTCAACCGGTTGTGAAAAACGGACGAAACATTGGCGCACTCGTCGATGTCGGCGTCGCACTCCTTTTGAATTATCGAAGCGAGCGTCAGCATCTGATCCATCGTGTAGCCGAGCGTTTGCGCTCTTTGCTTCATCTCATCTGTGATTTTTGAGTTGTAGTTTTCGATGAATTTGTCAACGACCGACTGTGCGTCCGTTTCAAGATAAAACTCATATGTGTCGGGGAAAATATATCCCTCCAAGAGGAAAACTCTGTCGTCGGCATTGTCGATATCAATTCCGGCAACCGGATTTTTGCAGGCCTCAAGAAAAGCCTGAGCCGAGCAGACCTTGGATTGCTCAAGCCGCTGCGCTATTTGAATGACCGTATAGCCCTCGGGAAAGGTTACCGTAACGGTGTTGTCGGGGAGGGTCGTTTTGCTTTTGGTCGTCAGAAACGGAATACCTTCGCCGATGTTGCACGCCGTAAGCGAGATAATCATTATTAAGCAAAGCAGTGCCGTTCCGATTTTTCTGTATAATTTCATTTTGCATACCTCATTTGTGCGGTATTGATTTTCTATATCATACATCTTTTTTGTTTTTGTGTCAATAAATATGAGCTTTCTGCAAATATTATTGTGGGAGGTGATTTTGAATGGACAAGAAAGAACGCAAAAAGAAGAAGCTGAAGCTTTCGCCGCTGGTTCAGTCAATCGTAAGCGACTGGGAGGCGGGCAGCGACACCGATGTCCTCGGCAGCTACACGGGCAATTCAACGGAAACCGTCAAGCCACAGCAGGACGCAGACGATCTTTAAGGCAATACCGCACAATTAAGGCGCACGCCTTGCTTAATTGACAATTCGGTCTATAAATAGTATAATAAATAAATCCACAGTAACCGCTGACTGCGGCGTTTTGCTGCGCCGCAGTTAGTGGTTCAAAATCGCAGCTACCGCTACATATTGATGAGGTTGAAAATTATTGTCGTTTTGCATTATAATAAGTAAAATTTGCTTGACAATACAGGTGCGCTGTGATAAAATGATTGTACCTCTTTAAAGAGGGTTCTTTTTTTGTGCCCTCTTTTAGGAACTTACAGGGTGTAGGTTCCCGCATGAGGGAGGCTTAAAATCCCGGGAAAACCGGTTAAATGGAGGTGCCGAAATGAGAGTTAAGGTTACACTCGCTTGCACGGAATGCAAGCAGCGCAATTACGACACAATGAAAAACAAGAAGAACACACCCGACAGGTTGGAGATGAACAAGTATTGCAGATTCTGCAAGAAGCATACTCTCCACAAAGAAACGAAGTAAGCCGGAAGGAGAACTGTTATGGCAAAGAAAGAGAGTTCCGAAGCTGCTAAGAAAATCGCAAAGGCTGAAAAAGAAAAGACTTCAAAGAAGCCGAATAATAAGCCCAATGTTTTCGCGCGTATGGGCAAGGCCATAAAGAATTTCTTCAAGAACAGCAAGGGCGATCTCAAGAAGATCACATGGCCCGACGCAAAGGAAGTCCTCAAGGGAACAGTTGTAACGATCGTTTGCATCGCAATCGTCGGCGTACTTGTATTCCTTGTTGACCTCGGACTGACTAAGGGCATCAGCGGACTTCGTACTGTCGCCGAGAACCGCACCACTACAACTGTTGCCGAAACCACGACGGCTTCCGAAACGGAAACCACAACGGCGGGAATCAGCATTGTAAGTGACGACACAACAGCGGCTCAATAATTTCAGCGAGACGGAGGAACGGCAATGTCAAATGATGCCAGATGGTATGTTGTTCATACCTACTCGGGCTATGAAAACAAAGTAGCCACAAACGTTTTGAAAGCTGCCGAAAACCGCAAAATGCAGGATGAGATCTTTGAGGTCAAAATTCCTACCGAAACCGTCGTCGAGGTTCGTGAGGACGGTAAGACCCGTGAGGTTGAACGCAAGATCTTCCCGGGTTATGTTATGGTTAAAATTGCAACTTTCCTTGATGAAAACGATATGCCGAAAATCAGCGACGAAGCATGGCTTATTATCCGCAACACAAGAGGTGCGACAGGCTTTGTAGGTCCCGAGGGCAAACCCATTCCTCTGACCGAGGAAGAGGTTTACAGGCTCGGCGTTGAGAAGAAGGTTGTTGAAGTCAAGTATGAGGTTGGCGATATGGTCAACATCACCGATGAAATCTTTGAAGGCTTCACCGGTAAGGTAGAGGAAATCGACCTTGACAGCAACAAGGTTAAGGTTACTGTTTCCGCATTGTTCGGTAAGGAGACGCTGGTTGAGCTTGAGCTTGATCAGGTTGAACCGATTTCCGACTGATGAAAAACGATAATTAAGCTCATTGGGCTTGATTCATATGTCCCTTGCGGGGCATGGAGCTTCGGCTCCGTTGTGGGAGGAGCAAAAATTCCAATCAAATTGCTCCGACGAACCACATTATTTTGGAGGTGCAAGAAATGGCTCAGAAGGTAGTAGGCTTTATTAAGCTTCAGATTCCTGCCGGCAAAGCAACACCGGCTCCGCCCGTTGGTCCGGCTCTCGGACAGCACGGCGTTAACATTATGGCATTCACAAAAGAATTCAACGAGCGTA
Source organism: Bacteroides faecis (assembly GCA_963625295.1). GTDB lineage: Bacteria > Bacillota > Clostridia > Oscillospirales > Acutalibacteraceae > CAG-488. Next base: position 3,207 of record CAVFTC010000028.1, read on the forward strand.
CAAAGAACGACGCAGGTCTTATCATCCCCGTTGTTATCACGGTTTATGCTGACCGTACTTTTACATTCGTTACCAAGACACCGCCCGCAGCAGTTCTTATCAAGAAGGCTTGCGGAATCGAGAGCGGTTCAGGTGTGCCTAACAAGACAAAGGTTGCCACAATCACAAGTGAGCAGGTTAGAAAAATCGCTGAACAGAAGATGCCTGATTTGAATGCAGCAACGATCGAAACAGCAATGTCAATGATCGCAGGTACTGCACGCAGCATGGGCGTTACTGTTGTAGACTAATGCTCCCGCGTGGGAGGTAAAATCCGATTTAACCACTATTATGGGAGGAATATCTTATGAAACACGGTAAGAAATATTTAGAGAGCGCAAAGCTCGTTGACAGAGCTACGCTTTATGATCCGGCAGAGGCTCTTGATCTCGCAGTCAAGACTTCTTCCGCTAAGTTTGATGAAACTGTTGAAGTCCATGTCCGTCTCGGTGTTGACTCTCGTCATGCTGACCAGCAGGTTCGTGGCGCTGTCGTTCTTCCGAACGGTACAGGTAAGAAGGTAAGAGTTGCTGTTTTCGCTAAGGGCGACGCAGCTGACGCAGCCGCAGCTGCAGGCGCAGAAATCGTCGGCGCTGAGGATCTTGTTGCTAAGATCCAGGGCGAAGGCTTCCTTGATTTCGATGTTGCTATCGCAGCACCCAACATGATGGGTCTTGTTGGTCGTCTCGGTAAGGTTCTCGGCCCCCGTGGTCTTATGCCGTCACCGAAGGCAGGCACGGTTACTCCGGATGTTGCCAAGGCTGTTGAAGAGGCTAAGGCAGGTAAGATCGAGTACCGTCTTGACAAAACAAACATCATTCACTGCCCGATCGGTAAGGTTTCGTTCGGTGTTGATAAGCTTCAGGAGAACTACAAGACTCTTCTTGACGCAATCAACAAGGCTAAGCCGGCCGCAGCAAAGGGTCAGTACATCAGAAGCTGCGTTGTTGCTACAACAATGGGCCCCGGTGTGCGCATCAACCCGGCAAAGGCAGTTGTTACTGAATAATTCAAACGAAATAAAAAGGTCGGGCATTTTGTCTGGCCTTTTTTGTTTTACAGGAGCGAAAGAAAATGAATAAGACCAAATCCGTTGTCCTATCTTCTGTTATAATTTTTATAGGCTTCGCTCTGTCGTATATGTTTACCTATCCGCAGTATGATGTCCTGCTCTTTACAAGGGATTTCAAGGGCGATATTCACAGCGTGCTGAGTGAAGCGCTGTATTACGGCAACGGCAGATTTCTCGGAAATGTTCTCGGTTTTTATTTTTCTCATCATTTTACGGCGGCAATTTTTGCGACGGCGTTCTTCCTGACGCTGATAGTTCTTTTGAGTAACAAGCTGTTCTTTGACGGAAATACAAAGACGACATTCCCGATTGCGCTGATAGTTGCGTTTCCTGCCGTCGGCTTGATTCGTGAGGTCTATTGCATGATTGCCGCTTTTTGCAACTATGCCGTGCCTTTTGCCTTTGCGCTGATGTCGGGAATCCTTATAAAAAAGCTGAAAGCCGGCGGCTCACGCTTCCTTTATGCTCCGCTTGCACTTTCTGCGGTTGGGGTCTGCCTTTTCAGCGAAAACACGACTGTTGTTGTGCTCTGCGCAGCGATATTGCTTGTCGCCGAGGATTTCATTAGCAAAAAGAAGCCGTCTGCGCCGTGCATTGTGAGCTTGATTTTTTCTGCAGTCGGCGCATTGATAATGTACCTTATTCCGAGGTTCACCGACACAGTTGAAAAGCTGGATTATTACAGGGGATATGTCGAAACGAATGCGTTGCTTTTCAACATTACCTCGACCCTGAGAAGCTTTGCGCTTCTTGCAAATCAGTATGCGACGGTTTACGCAATAATTTCCGCAGCAATGATTTATGTGCTTTACAGGCATTGCAGGACGGGGAAATTCATGAAATTTATTTTGACAGCAATTTTAACTGTCTTTCCGATAACCTGCGTTTTTGCTCTGATTTTTGCGCAAAAAGCAAACGAGCTGGCAACAGTATATTTGCCGCTCGAGGTAGCTTATTTGATTGCGGTTTTAATCGTTTCGATTCTTTCAAGGCGAAGAAAATTGATTGCTTCTGCCGTTGTGACCGTTATATTGCTCGGCAGTGCGGTTGCGCCGATGACTATTGTTAACCATAGGGGAGACAGAACCTTTTTTACAACATTTGCAATTCTTTTCTGTTACGCCTTGTGCTTGGTTAGGGAAATCGACACGGGCAAAAAAATCAGACAGGCTGTCGGCGTTATCGCTCCTGTTGCGTTCGCTGTCGGCTGCTGTGTTATGCTGGTGCTGACGGCGCAAAACTTCGATTGCTACGCCTACAGAGCTGACTACCTCGCACAAAAGAGCGTGACGAGCAGCAGCGCAGATGTGCCGTACCTTGCTCACGGGCGGCTGGCTCAGGAGACAACGCTTGGTCAGATTGACCCGTGCCTTTTCGGCAGCAGCGTCTGCATGAGCTTCAATGTGGTCTCGGCCGACGAATGGGATATGTCAGATGAATATAAAAAGCTTGCAAATTCATCACCGGTCGACGCCGTAAAATACGGACTGGCGCATTGGGAATTCAAGGACGCAACCTATCCGTTGAAGCTTCATGAAAAATATTCGGAGTGTAAATAATTAAGGCGATACCGCACAGTCCGATTGTGCGGTGTTGCCTTAATCAAAAATCTCCTCATATTTAAGGTCGAGAAGCTCACAGATTTTCGGAATACAGTCAAATTGCGGTTTTGCTGTTCCGTTTTCATAGTGAGCGATCGCAGATCTGTCAACTTTAAGCTCATCGGCAAGCTGTTGCTGGGTGAGCTTTTTGGCTTTTCGGGCAGCCTTGAGAGTTTCGGCAAAAGACATGGCAAAAACCTCCGTAAAATAAAAAAAGTGCGCAGCCGAAGCCGCGCACATAAAAATACACGGCTTGTTTGCTGCCACACAAATTGAACATACGAAACCAGCATGTTTAATTAAGCCGGTATTTTTATCAAATACCAAGCCGGTGTCGCAAAAATATATTCAATTTATGTGGCAATTGATATTATATCATATAGTCTGATTTTTTTCAAGCTCACAATTGTCATGAAATAATTTATATATTAAGTCTTGAAAAATCGGCAAAAACCATATACAATTAAAGAAAAACATTGAAAAAATAAACTTGGAGCTGATGATTTGAAGGATTTGAAAAGATATCTCAAAATGGCTGCGCCGTATAAGGGCGCACTTACTCTGACCGTTCTTTCAATGATCGGCGTGTCGGCAGTCAGCCTTGTTACGCCGGAAATGGTGCGCAAGCTTACGCAGGCGCTGACCGACGGAACGGCAACAAAGGAGAAGGTCGTGACCTATGCCGTTATACTTTTGGCGGCGTATATCGTCAAGGCTTTCCTTTCTTTTATTTCGAAATACAAGGCGCATGTTGCGGCGTGGAACTTTGTCGGAGATTTGATGCTTAAGGTTTACGGCAAGCTCCAGTCACTCTCGATGAGATATTTCAGCGACAAGCAGACAGGCGAAATAATGAGCCGTGTTATCAACGACTCACGCAATATGGAAACATTGATTGCCCATGCGCTGCCGGATCTGCTTGCCAATATTCTCATCGTTATTATGGTTGCGATAATGATTTTTATGATAAATCCGATTCTTGCCGCCGTTTCGCTTATACCGATTCCGTTTATTCTTTTTGTCAGCACAAAATTTTCGGGCAAGGTTCATTCTCTGTTCAGGCGCAATCAGGAGGTTCTGGCTCAGGTCAACGGCAAGGTGCAGGACAATATTTCCGGAATCCGTGAGATTCAGTCGTTCGGCAGGGAAGCCGAGGAATATGCAAGCCTCAAGGAATATTGCAAATATTACAGCTATGTCAATGTTCGTGCGAATTTTGTGGGCGCAATTTTCCACCCGTCGCTTGAGTTTTTGACCTCGGTCGGCTCGGTGCTTGTTATGGGAATCGGCGGAACGCTTGCCACAAGGGATATACTCTCAATTTCCGATGTTGTCGGATTTTTCATGTATCTTTCGCTCTTTTATTCCCCGATCGCCGTGCTTTCAAGAATAGTAGAGGATATGCAGAATGCGTTCGCCGGCGGACGCAGGGTTCTTGAAATTCTCGACATGGAGCCGGAAATAAAGGACAGCGAAAATGCCGAGGATATCGGCAGGGCAAAGGGCGACATGGAATTTGACCGTGTTTCGTTCTATTATAACGAAAACGAGCCGGTGCTCAAGGATATTTCATTCAAGGTCGATGCAGGCAAAATGGTTGCTTTTGTCGGCGCAACGGGCGTCGGCAAGTCAACGATCGTTTCGCTTATGGAAAGGTTCTATGACCCCGTTGAAGGCTCGGTAAGGCTTGACGGCAGGGATATCAAAGACATAACGCTGAAGTCGCTCAGAGAAAATATTTCAATGGTTTTGCAGGATGTTTTCCTCTTTAACGGAACGATTTACGATAATATCGCTTTCGGAAATCCCTCGGCAAGCCGTGAAGAGGTCATCAAGGCGGCGGAAACGGCAAGCGTAAGCGAATTTGTTGACAAAATGCCGAATGGCTACGACACGATTATAGGCGAGAGGGGAGTCCGTCTGTCCGGCGGACAGAAGCAGCGAATCGCAATTGCAAGGGCTGTGCTCAAAAATTCGCCGGTGCTTATTCTTGACGAAGCGACATCGTCGGTCGATAACGAGACGGAAGCACTGATTCAGCAGGCGATAGACGAGCTTTCAAAGAGCCGAACGGTCGTTGTTATTGCACACAGGCTTTCAACGGTCATGAAGGCGGACAATATAATCGTCCTTGAGGACGGCGGTATTGCCGAGCAGGGCACACACGATGAGCTTTTGAAGCTCGGCGGAATCTATGCCAAGCTCTGTAATGTGAAGTCGGACAGGATAAAAACAGAAATATAAAGGCAATACCGCATGCCTTAATTGCGCGGTACTGCCTAAACAGTCACGAAAGGAAAAATATCATGATAGTAACAACGATAGACAAGCTGGATTTTTACGGAGAAATTCCCTATGCAAAGGATATTATGAGCTTTATTGAGAATTTCAAAGGGACGGATATGGAGAGCGGAAGATATGATATTCACGGCGATGAGCTTTTTGCCGCCGTCAGCCGCTATGATACCGAGCCGAGAGAGCAGAGAAGGTTTGAGAGCCACAGAAAATACATAGACATTCAAGTTGTTTTGGACGGCAGCGAGGAAATGGACTGGGCACCGGTTGATTCACTCAATATGACCGATAACGGCTTTGAAAGGGGAGACGATATCGCATTTTATGAGGGCGAGAGTCTTTCGACGGTTACGCTCGGCGGAAATCATTGTGCTGTGCTTTTCCCCGAGGACGGACATCGACCGAATGTAATGCACAAGAAAGTTGGAAATGTTCTCAAAATCGTTTTTAAATTGAGGTGTGCAGATTGCGCAGAAGCCAAAAAATAATTGCATTTATGAATAAATATTCGCTTTTTGCTTGACATATTCAGTTCAAAGTGGTATATTGTTCACGTTACAAAAACAGAGGAGGATAATTCTATGAAAAAGATTACAGCAATTGTAATGACATTGGTGCTTCTTGCAGGCGTTGCAATGCTTGCAGGCTGCGGAAGCAAGGAAGAAAAGAAAGCCGATGTTGAGGCAGCGAGGGTTATCGGTGTTGAGCTTACTCAGGAGGAGTATGCATTCGGCGTTGATAAGGCACAGCCTGAGCTTCTTGAAAAGACAAACGCATTTATCGACAAAATAATGAGCGACGGCACATTTGATGAGATTTGCAACCGCTATTTCGGCGACGGTGAGCCGGTATTGGTTAAGTCTGCAACAAGAGATTCCTCAAAGGATCAGCTTGTTGTTGCAACAAACGCAGGCTTTGAGCCTTTCGAGTACACGGTAGGCGATTCCTATGCAGGTATTGATATGGAGATCGCTCAGCTTCTTGCTAAGGAGCTTGGCAAAGAGCTTGTTATTGACAACATGGACTTCGACGCTGTTTGCCTTACCGTAGGTCAGCACAAGTGCGATATCGCAATGGCAGGTCTTACCGTTAAGCCGGACAGAGAAGCGTCCGTTACATTCTCAAAGACATACTACACAGCGTCTCAGAAGATTATCGTTAAGGGCGACGATACAACATTTGACGAGTGCAAGACAGCCGATGAGATTCTCAAGAAGCTTCAGAGCTTTGACGCTTCGGTTAAGATCGGTTATCAGAACGGTACAACCGGCGGTATGTATGTTAACAACGAGAGCGACTATGCTTCAAACAGCCTCAAGGTTACGGGCAAGGGCTACAAGAACGGCTCTCTTGCGGTTCAGGATCTTGTCAACGGAAACATCAACTATGTTATTATCGACTCTGCTCCGGCAGACTGCATCGTTAAGTCAATTAACGAGGTTGCATAATTAAAGTGGAATAAAAGCAAAGCCCCACTGAGCCAGTGGGGTGTTTGTTCTCTAAAGAGGAATTTTATGGGTAATTTTGATATCAAAATCGAAAAGTTTCTGAAAGCCTTTATTGACAACGGCGGTTATCACAATGTTCTCACGGGCTTGAAGAATACAATGGAAATCGCAATAATCGGCTTGCTTATCGGTATTGTGATAGGTACGCTGATTGCGTCCATTCGTGTCCTTCCGAAGTATCGAGTGCTTCCGAGAGTGCTTGATAAAATATGCTCGTTTTATGTTGCGATTTTCAGGGGAACACCGATGGTGGTTCAGCTTCTTGTCTTTTACTATGTTCTTATGCCGTTGATAGGCTTGAGAATCGACGGCTTGCATGTTGCCATTACGGTTTTCGGCTTGAACAGCGGCGCATATGTTTCGGAAATAATGCGTGGAGGTATTCTGTCGGTCGATCCGGGTCAGCTTGAGGGCGGACGCTCGGTCGGCATGAGCTACGGAACGACGATGTTCAAAATTGTTATTCCGCAGGCTATCAAGAATATTCTTCCGACTCTCGGCAATGAGTTCATCACCCTCGTCAAGGAAACCTCAATAGTTTCCTTCGTCGGCGCAATGGATTTGTATAAGGTGTTTAACGATATCGGAACAAACAACTACGAGTTTATGGTGCCGTATCTTGTAATGGCGGTCATCTACATCGTAATTGTTTGCCTGATCACGCTTGGCATTAAGTTTATGGAAAGGAGGCTGAGAAAGAGTGATAGACGTAGATAAGCTGAACAAAAGCTTCGGAGATCACCATGTTCTCAAGGACATTTCCGTAAAAATTGAAAAAGGCGAGCGAGTTGTTATTATCGGACCGTCAGGCTCGGGCAAATCAACCTTTCTCCGCTGCCTTAACTGTATGGAGGATCCGACCTCGGGCAAGGTTATTTTTGAGGGTGTAAATATTGCGGATCTCAGTGTCAATATCAATACCTACAGAGAGCGCATAGGAATGGTTTTTCAGCACTTTAATCTTTTCAACAACAAGACGGTGCTTGAAAACATCATGCTTTCTCCCGTGCTTGTCGAAAAAAAGAAGGTCAAGAAGGCCAAGAAGGACAATTTTCTCAATAAGCTCGGAATGAAGAAGCATCCGTATACCGAGAATATCCCGAGCTTGAAGGACATTAAGCTTCAGAAAAAGGAAGAGGCTATGCAGCTTCTTAAAAGGATAGGTCTGGAGGAGAAGGCGGACGCATATCCGTCAACGCTTTCCGGCGGACAAAAGCAGAGAATTGCAATCATTCGTTCGCTTGCAATGCATCCGGATGTTATTCTGTTTGATGAACCGACCTCGGCGCTTGACCCCGAAATGGTCGGAGAGGTTCTTGAGCTTATGAAGGACCTTGCCAAAGAGGGTATGACGATGGTCGTTGTTACTCATGAAATGGGCTTCGCCAAGGAGGCGGCGACGAGAGTTATTTTCATGGACGACGGAAGAATGGTTGAGGAAAACACTCCGGCTGAGTTCTTCTCAAATCCGAAAACGGATCGCTGCAAGGAGTTCCTTTCCAAGGTTCTTGTATAAATTGAATATCTCAGGCTGTCGCATCGTTTATTTGATGCGGCAGTTTCTTTGACAAAACAAAACGACCGTAAAGCGCAAACACTTTACGGTCGTAAATATTCGGTTTGATTATTCGTCAGCGACCTTGTACTGATCCATCTCCGACTTGATAGCCTCAAGTGACTTTATGTCGTACTTTTTAATGCCGAACTTCTCGATGAAGGTTTCATAAGGAATACTGTCAACATATGTATCGGTATATTTGACGGGATGATTTTTAACCTTGATGATAATATTTATCGCAATGCAGAGCACAAAGGCTACAAGCACAAGATAAATGCCAACCTTAACCGAGCCGTCGATAAGTCCGCTGAAAACCGTTTCAATGCTTGCAAGGAACTTTTTGTAGGTAATAAGCGAAGCGACGGCGGAAACGATGCCGACCGATGCAAGAGTGATGTTCCTTGAAAAACCGTGCGGCGAGCTTGAAAGGAAGCTGAAAATCAATTCAAGCAAAGCGCAAAGAATAGAAACAACAATCGTTACGGCAGAAATGGCAAGGAATATAAAGCTTGTCTTGAGCACCGGAGATTCGGCAAGAACAAGCATTCCGTCAAAATCAAGAGCCGAAACGGAGTTGTAAATCTCAAGAGCGTTGAGAGTAGTGGTTTTGTCAAAATACGGACCGACCGCATGGAATGTGGCAAGCGGGATAAAGAACATTCCGACAGCCAAAACCAAAAGAACAAGCCTGACTATCGCGAAAGGTGTGCCGAACAATGCGTCCTTGGCACGGTCAACCTTTTTCTGGGTCTTGGCATGCTCAAGCTCGGCGTTGATAGCGTCAACCTCAAGTCTGTCTTCGATTCCGTAATAAAGCAGATTAACACCGCAACCGGGGCAGGTAGGTTTAATATCAATAAGTCTAAGTTTTCTTCCGCATTTCGGGCAAACAGCCATTAGGATTCCTCCATTTCAGTAATCGCTTTAGCGTATAGAATATTTTAACACAGATTTTTCGCAAAATCAAGAAGCTTTTTCTACAAATTGTCTAATTTTGCGGAGAATTATTTTGCGAGAGTCAATCGGCGAACGGCTATATAAAAGCTCCGTCAATGCCGAGGGTCTGACCGGTGATGAACGAGGATTTTTCGTCGGCAAGGAAAAGTATCGCTCTTGCAACATCCTCGGGAGTGCCGAGCCTGCCGACAGGGGTTTCTTCCCTGAGGGCTTTAAGCGTTTCCTTGTCAAAGCCGCTGCACATCGGCGTGTCGATAACTCCGGGCGCTACGGCGTTTACGGTGATGCCCGATGGGGCGACCTCCCTCGCCAGAGCCTTTGTAAGCCCGATTACGGCAGCTTTTGACGCAGAGTAGTGAACCTCGCACGATGCGCCCGTAATGCCCCACATGGAGGACACATTGATAATTCTGCCCGCTTTCATGTGAATCATATCCGGCAGCGCAAGCTGACAGCAGTTAAAGACGCTTCTCACATTGCAGTCAAACATACGGTCGTAGTCCTCGTCCGTGATATCGGTAAAAAGCTTGATTTGAGCAACGCCGGCGTTGTTAACAAGCACATCAACAGAACCGAATTCCTTTTTTGCCTCAGCGAAAAGGCATTCGGCTTCGCTTCTTCTTGAAACATCGGCTTGAATCATGACAGAATTGCCGCCGCCGAGCCTTATCGTGCGACAAGTCTCAGCGGCTTCGTTTTTACTTGTATTATAATTTATGATAACATTGTATCCCTCTGCGGCAAAGAGCTTGGCGGTTTGTGCGCCGATCCCCCTTGCAGAGCCTGTTATGAGTACATTTTTCATGATTTTTTGGTTGTTGTTACCGATGAACCGCTCATCTGCGAAAGCAGAGCCGTCATATCGTTATAGCCCTTGACGGAGAAAATATTGTCGTCAACGGTTGAGGTGAAGGATGAAATTTCCATGATTGCAACATCGTCGCCGTCAATGCTTTCGACACGCTTCCAGTTGTTGTCCTTGTCGAAGTAATACTTGATTGTGGAGCCGTCGTCTTTTTTGTATTCCTCGCAGGTGTATTCGCTGCCGCTTACGGTAACCTTAGTAGAAGCGACATAGGTTTCCTCAGAGCTGGCAATGCCGGACATAATGCTGTCCATGCTTTCGATGCCTACCTCGTCGGTCGTGGTCTTGAAATAACCCTTGAGAGCGGGGAGAACGACATAAACATCGGAATTGTCCATGATTATTCTGATCTGAGAGCCTTTCATCGTCAACTCGTAGGCAAACTTCTTGCCGCTGTTTGCGCAGGTTACAGGTGTATCCTCACCCGACGCAGCCTTGACGGTCATTTTCAATGTGAATTTGCCCGACTTTGCGATCTTGCCGATCACATCGTCACGCAGGGTGGTTTTCTTGATCGTTTCGCCGTTGTCGATCAGATCCTTCTTGTCGGAAGCAAGATCCTTTTCGTCAACATTTGTGAAGCCGGACATTGCGCTTTCCGCCTTGGAGACGAACTCGGAAGTGTCGGCAGTCGTTGTTTCCTTGCTGCTTGTTTTAGCTGCGTTTTTATCAGCCTTTGATTTTTCTTTCTCGGAAAGGACGGATGTTACCTCGTTGCCGTCCTTGTCGGTGACCTCGACATAAGCCGAACCGTTTTCGTCAACCTTTGTTTCTTCTTCACTGACATTTTTCTTGCCGCACGATGCGAACGAGAAAGCTACTAAAAGAGCTGAAAGAATTATGCATAAACCTTTTTTCATGTTTATTACCTCCGTAATTTAGGAAAACAAACAAATAACATTTTCCTTTGATATAAGCATACAACATTTTGCGAAATAATTCAAGTGAATTATTTGTTAATTCTTTATAACGAAATTATAAATCGAATTTTGAGGCAAATTTCGGGAACAGAGGCTTGAGGTTAACGCATTTGTCAAACAGCTTGTCGAAGCGGCCGATGATGAAGCCGTTGAGCGCAGTAAGAATGAGCGTTCCGACGCCGATTCCGACAAATTTGCGGAACAGGGTTAATGTGAGCACGCACGAAACGGCAAGACACGAGAAATCAAACACGATTTTGAACTTTGTTCTGTCTTTGTTAAAGTGTGCGCTGATGCCCTTGACGAAGAAATCGTAGACCTGCGGATAAAGGTAGGTCTTGTAAAAAAGCATGACCGAAAAGGAGGTCAAAAGCATACCGCCGACAAAAAGCAGAATTCTTACCGGCATACCCATTGAGCCGGGAGCAGTGACATCGGGATTGAAAAGCGGAACGAATTTTCGCCAAAGGTCAAGCACGGCACCGTAAATCAGGCAGGTAATGAACGAGCCGAAGTAAATGGGCTTGACTTTTTTCATAAGAATACAGAAAACAACAAAAAGCACGCTTTGTACAAGGTATTCACCCTGGCCGAAGGTGATGACGCCGAGCTTTTGGCTGATTATGTACGCCGGCGCAACAATCATCGAAACGCCAAAATTTGCCGCACTGAGCATTGCAACGGCGAGCGAAAGCAGAATTACCGCCGCAGCATAGACAAATTCGCCGTGAAGTGTAATTTTTTTGGACATATATAACCCCTCCGAGTTATGGCAATACCGCACAATCGAGATGTGCGGTACAGTTTGATTTTATTCGCAGATGTAGATTTCCTTTGAATATCCGCCCGAATTTTTCGGAATACGGAAGGTCGGCATTTCATACGGCATAAGCTCAAAGCGGAAGCCTGCTTCGAGACGGTCGCAAATGATATAAGCCGATTGCTCCTTGCCGCTTGTTTCGGCAACACGGATAACGGTATCGCCGCTTCCGTCCTCGGCAAGCTTGACTTCCGTCAACACCGCTCCGCAAGCGCAAAGCTTGAAGTCGCTTTCGTTCGGAGCTGAGCCTTCCGTTATACTGTCGGCAATTTTCTTTGCGGCATCGCAGTCGCCGTTAAAATATGCTATCCATGCTTCTTTTATTCTGCCTGTTTCATCCTTGCCGCTGATTGCCGCAAGCTTTTCGGCGTCAACAAGAGCTTTTTCGACGCCCTCCGGCTTTACGCTTCCGCACGGGAGAGCTGTGATTTCAAGATCAAGCTGGGCATTGAAAAATTTGTCCGCCAAATCCTCGTATGAAATGAAGTCTTCTGCCGAAATAGCGGCGTCGTCAAGGTCGTTCACATCAACGGTTTCGCCGGTCAGAACAAGGGTTCTGAAATTGTCCTCGCCGTGAAGCCACTTGCTTTCCCTTTCGCTCTCAAGCACAACGGCGTCGAAAAGCGAGGAATAAACTATCTGCGGCAGCATATTGTTGTAAAGCTTTTTGCCGTGGAAAACTCGGTATTTTTTGCCGAAATTATCAAGAAAATATCTGACCGAGTAAAGGCAGCTTTTGATGAGAGCAATTTCCGAAAGCTCCTCGCTTTCGCACCATGTGCCGGCATACGGAAACCAGCGGTCGCTTTTTATTTTATCGGCAACCCCTGCGAAAAGCTCCGGGTCGATTGCCTCAAGCTCCGTGAGCAGATGTGCGTTAAGTCCGTTTATTTTGAGGTTCGGGAAATCCTCAAGCTTTTGCAGTGCGTCCCTGATGGCCTCGATGCTGAATTCGTTTATTATTGCAATTTTGCTCATGACTGTCCCTCCTCGTCGATAAATCCGTAGTATCTGCCGATCCAATAGGCATAGGTATATACATAGCAGCTTTCAATACATGTGCCGTTGTTTTCTCCGTCGAAAAGATCAAAGGGGTTTCGGTCATATTTTGAAATAAATCTTTCATCCGGCGTGAGCAGTGACGAGCTTTCAAATTCTCTCTTATCGTCATAATTTCTGCCAAGCTTGACGGCTATGTCATGCCGCACAGTGTTGACGGAGGCAAGCAGACGGTTCGGTTCAAAGTGAGCGAACCACCTTGCGTCTCTTTCAAAATCAATTTCAGCGTCGGGAACACCGAGCTTATACATGAAGTCATATCCCGGTGTATGCTCACGCAGAATGAGTCCGCTCCACGATTTGAAGGCTGCACGGTATTTTTTGAGAAGCTCCTCGTCCGTTTCAAGCGTGCAAAGCATCCAGTATGCCATGAGCGCAAGCATGTTGTCGCCGTACATCAGATCCTCCTCGGGGCTGACTCTTTCTCTCATTGCGCCCTGATAGAAGCGGTCATAATGCTTTGCGCCGAGGTCGGCATAGCCCTCAGCAATGAGCTTGTCATAGGTTTCCTGCCAAATTCCCTTTTCGCCGGTTATATACATCGTTATCTTGAGATACATCAGCATCTCCGAGGAATTGAGCGGAGCGTCAACATAGCCGATAGGGTCATTGTCAAAGTAACGCTTGCTCCATTTTGCCCAGGTGGTCGGCTTGCCCGAGGACTCGCAGAACTCAAAGCCGTGGTCAATGATGTGCTTCGTTGTCCTCTTACAGGCGTGCTTAATGATTTCATCAAGCTCCGGGTCATCCTCACCGAGAAAATCGTGAGCGATCTTCATCTGGAGAAAATGTCCTGTGACCTCGTCGCTTGAGGTGTCCGCTTTGTAAAATATATCGTCGTCTGTGTAGCCGAGGTCGCGGTAGAGCGCAGCAAGTCTGTCCGGAATGGGATAGTCGCACGGTGATTCCTCGTTGACCCTGCCTTGCCTTTTAGACTCCGTTGTTTCCAGACAGTATGCTGTCTTTCCTTTTCTTTGATAGAAAATACCGTCGTCGGGAACAGGCTCGTCCGCAACATGATACGAACGGGCAATGAAGCCCTCCGGTCTGCCGTGGATATACATCAAAAGCAGGCACGCTTCGCAGCCCTTGGTTGCGTTCTTTCTTGCTTCAATGACCTTTGGATGATCCTTGCCGAGCTTGCTTTTGAGCGTAGCATAGCGGTACATTTCACCGACAGCGTAGCCCGAGGTGAAAAGTCCGTCATTGTCGCAGGCGGCATAGGGGTAGCGTGACTCATAATTTCTGGCTTCTTTGAGATCACGCTGGCTTACCATTCCTCGGCGCATAACATAGTTGTTAGTTTCGTCAAGAAGAATTTCGGCTTTTTCCTCCGCCGTGAGCATGATCATCTCGATGTGTGCTACCTTATCCGAGCAGAGTGCCCAAAGATCTGCTCCGTCGGCAAGCATTGCGTCAACGGCATGGTGTGGAAGATGACGGTGGGCGCTAAAGTACATGATTTTATCCTCAATGCTTTCGCCGTTCGGGTCATAACGGGTTATTCCCGTTTTGCCGCCGTACCACACAACCGAATCGTCACCCTCAGCCGAGCAGGTATATTCGCTCTTTGCCGAAGGGAGGGGATAGGGGAAGGCCGAAAGATCGGGAGTCTCGCTCACCGTATCAAAAAGTGCGGTGGGAATCTGAGGGTCGGTCTTATCAAGAAATGTAATTTTTCGTGTCAAATGTTTTTTGAGTATAAACGGGGTCATAAAAGTCTCCTATCATAAATAATCTCTGTTAAATCTTTGCCGGAAGCCGATCTTGCCGTCCTTGTCCATATCTATCATGGTAACGCCCTGCATCCAGTCCTTTTCATTCCAACCGAAATTCGTACCCATTGTGTAGGTGTTGTAGCCGTCGCACTGGGCATAGACGAGGTAAACGCCGTCGAATTTTGCGCAGAAATCGTTGATATGGTCGTGACCGACGATGACCGCCTGAGTGCTTCCAAGCTCTTTGATTGCAGCAAACATTCCGCTGTTGAATTTTGAACAGCCGACGGATTCATACATTCCGCCGTAAAGAATTTCAGCCCTGCCCGTCGGAATATAATTACCGCTTTCGTCAAGCTGCATGACATTCTCAAATTCGCAAAGAGCAATATGCATCGCCATTATCGACTTGAATTTTCCGTATTCTCTTTCAAGGTCAAGGACGGTCTTTTTGTACCAATCAATCTGACCCTTTTTCAAAAAGTCGTAGCATTTAAGCTCGGCGGGCGCACCGTTTTCAATGTTGTGAACAGGACTTGTGTCCCTGCCCGAATCAAGCATTACAATACTCTGCTGAACAGAGGTCGGAGAGGAAAGAATGTTGATAAAGAAATTGCCGTAGCCGAAAAGCGACGGGTCGCCGAATTTTGAAAGACAGTGGGGGAAGCCGACAAGGTTTTTGAGCATGAAATATTTGTGATATTCCTTTTCGGCTCTCGCTTCGTGGTTGCCGAAAACATATGCCCAGTAAATGCCCGTTTTTTCCATAAAGCGGCCGAAGCGGATACAGTCTATCTGCTGATGATCGGTCAGGATAATATCGCCGGTGAAGAGAATAAGATCCGGTTTTTCCGCCTCAATATGCCTTGCAAGCATTGAAAGGGATTTGCCGATAAGCTCCGGCTCGTCGCAGAGATGAAGGTCCGTCGTTACAAGAATTTTGAAAGGCTTGTTGACGATTCTTCCGCTTGTGTCGCATTTTGCGATAAATGTCGAATCGTCCGTTTCTTTGATTATCCTGACATCCGTGCCGATGAACTTCGGCTCAATGTCGAAAGGATTGTTACCTGCCTTGCCCTTTGAAACGACCTTCAATCCCTGCTCGGCGGCGAGAATTGCCTTGATCGAATTGTGTCTTACAAATGTTGTGACTGGTCTCATGCCGAACTCCTTTATTTTGTCGGGAATGTAATTTCGCCCGACTTGATTTTTGCAACAAGGTCGGTGAGAATTCTGTAAATGCATCTTGCGGTGAGCTTGATCGTGCGAACAATTCTGTCTGTAAGCGGCTCCTTCTGCTGCTCGTTAAGCTCGATTTCGGGACGAACATAATCCGTTGCCGCAATCTCCATTTCGCAAATCATAACGCTGTGATCCGTGACTGCACCGTGACCGTCACGATTGTTGTAGTCCTCATAGCGGAAATCGGTCGGCGTAAGCTCAACATTGCTGCTGCTGCGGTAAACAACACGCTCAACGGAATCCCAGCGACCCCAATAGCTGCCGCCGAATTTTGCCTCATATTCGGCATTTTCCTCGTCCGAAAGACGATCCGTGAAATAAACTCCGTCGTTGCAATATTCCGACCACGCGTCTTTGAATCCGCCGTTTTCAATCATCACGGGATAGAACTCCGCACTTATGTCACAGTGCGTTGCAACATTCATATCACCGGTGATGATGACCGGCATATCCTTGGAATTTTCATTTATGTAAGCCTTAAGCTGCTCAAGCTGAGCCTTTTTTGCCATACAATCGGCATATGAGCCGTTTGCATCAAGGTGAGTGTCGTAAACATCGACGAGAACACCGTTAAAGTCAACTGTGCATTTAAGGAAGCCCTTGGGGGTGAGTCCGTCGTTTGCAGCGTCAAGAATTCCGTTGTAAACCTCCCATTCAACACGCTCGATGTTGTAGATAGGATATTTTGAGAAGATGTTCAGACCGTCTCCGGCAGGCACTCCGCCGCTTGTGTATGTCTGATACGGATAGTTTGTCATCTGCTTGGCAAGGATTGCATGGTACTGGAAATCCTCCTGAACGCAGATAATGTCAATGCCGCTGTTGTTGAGCATTTCACCCATGATTTTCTGAGTTTTCGGAATGACCTTGCCGTTGGCGTCAAACGCCGACGGAATCGGAAGTCCCGCAACATTTGAAGAAATAACCGTAAGCCTGTCCGATGTGTCCTCTTCGGCAAAAGCCATCGTTCCCACGCCAAGCATAAGGGCGAGAACGAGCAGGGAAGAGATGATGATTTTGATATACTTTTTCATTACACAACGCCTCCATTATAAAGATAGGTCTATTATACTAATTTAATTGTAAACAGTCAATCGAATAAATAAAAATAATTGCAATTGTTCGGCAAAAATGATACAATGACTGTAAATCAATTTCAGATAGGACTCGAATTACTATGCCGAATTATTATATTGAAAAAGCAAACAGTGTTGTGCCGTCAAAGGCGCAGCTGGATTTTATGAACACGGAATTCATGGCGTTTATCCATTTCGGAATGAACACATTTTGTAACACGGAGTGGGGCACGGGTCGTGAACCGGAGAAATATTTTAAACCTGCCGATTTTTCCGCAAAGCAGTGGGTCAGCACGGTCAAGGCTGCAAGAATGAGAGGAATTGTGCTCACCTGCAAGTATTCTGACGGCTTTTGCCTTTGGCCGAGCAAGTATACCGAGCACAGCGTGAAAAATTCACCGTGGAAGGACGGCGAGGGTGACCTTGTTAAGGAGCTTGCCGACGAATGTGCCGCCGAGGATATAAAGTTCGGAATTTATCTTTCCCCCTACGATATGCACGAGCCGAGCTTCGGCACGGAAAAATACAACGACTTTTTTGTCAATCAGCTGACGGAGCTTTGCACAAATTACGGGGATATTTTCTGCGTATGGTTTGAGCGTGACAACAGCGGCAAACAAAATTATGACTGGCAGAGATATTACGACACGGTTCGCAAATACCAGCCGAATGCAATGATATGTAACTGCGGTCCGGATATCCGCTGGTGCGGCAATCATGTCGGCATCGGCAGATTGAGCGAGTGGAGCGTTGTCCCGAAGGACTTGATAAACAATGCACCGTCAAAAAAGCTTGTTGAGCCGGATCTCGGCAGCAGAAGCAAAATTAAAAGAGCAAAAGAGCTTGTGTGGTTTCCGTCAATTACCGATATTTCGCTCAGACCGGGCTGGTTTTTCCATGAGACGGAAAATTTTGATGTCAAGGCGCTCTCAAAAGCGCTCGAGGTTTATTTCAGGTCAGTCGGCAATAATGGTTCACTGATACTGAACATTTCGCCGTCGCACACGGGCAAAATTGACAAGGTTGATGTTGAGCATCTTGTAACCCTCGGTGCTCAGCTCGGAATTGAATTTAAAGAAAATCATGCAGAAAACGGAAAATTTGAGGACGAGGGTCACAGTGACGATCTTCATTCCTCAAGATTTATAAATTCGGGTAAGTCTTATTTTAAAAGCGCACCGAAGGTGCACAAAAGCGTCATTACCCTCGATATGGGCGAGGTGAAAAATATAAACAAGGTCGTCCTTGCCGAGAATATTGAAACAGGCCAGCAAATTGAAAAATTCAAGCTCTACTATTTCTTTGACAAGAAGTGGCGCAAGCTTTACAGCGGTACGACGGTAGGCAGAAAGAAAATTTGCCTCCTGCCGACAATGGACGCAAGAAGGCTGAAGCTGGTTATTGAAAAGACAAGAGATTTCGCCACGCTGACTAAATTTGAAGTTTATTAAGGCTGCACCGCACACTCCAAATGTACGGTATCGTCTTAAACTTTGATGAATTCCCAGAGTAAATTCCGCTGTGGAATTTACTCAGCCTGTAGAAAAACCCCAAAACTCACATGAGCTTTAGGGCTTTAAGGTCAA
>CAVFTC010000029.1:0-21398 GCA_963625295.1 Bacteroides faecis
CAAACGGAAAGGATGATACGAATGTTGAAAATCACAATGGGAATTGACGGCATGATGTGCGGTATGTGCGAGAGCCATATCAACGATGCAATCCGCCGTGAATTCAAGGTCAAAAAGGTTACTTCCTCACACACAAAGAAGCAAACGGTCATCTTGACGGAAAAGCCGCTTGATGAAGATAAGCTTCGCAAGGTGATCGACGACACAGGCTACAAGGTCATGTCAATCGAAACCTCGGAGGAGGAGAAAAAAGGCGGATTGTTCGGCCTGTTCAAAAAATAAGAAAGGTCGCCGTGGAGAGATATTCCATGGCGGCTTTTGCTTTTTGTCGGGAAATCCTTAAGATTTGATTAAGATTTGTCCGAAATCATTGTGTTTTATTTCCTTTTATTCTATAATCTACGCAGAATAGGAGAGGAGTACCCTAATTATGATCAATATTATTGCTTGCGACGATGACAAGGATATAGTCCGTGCGTTAAAAATTTATCTTTCTTCCGAGGGCTACAATGTTTTGGAGGCTTATAACGGAAAGCAGGTTCTGGAGCTTTTGGGCTGTAACGATGTTCAGCTTGTGCTTATGGATGTTATGATGCCGCTGATGGACGGCATTGAAGCGACCGCCGAGATAAGAAAGAGATATAATGTGCCGGTAATTCTCATAACGGCGAAGAGCGAGGACTACGACAAGATTCTCGGTCTTGATGTCGGTGCGGACGACTATATCACAAAGCCGTTTAATCCCGTTGAGGTCGTCGCAAGGGCAAAATCACAGCTCAGGCGGTATCTTAAGCTCGGCAAAGCTCCGGCAGGTCAATATCTGCAAAACGGAGGACTGATTGTTGACGACACCTCCAAAAAGGTGATCGTTGACGGCGAGGAGGTCAGCGTTACTCCGAAGGAATATGCCATTCTCAAGCTGTTTGCGGAAAATCTTGACTGTGTATTCTCTCCGAAGGAGATTTACGAAAAGGCTTGGAACGACAGCGCATTCGGCGGCGAAAACACAGTCATTGTTCACATACGCCATATCAGAGAGAAGATAGAAATCGATCCCGCCAACCCTCATTATATCGTTGCCGTTTACGGCCACGGATATAAAATGCAAAGGAGAGATCGCTGATGAAAATAAAGCTGAAAACCCTGTCGGACAAAATTACGGCGGTGGTTCTCTACCTTTTGTGCATGACGATAGTAATTTCCCTCTTTCTTGAGGTCAGCTACATGGCGGATTACGGTTTCTACGATAAGGTCGGCTCCACTCAGGACACCTTCTACAAGCTAATGGAGGAAAAGGTCGATAATGAGTATTCCGATATTGAAAAATTCGTTCTGATGACCTTTGAGAATGAAGCCCGTGAAAAGCTGGCGAAAAGCAATCTTGATAACGGGATTGAAACGGACAGCACAGAGGCGGCGAACGACAATATAACTTACAAGTCTCTTTGTGAAAAATACAAAGATCCGGAAAAATCAAACCTGATAATCGTCGCCACATCAAACAACAAGATGTACACTCTCGGCGAGCCTGAGGAAAGTCTTGGTAAAGAAACCTGCTTTGAAACCTCAAGGACGACAAACTTTTACGACGAAACGATCAATGGAATGCGCCCCGTTACCATACAGATCAAGATAAAGAAAGAGCTTTCCGCAGACGACACCTTCAGGCTCACCGCCAGACTTATTGAGACTGCAAACAACCTCAAGTATGTTATTGTTGTTATAATGTTCCTTGCGCTTGTTGCGGGAATGGCAATCGTCGCCGTGCTGATGGTGAATGTCAACTACACTCCCGGTCATATGCGCTTTATCGACAAGATTCCGTTTGACCTGTTCTCTGTTTTGACCGTTGCGCTCAACGGCTTTGCGATTTCCATGATAGTGCTCATGTCCGCAGATAAAATAAAAGAGAAAGAGATTGTTCTTTGGAATGCGGCGTGTGCGATTCTTGCCTTCGTCGTGTTCTGCATGATGCTTATTTATTTCCTTTCGCTTGCGGTCAGAGTCAAGGCCGGTCATATATTCAAAAATACACTTATTTACAAAGCTATCGAACGCATTCGCAGGGGCGCAGGAGTGGGCGAGAAAAGCGGATACTTTAAAATGCCGTTCATCGGCAAGCTGATTATCACCATCGGTTCGGTTCTTGCGCTTGACCTCGGACTTATCATTTTCAACTATTTCCGCTTTAAGTCAAAGGGCGTGAATTATAACTTTCCGGTTTTTGCGCTCATTCAGGTTACAATGGCGTTTATCGTCGGAACATTGCTTTTTGTTATAGCGATCAACTTCAATCGCCTTCGTGAAAGCGGCAACAGGCTCGCCCACGGAGATTACGGAGAAAACCTTGACGCAAAGGTCATGTTCGGTGATTTCAAGGCGATCAACGACAATTTTATAACCCTCAAGGACGATGTGATAAATGCGCTGGAGGAGAAGAACAAAAACGAGGAAATGCGAAGCGAGCTTATTGCAAACATTTCCCACGATATCAAAACTCCGCTGACCTCGATAATCAATTATACGGATATAATTCGCTCCGGAAAATGCAGCGAGGCGGAGCTGAACGAGTACTATGAAATTATCAACAAGCAGTCGAAGCGGCTGACGGATCTTTTGCAGAATCTCATTGATGTTTCGCAGATAACAACAGGAACGGTCAAAATAGACAGCGACTGCCTCAATCTCGGAATTTTCCTTTCGCAGGTGATTGACGAGTGCGGCGCAAGGCTCGAAAATAAAAACCTTACGCTTGAAAGCCATATGCCGCCGGAGGAGATATACATAACCGCCGACGGTCAAAAGCTCTGGCGCATATTCGACAACCTTTTAAGCAATGTCGCAAAATATGCAATGCCGAACACGAGAGTTTACCTGACCGTTGAGGAGACTGAAAACAACAAAGTAAAAATCGAGCTGAAAAACATTTCCGAAAAGAAGATTGAAGCAACGCCGGAGAAGCTCATGGAAAGATTCACCAGAGGCGACACGGCAAGAAACAGCGACGGCAACGGACTCGGACTTTCGATTGTCGAGAGCCTGACCGAGCTTCAGGGCGGCAAATTTGAAATTGCCGTTGACGGCGACCTGTTCAAGGCTATTCTTATTTTTGACAAATCATAAGTGTCGAGCGAATCTCAGCACAAAAAATCACCGACGGATCATCACGATTTGTCGGTGATTTTTATTGACAGCGTTCGATTAAAAGTTTATTATATAAATAACCGCTGCAAACGGCGGTCACTAAAAACTTCGGAGGTTTATCATGGCAACGGGTTTACCTAATTCACATAGACATATCATAAACGGTCAATCCCCTCTCCGCTTTGGCAATGACGGCAAATTCCGCATACTTCACCTGACGGATATTCATGAGGTCGATCCCGAAATGGACGACGACGAGAACCGCTCGATCCCAATCAACAGATCATGTGAAACGGTCAATGTTATTCGCCGCTGCGTCGAGCTTGCAAAGCCCGACCTTGTCGTTTTCGGCGGAGACAACATCAGCGGATATTGGCAGGAATTTACATACGACTACATGCGAAAGACGATAAAGAAAATCGTTGAACCGATCGCCGAAAAAAACATTCCGCTCGCAATCGTTTTCGGTAATCACGACGCCGAGGCAGAGCCGAATTGTCCGTGCCTTGCGAAGGAAAATCAAATCAGCATTTACTGCGAATACGCCAATTTCAGGGGCACAATGAATGCTGCGGAGATGCACGGCTGCGGCAATAATAATTTGCCGATTCTTTCCTCCGACGGCAAGCGTACGGCGTGGAATATCTGGTGCGTCGACTCGAACGACTATATTCGTGACGAGGATTACAATGTTATACATGGAAAGGGCTACGGCTTTGTTCACGACGACCAAATTGAATGGTACGAGAAAAAATCCGCCGAGCTAAAGGAGCAAAACGGCGGAAAAACCGTGCCATCGGTGCTTTTTCAGCATATTCCCGTCCTGCAGGAATATGACAGATTAACAGAGGTAAATGAAGGCACTCCGGGTGCGGTGGCTCATGACGGCAAATTTTATATCGCCGAGGACGGCGCATTTCTCGACGGCGTTATGGGAGAAGCGCCTTGCCCTCCGAACAATGTGCGTTCACAGCTTGAAAGCTGGAAGAAAACGGGCGATATTGTCGCCGCATTTTTCGGTCACGACCATGTGAACACCTTTACGATGGATATTGACGGCATAAAGCTTGTTCAGACTCCCGGCGCAGGCTACCACACCTATGGCGGCAAGCGTGGCGGCAGGCTGATAATCCTTGACGAAGACAAGCCTGACACATATGAAACCGAGCTGTTCTTTGTTGACCGGATAACGGACGGCGAGATATAAGGCAATACCGCAGGACAGAAACCAATAAAACAGGAGGAGCATTATGGCATATTTGACAGACATTGAAATTGCACAGAATTGCAAGATGAAGCATATAAAGGAGATTGCAGCGGTTGCTCATGTTGACGAAAAATACATTGAGCAATACGGCAATCATAAGGCAAAAATTGACCTTTCGCTGCTCAGCGAAACCGACCGAAAGGACGGCAAGCTTGTGCTTGTGACCGCCATCACGCCCACCCCGGCAGGCGAGGGAAAAACCACCACGACAATCGGTCTTGCCGACGGCTTGAGAAGAATCGGCAAGGATGCGGCTGTTGCTCTGCGTGAGCCTTCGCTCGGTCCCGTATTCGGAATCAAGGGCGGTGCGGCAGGCGGCGGATATGCCCAGGTCGTTCCGATGGAGGATATCAATCTCCATTTCACGGGCGATTTTCACGCTATCGGTGCGGCGAATAATCTGCTTGCGGCAATGCTTGACAACCACATTCAGCAGGGCAACGCCCTCGGAATAGATGTTCGCAAAATCACATGGAAGCGCTGCGTTGACATGAACGACCGCCAGCTCCGTTTTATTGTTGACGGAATGGGAGGCAAGGCGAACGGCGTTCCCCGTGAGGACGGGTTCGACATTACCGTTGCTTCCGAAATTATGGCAATTCTCTGCCTTGCGACCTCGATTTCCGACCTCAAGGATAGGCTTTCAAAAATTATTGTCGGCTATACCTACGACGACAAGCCCGTTACCTGCGGCCAGCTCAAGGCTCAGGGCGCAATGACTGCGCTGCTCAAGGACGCAATTAAGCCGAACCTTGTTCAAACTCTCGAAGGCACACCGGCCTTCGTCCACGGCGGCCCGTTTGCGAATATTGCGCACGGCTGCAACTCCGTCATGGCAACAAAAATGGCGCTCAAAATGGGCGATTACGCTATAACCGAGGCAGGCTTCGGAGCTGACCTCGGTGCAGAAAAGTTCCTCGATATCAAGTGTCGAATGGCAGGGCTGACGCCTGATGCGGTCGTTATCGTTGCAACGGTTCGTGCACTTAAAATGCACGGCGGACTTGACAAAAAGCAGCTTGATGCGGAGGACATCGGCGCACTCGAAAAGGGAATTCCCAATCTTCTCCGCCATGTTTCAAATATCAAGAATGTTTACAAGCTTCCTTGCGTTGTTGCCGTCAATCGCTTCCCGACCGATACGGATGCGGAAATCGACTTCATCATCAAAAAGTGCAAGGAGCTGGGTGTAAACACCGTGCTTTCGACCGTATGGGCTGAGGGCGGCAAGGGCGGCGAAGCTCTTGCGAGGGAGGTTGTCCGCCTCTGCGAGGAGGAAAAGGGCGACTTCACATTCTCGTATGATGCCGAAATGACGATAGCCGAAAAGGTTGAAGCAATCGTCAAAAAGATTTACGGCGGTGACGGCATAAGCATCATGCCGAACGCCAAGAAGCAGATTGCGCAGCTTGAAGCACTCGGCTTCGGAAAATGCCCCGTCTGCATTGCGAAAACGCAGTACAGCTTCTCCGACGATCCGACTAAGCTCGGCGCACCCGAGCATTTCACCGTAACGGTCAAGAATGTAAAGATTTCGGCAGGCGCAGGCTTCGTTGTTGTTCTGACAGGCGATATTCTCACGATGCCGGGACTCCCGAAATCGCCGGCAGCCGAAAGAATCGATGTTGACGAAAACGGAAAAATCACAGGTCTGTTTTGATATGAAAAATCCCCCTTCCGCAGGAGATTACTCTTGCGAAAAGGGGGTATTTTTTACGATTTGATTATCTTCCGCCGATAGAATTGAACAGTCCACTGATAAAATCAAATATTCCGCTGATAAAATTAAAAACTGTTCTGAAGAAGTTAGCTGTTCTTGTGATAACCTCAACCTCAACCTCGGCTGTAACGCCGGAAGCAGTTTCCGTAATCGTGAGGGTAGTTGTGCCGGGGCGCTTGCCGTGAACAACATATGACTCCGTAAGCGGATCAAATTCTACTGTTGCGATTTTTTCGTTTCCGACTTGGCAGTCAATTGCGCCGCAGTTAAATACCGAGCCGAGCGGATAAACCTCAACATCGACATAGGCATCCTCACCCCATACAACGGTAACATCTTCAGCCTCGATAACATCGGGATAAATCGTCAATGCGTCAACAACATTGAACTCGGAGTCAATCGGATTGCCTGACTTGTCATAATTGCTGTCAACATAAATGCCGTAGATTTTGCCGGCTTCATAGTAGAAGGGAAGGTCTGCGGGGAATCCTGTGTAGAAGTCCTGAGAGGCAGAGGTGATATCTCCGTCAATTGTCATTACGGAAATGTACGGGCACGAATGTGACCAGATGTCGCAGAAGCCGTCCTCAGTCGGCTTGAAGAGGAAATACTCTCCGCCGTTGGTGATATAGCTTTCGCCGATTTTTATTTCACGCAGGTCGTTTGCAATCTCAATCTTGAACGAAACTGTTGCTTCGGTAAGCTCCGATTCGTCGATATCGTAGTAAGGCGATCCGGCATTGACCGAAACGGTTACTTCGGTGCCGCCTTTTACCATGAAGACATCATTGCTTGAGACATTTGAGTAAGAGAAATCGTCCTCGTCCGTCGGGGAATAGTAGTAGAGATTGATTTCAGAGAAAAGAAATTCATCGTTTTCGATAGTAATGTAAGCCTCACAGTCGTGATCCTGAGCGATTGACGCACTGACACTGTATGCTCCGTCCTCGGGAGCAATGAAGGTGTAGGTCACTGCGTTGTCCTTGACGGTGACGGTGTAATCCTTGCCAAGCTCAAGCGTTGAGCCGTCTGCTGCGAATGCGATCATCGAAGCAGAAAACATCATAACGACCGCAAGCACAATGCTGAGAATTTTTTTCATAAGAATTCTCCTCCTGTTCATTTTGAGATATTTTAAGTCAACGCCTCACACCTAAATTTTGCGGCGTTCCCTTAAGTAATTTATACCTTATTTTGCAAAAAAAATCAATAGATATTATAAAATTTTTGACCAATAAACTATAGGCAGCACCCCAATTGTGCTGCATTTCCGAAAAATCATAGGCGAAAAATCATAAACTTATTAGTGGCGATGTATGGTTGATTTTTGGCGAAAACGGTGTATAATATATGCAGTGATATTTTGGGCGATACCTCAACTTGTGCGGTGTTGCCTTAAGGCAATACCGCACAATTGGGGTGTGCGGATTGCGCAGTAAGATTTTTCGTCAGGTTGTACAAAAATTCCGCCGGCTTGCTGACGCAAGTCAAGAAATTTTTGTGCAGCATGACGGAAACAGCTTCAAGCAAGGCGTGCGCATCAATTTGTGCGGTATTGCCTTAATAAAAAACAGGGGGAATTGACTGTGAAAAACAAGAATACGAAGCGATACATAATTATGCTGATTTCTTTTGCGGCGTTTATTGCGTTTTCGCTCGTTTACAGGGACGCAAGGTACAAGTGGAACGATATTCTTTACATGGTGCTTTCCGATGTTGCGCTTTCGGCTTCGTCGGCGGCTGCGGCGGTTTGCATAGCGTGGGATCGCAAGCTCCTCGGTAAAATTCTGATGGGATTTGCGGGCTTTTTGCTGCCGAACGCTTTCATCTGGGGGCTTTCTCTGCCTCTCGGCGATGCGATCTCCAACGGAGGAAAAGCCACGGCGATTTCGTTCATCGCTTTGTTTGCGGTTTATACGGTCGTTTCACTTTGCGCATTTTTATTCAAGAGCGGCGCAAAAAAATTGACATCAAGAATAACGGCGTTTGCCGTTGCAGCGGTCATGCTTGTCTGCTCGGCGATCAGCGGCATGCCTTTGAAGATCAAGGACACCGAGGAGAAATACAACGAAGCGGTGCAGTCCGTCGATATATACGAAAACGACTTTGAAACTGCGCTTCCGCAGACGGAGATTTACAACATAGTTCGCAACCATTTCAAATCGCCCTTGGCGGACGGAAAGACCGAGAAGAAATGCATTGTGATCGGCTTTGACGGAACGAGAGCCGACATGATGACCCAATATTCCGAGCACGAAAAGAGCGCAATCGGCGAGATCATGGCGGCGAACGGCCATGCGAAGCTGATGTATTGCGGCGGCGTGCAGTGGCCGGCGGAGAACACTCAGAAAACCTCGACCGCTCCGGGCTGGTGCTCAATTCTTACCGGATGCTGGGCGGACAGCCACGGCATTTATACAAATTATGTACCGAAGTCCTTGGAGAAAAAGTCGTTGTTCCTCACTCTTTTGGAGGATAACATTGTTGATTCGACAAAATTCTGCGTTTCGTGGAACGGTCATTTCAATAACGAAACCTGCACCTACTATCCCGAAAAGCAGTATGCCGAGGCGAACGGCATGAACGCAGCTTATGTTGATACGGCGGACGACGACGGAACATATAAAAATGTTGTGAGCGATGTTTCTTCCGCCAATTGCACCGATTTCCTGTTCTGCATCTTTGAGGAGTGCGACCATGTCGGCCATCAGACCAATTTTACGCCCGAGAATTTCGGCTATATCGACGCTTTCGAGAATGACGACGAATACGCCTACGGCATTCTCGAAGCAATCAAGAGCCGTGCAACATACGACACCGAGGATTGGCTGATACTTATCACGACCGACCACGGCGGCTATCTCGACGAGCATGGCGGAGCGACAAAGCAGGAAAGATACACCTTCGTCATTTCAAACAAAGAAATATAGAACCCCGTAAGCAGCCCTGATTTATCCGTCAGGGCTGATTTGTGCAATATTCATTCAAAAGTCAGAAGAAAACAACGAGGACACGATGGTCGCCCCACGATAGATGTTAGATTTTAGATGGTAGATGTGCGGGAAATAAAATTCTGCGTTGGAATTTACGGTGGTACAAAATCCGTTTATGCATAATTGGAATGAATTTTGTAGGGGCGAGCATTGCTCGTCCGATAAAGTCAGCAGAAAACAACGAGGACGACCAATACTCGCCCCTGCAAAATTTTTGTACAACCTGACGAAAAATCTTGCTGCGCAATCCGCACACCTCAATTGTGCGGTATTGCCCTAAATCTATGGCTAAATTGCCGTTTGGAACGATAATTTTGCTATATTTTGTGCAATGAGTGAAAATAATGCGAAAACGGCGATAAAAATTGCACAAAAGAGGGGTTGAGCGTTTAGTCAAAGTTAACAAAAAATATTCTCCCTTACCTATGTTTTTATTTGTAATAGTAGAAATTCCTAAAAGGCATTAGTTTTTGGTCGAAAAAAGGTTGACTTTTTTCTTAATAAAGATATAATAGAAACACCAGTGTTTAAACAAAAGGCTCTGTAAGTATAGCTTTTATCTGCTTTTTGGGGTTTTAGCACAATCAGGGCTTTAAAAATTGTTTTTTTTGAATGAATAGCTAAAGACCTTTAGCTTTTGGATTACACATTAGAATTAGCATACATTTATATATAGAGAGGGTACAAATCCAATATGGGAATACACCGAACGCCCGAGGAATTAAAGTCAATAATCAGAAGCGGAACAATGCACCTTGTTGCAATGGGCGGTATGTCGAATTTCAGCTTTCCGAAGCTTTCGGCGGAGACGGGCATCAGCGCACCGACGGTGTACAAGCATTACGAGAACAAAGAGGTTCTGCTGACGACCTGCTTCATGATGATCGACCGTGAAATTTCCGACATGGTCGCAAGGTTTGTGAAAAAGATACCCTATGATGTTGAGGATATAGCCAGTTTGGAAAATCATTGCCGGCTGCTTTGGCTGTCCTATTGGAAATATCTTCTTTCCGATTCGGATCGAACGAGATTTTACTGGAACTACTTCAACTCGTCGAGCTACAACTCCGAGATTTCAAAGCAGCGCAGGGAAAATTTCAGCGAATTTTTAAGGTTTATACAGGGCATGAACGAGCGATTCCCGATGTCGGACAACTGCGATTTGAACATGCTTTCGGTCAACCTGATTGAAGGAACGGTGTCGGCGGCGGTGAAGGTGCTCAGAGGTGTCTACAAAAATGACGAAGTTACCATGAATACGGTATATCATATGATGTTCCGACCGATATTTTTCGTATCGCTGTCGGATATGACCGAAGCGGACGAGAGGAAGGCGATAAGTCAATGACGGAAAAGGAATTAAAAAGGCTGAGTCGTGCCGAGCTGCTGGAGATGCTTATAGCCCAGAGCAGAAAGCTCGCCCATGTTGAGGAAAGTCTTGAGAACCTGACTAAGGAGCAGGAGCGGCGGGAGATAGGAATCAGCTCGTCGGGCACTCTTGCGGAGGCTGCGTTGAAGCTCAACGAGATTTTCAACAGTGCGGATAAGGCTGCCGAGCAGTATCTTGAGAATGTGAAAATGCGTGAGAGCGACGCCGAGAACATCATCGCCGAGGCGAACGAGCAGGCGGATTCAATCATCGCAAAGGCGAGGGAGAACGCCGAGAGCATCATCGCCGAGGCAAACAAGAAGGCAAAGACGATCATTATCGAGGCTCGTGTGCAGGCGGAGGAAATCCTTGACGACGCAAAGACGAAGCCCGTTGAAATAAAGGAAAGCGTTACGAAAAAAACGACGCAGCCGAAGGTTGCGACAAAGAAGGTTCAGGCAACCAAGCCCAAGGCGGTCGTTAAGGTGCCGATGAACAAACCAAAGAAAGCGGTACATAAAGTAAGATGAAAATCGTTGATAAGATGAAAAATCTTAATATATCAGGCGTTGCGGAAAAGCTCAAAACCCTTGCGAAGCCGAAGAAGCCGCAGGCGCAGGAGGAGTCGAAAGACCCGACTGAGCCGACCGAGGTCGAGAAAGCGGCTGAGGTAACCGAGGCGGCAGAGCCGACCGAGGCAGCCGAAGAGGCGGAAGCGACCGAGGTGGAAGCCGAGGAAGCGGCCGAGGAGCAGGAGGCGGCAGAAGCGGCAGAAGCGGCGAAGAAGCCGAGGAAGCTGCTGAGGCTGAGAGAGCCGAAGAAAGCGCCGTCGCTTGACGATATGCCGAGCATTGACGCATTGAGCGTTGAGCTGAGCAGAGAAAAGTTCCGTCGGCGATACAAAAAAATTCTCCGCAGCACAATTTCAACCCTGATAATCGTTGCGGCGATAAGCGTTCTTGTTGCAACGCTGCTGTTGCCGATTTTGGAGATATACGGAACATCAATGAATCCGAACCTGCACGAGGGCGAGATAGTTGTTTCAATCAAGTCCTCAAAGGTAAAGACCGGAGACATAGCCGCTTTCTATTATAATAACAGAGTTTTGGTTAAGCGAATTATCGGCGTTCCGGGCGACAGAATAGTGATTGATGAGGACGGCAATGTCTATGTCAACAACGAATTGCTGGACGAGCCGTATCTGACAGAAAAATCCGCCGGAAATTCGGACATCGAATATCCGTACACCGTTCCGGAGAATTCATACTTCGTGCTCGGCGACCACCGTGAAAGCAGCGTCGATTCAAGAAGCACGCTTGTCGGTTGCGTTGAGCAGGACGAGATTATAGGAATAATAGTTTTCAGAGTGTGGCCGCTAAAGAGCTTTGGCGGAGTTGATTAAGGCAACACCTTAATCTTTAAGGAGAAAGCGTAAATGAACAAAGACATTCAGTTGCAAGCAGAAAAACTGAATATTAAGCATCGGCGAAAGCAGCTTTGGTACAGGATTTTGTCCGTACCGGTCTGTATAGTCGTTTTCATTACGACCTATGCAATGATTTTGCCGGCAATCACATTGGAGACTACTCCCGATACCTATTGCGGTATGGAGGAGCACATACACAGTGACGAATGCTACGAGAAGCCGGGAGTGCCGGAGCATAAGGCGATCAAGTGCACCGCCGAGGAGAAGCTCGGTGAGGGCGAATACCTTATCCATAAGCACGACACATTCTGCTTCAACGACAGCGGCGAGCTGATATGCAACCTTGCGGAGCAGGAGGAGCATACTCACACCGACGAATGCTACACCGACGGCAAGCTCGTCTGCACCAAGACAAAGGGAATTGCGCACCAGCACACGGACGAGTGCATTGTGACCGTTCCGGCGACCGAGCCTGAGAACCTCATTTGCCAAAAGACCGTGCACAAGCACACGGCGCAGTGCTTTGAAAAGCCTGTCAGCACAAGTGCGGAAAGCTCAGCCGAGCTGACGGGAACGGAGACAAGACCGACCTATGCGGACTATGTTGCGACCTCGGACGCAATCAGTCAGAAAAAGACATGGACGGGAACCTCAACGACTATAAACATGACGGCGACCTCCGATAAATCCACCTCTCAGATCGAGTCCGAGCTTACGGGACTTGACACCGAGGACGGCAAGATAATCACCGACAAGTCCGTTGTTTACGGCAAGGACGATTACGGCGTGTTCGACAGCTCAAGCTATTCCGACACCACATTTTCGGTTACGCTCTCTGCCCTTGGCCAGCAGTATGAGGATGTTATTCAGAAGAAATATCACACACCGTTGGATGTTGTGTTCGTACTTGATACATCGGGATCGATGGTTTGTACACCGAAAACGACCACATCAAATGGTACGACTTACTATACTTATGATACTTATTCGGATCGAGCCGAAAGTGCAATTACCACTCTTAACGAGCTTGCCCGTTATGTTATGGAGCTTAATGGAGATAACCGTTTTGGTATAGCAACCTTTTCGGCATATCATGCGAGTTACAATACTTTTGACTCAAGAGAATTGCTTCCGATAGGCTCATATTCAAATGCAAAAACAAATGATATTTTGTCGTTTACAAAGCTATATTCAGAAAGCGGTGCTTCCGGAACAAATCTTGCAGGCAATTATTTTTACAGTAGCGTAAGTGTTAATACTGCAGTTTCGGGTACATCGGAGAATAAAACTTATTTCTATGGCGGTACATATACAACGGCAGGATATTATCAGGCAAATCAAATGCTTCAAAATTCCAACGGTACTTATGTTGACAGAGACGGCGTTACCGTTCAGCGTACCCCGATAGTTATTTTCATAACAGACGGATGCACGACCTTCCATTCAAACGGAAGCAATAAATATGAGTATAACTCAAGCTTCACCGGCGGCGGAAGCACAATGACGCAGGATGACGCCTTCTACGGAATCCTTTCCGGTTATCATTATAAGCAGCAGATTATCAACCGTTACAGCAAAGGTAAGTTTTATACGATTGGTGTCGGTCAAGAAGCATTGACGGCAGACATGCAGGCGACCCTTAATCCGAATACGGAAACGGTCAATGCAATGTCGTCAACCTACAGCACGGTCAAGAGCAATCTTTTGAACGGCAACAATTTCCCTTATAATTATAGGTCGCAACACGGCACGGAATACCAATTCTGCGACGGAACATACACCTCGGAAAACTTTGACCCGGCTCTTGTTGATAAGCTGAAGCAATACATCGCCGAGAATGCGGGCGAGTTTATTTACAGACAAAGTCAGGATAACAGGAACGATGTTCAGTTTGTCGATATAATCGGCAGCGGCATGGAGATAAAGAGCGATCTTGTTCTTCGTTATGCCGGTCAGAACTACACCATGACGCTTGACCAAAAATCGGGAGTTTACCGCTACAGCGGCAATGATACGGTTAAACCGAATGCCCTGAGTGAGCAGGAATACAAGCTCTCGGAGATCACGGCGAGGGTCGAAACGAATGCGGACGGCAATCAACAGGTGACCTGGATGATTCCGGCTGCGCTCCTTCCCGAATACACCCATTCGAGATCGAGCAACTGGTATTACGAAATGCTGCCGGTTCGTCTGCTCTATCAGGTCGGCTTGACCGCCGAGGAGGAGACGAAGGTCAAGAGCATGGCCAACGGCGCAGCACCGCTGACCTACTACACCAACGCCTATGATACGGAGACCGACAATGCCATCGCAACCATAACCCCGGCGGAGGATCAATCGAATGCGGTTGAAAACTCATACTATACCGATTTCACAGGCGAAATCAAGTACAAGACCGAGGAAGCAAACGCAACCACGACCAGGGCGACCTACCGTGATGCGTCGGCGGTTGACGAGAACAAGCAGGTAACGATTGTTTTGGGCAACAACGGTAAGCTCGTTTTCGCAACGAATCAGGTTGATACGAGCAGTGAAAAGACCGCCTTCAGGGTTCAAAAGCTTTGGAAGGATCAGAGCGGCAACACGCTTACCGACACATCGCTGCTCCCGGATTATATAACGGCGATTATCATGGCGAACGGAGTGCCCTATACCTCCTGCGCCCTTAACGCCGAAAACGGTTGGAAATACACCTTTGACGACCTCCCGACCAAGATGGATGATGGCTCAACGATCACATGGTCGGCGGACGAGGAGAGCGTTCCCGCAGGCTTCGACAAAACGGGTGTTTCGCATATCGGCGCAAGCTGGGTTGATGCCAGCTCGATCGAGGACGGTACAACTTATGTTATTTATGCGAATGGATCTTATGTATATAATGCGAGTGGTTCAAACTCAGCTATAAGCACCACTATCAGTGATAACACAAAGTGGGTAGCCGTTAAGCAGTCCGACGGAACATTCAGGTTGAGAAATGTGGCAACGGGAAATTATCTCGGAATGTATCGAACGAGAGGTTGGTCAGGTTACACTTACTACCTAAATGTCGGAGCCGGTACGGAGAGCGATGTTTATTACAACTGGACAATAACAAAGGGTACCAACAACACTTATACAATTTATCAGGCAAACCTCCGTCGTTATCTGCAATTAACAAGCAGCGGCTTATGGATTCAGTCATATTCATCGAGCCTTTATTTCAGAACTTATGAACCGTCAACATATGTCATAACCAACACGGAGAACCCGTATGTTGACCTGACCGTGCAGAAGATTGTTAACGCTTCCAACACCGACGGAACATTCGACATCGAGGTTACCTATGTCACTCCGGCGGGCGAAACGGTCACCAAGACCCTCTCGCTTGAGAACAACGGAACGGGAACGGTCGAGAATATTCCGGTCAAATCGCAGGTAACGGTCAAGGAGCTTTCGCATGACGGCTACACCGTCACGATAAAGCGAAAGAACAACAAGCTTCTCGCCTCCGGCGATACCTATACATTTAAGATCACGAACGACACCAACATTGTGGTGCACAACACCACAAGCGTGATCCTGCCGGAGACCGGCAGCGTTGGTATTATGTTCTTCATTTACGGCGGAATGAGTGCAATGCTCATCGCTGTTATGGCAGGATTGATCCTCAGACGCAGGGTAAGAAAGGAGGGTGATTAACGGTCTTATTACCCCTCTTTCTTAGTGAAAATTTTACTTGCGTCAAGGAAAGATCCCGTGTAAAAAAATTCTTTTAAAGAAAGGAAAAACACCATGAAAACAGCAAGAAAAATCTTTGCGGCTGTAATTGCAGTTGCACTTGTGTTTGCTTTCTGCCTCACCGCTTTTGCCACAGACGGCAAGGGAAGCATCACAATCATCAATCCGAAGGCAGGCGCGACCTACACTGCCGTCAAAATCTTTGATGTTACCTATTCAGGTGACAACTACAGCTACACCATCAAGTCTACTGACCCGGCTTATAATAAGGTTGCAGCCTACGCAGCAAGAAGCGACAGCGGACTTACTCTCACAC
Organism: Bacteroides faecis; assembly: GCA_963625295.1. GTDB lineage: Bacteria > Bacillota > Clostridia > Oscillospirales > Acutalibacteraceae > CAG-488. The sequence continues at coordinate 15,953 of CAVFTC010000029.1, forward strand.
TCAACGGCGATGTATATGTTGCAACCGTTGACGACACATTCTCTGCTGCAAGCTTCGCTGCTTATCTCAAGGGATATTCTGCAGAGCTTGGAACAGGCACAAAATTTGAGGAAGTAGGCGGAAAGGTTAAGGCTTCCGACCTTGATCTCGGTTACTATTTCATCACCGGCACAAGCGGTTCTGTTTGCGAGTTGACAACAGCTAAGGATATCGCTATCAACGATAAGAACGAGGGTCAGGAAATCGACAAGACCGTAGACGATGCCGACAAGACCGTTGAAGTCGGACAGGTTCTTACCTTCACACTTACAAGCGCAGTTCCTTCAACCGCAGGCTACCAGACCTACACATATGTTATCTCCGATACAATGACCGAGGGTCTTACATTCAACGAGGATGTTAAGGTTTACATCGACGGCGTAGAGATGACAGAGGGCTTCGTATTGACAAACAACGCAACAGGCTTTGTTGTTGAGTTCGACATGATGAATCTCCAGGATAAGGCCGGCGCAGAGCTTAAGGTTGTGTACACAGCAACGGTTAACGAGAAGGCTATCGTTCGCAACGAGGAAATCAACACCGCTACTCTCAGATACAGCAACAATCCTTCCGACAGCACAAGCACAACAACAACAACAGATGAGGAGAAGGTTTACTCCTTCAACATCAATGTTGACAAGTACGACACCAAGGACGAGACAAAGAAGCTCGAGGGTGCAAAGTTCGTTCTTAAGAACGCAGCAGGCAAGTTCTATAAGTATGACGAGACAACCAAGACCGTTAGCTGGGTAGACGCTCAGGCAGACGCAACAGAGGTTGTTACAGATGAAAACGGCGCAGCTTCCTTCAACGGTCTTGAGCAGGGTACATACTACCTCGTCGAGACTGAGGCTCCGGCAGGCTTCAACAAGCTTGTAAATCCGATCACTATCATTCTTTCTAAGGACGACACATGTTATGTAAGCGATAACGCTACAACGCTTAACGCTACAGACCTTTCGCTCACAGCTAAGGTTGCCAACAGCTCAGGTTCTATCCTTCCTGAGACCGGCGGCACAGGTACAATGATCTTCATCATCGTTGGTACTCTTGCTGTTCTTTGCGCAGGTATCTTCCTTGTAACTAACAAGAGAATGAGCAAAGAAGCCATCTGAATTTAATTTTCGGATATTTTAAAGGGGAGACGGAAGACCCTGTCTTCCTCTCCCTTAACCTATTGCACGACCGCAACAAAGCGCTTGCTTCAATTTGTACGCATGTGAATAATCAATGTGTTCCCGTGCGTTTGCGTTGAAGCCGATTGGAGATGAAATATTGAAAAAGCGAAAGATCATAACCTTAATATTGCTCGGCGTTTTCTTCGTCGGTCTTTCGGTTCTTCTGTATCCGTCGGTCAGCAGCTATTGGAACTCGATTACCCAGTCTAAGGCGATCGTTGACTACGACACGATCGTTAAAAGCCTTTCCCCAAAGGATTACAGCGAAATTCTTGAAAAGGCGGAAAACTACAACAAGGAGCTTGCAAAGCTCAATTTCCCGCTTTCCGACTATAAACAGCTTTCGGGCTACAACGAATGCCTGAACGCTGCCGGCGACGGTATCATCGGCTACATCGACATTGATAAAATTCAGGTCAAGCTGCCGATTTATCACGGCACAGACCCCGGAATGCTCAACCATTCCTGCGGCCACATCGAGGGCTCAAGCTTTCCCATTGCCGGCAAGGGCACTCACGCCGCTCTCTCCGCCCACCGCGGACTGCCCAGCGCAAAGCTCTTTACCGACCTTGACCGTTTGGATATCGGCGACACTTTCCGCATAACCGTCTTGGACAAGACTTATATTTACGAGGTCGATCAGATTAAAACCGTTCTGCCGAACGATGTCAGCGACCTGCTGATTGATAAGGACAAGGAGTATTGCACCCTTGTTACCTGCACACCCTACGGCATCAATTCCCACCGCCTGCTCGTGCGTGGTCACCGCATCGAGTCCGAGGACATGAGAACCCTGAACGCCGTTTCCGAAGCGTATATTGTAGACCGACTGATCGTCACCCCGATCGTTGCTCTGCCGATGATTTTTATTTTGATGCTCTATGTTTTCTTTAAACCCGTGAAGAAAAAACTGCCGATAAACGAGGATGGTGAACTGATATGAGGAAAAAGCTTTATCTTATTATCAATTTAATTTTAGCCGTAATCATGCTCTCGTCAGCGACGATGGGCGTTTACGCCGTTTCGACAAACGACGCAAAAACCGCAGTCGAGCTGCGCAGCAACTGCACGCTTGAAATTGTGTACAGCTCGTCCGAGAAGGCTTTTGCCGATTGCGAGATAAAGCTTTACCACATTGCGAACATCACCGATGTCAAAAGCTATGAGCTTTTCGGCAACTTCAAAAAATATCCCGTTACAATCAACGGCACAAGCTCTCAGACGGAGTGGAACGAGATGAAAACCACCCTCAATTCCTATATTTCCGCCGACGGCATTGAGCCTGAATACACCGCAAAAACGAACTCCGAGGGCAAGGTGCTCTTTGAGAACCTGACCGCCGGAATGTACCTTGTCTCCGCCGTTAAGGTCAAGAGCGGCGATACGACCTACAGCTTCGATTCGTTCATGGTCGCTGTTCCCGGAATTGACGAAAACGGCAGCTGGGTCTACGATGTTTCCGCCAAGCCGAAAATGCAGGAAAACACACCCTCCAAGAAGGAGATTACCTACAAGGCGGTCAAGTCGTGGAGAGACGGCCTCGGCAAGAAGCGCCCCGAAAGCGTTTCCATCGAGATTTATAAGGACGGCAAGCTGCAAAACACCGTTATCCTCAACAGCGCAAACAACTGGATGTATTCATGGAAAACGGTTGATGACGGCAGCGAGTGGACGGTTACCGAAAAAAATGTTCCGACGGATTATAAGGTCGGAATTCAGAAAAACGGCAACACCTTTAATATCCTGAACACCCACAACGAAAATATTATCTCCCCGAAAACCGGCGATACAAGAAACCCTGTGGTTTACCTTGTGCTCATGCTTGCTTCCGGCTGTGCGATATTGATTCTCGGAATTACGCAAAGGAAGAAACAGAATGCGAAATAAGCCCTTTCCCGTGATTGCGATCCTGCTCGGAATCGCCTTGATTGCAGCTTCATCGGCTTTCATCGCCGTCAGATTTATCCAAAAAAATCAGTCAAGCGAAAAGCTTTCCGAAACGGTCGAAAAAATCGAAAAATGTATGCCCGAAGCCTCCGCCGGCTTCATTGAAGAACGCAGCGACACCTCAATGCCAGCCATAGAGATCGACGGCAGGGACTATATCGGAATTTTGGAGCTGCCCGGCAGAACGCTGAAGCTCCCCGTTGCGGCGAACTGGAGCAGCAGCGGTCTAAGCTTCCGCCCGGCAAAATATATCGGCAGCGTGTATGACGGCTCGCTGATTATCGGCGGCAGATACGAGGAGGGCAACTTCGACTTTGCCGATTTGATAGACGCCGGCGAGGAGGTAACCTTTACCGACATGACCGGAAAAAAGTTCCGCTACACCGTTGCGAAAATCAACCATTCCGATGACGCAAAAACAGAAACGCTGGCGGACAGCGACTATCAGCTGACGCTTTTTGTGAAAAAAGAAAGCACCTTTTTGATAATCCGCTGTGAAATAGCATAAAAATAACCGACTCATTCAGCCAAAAAGGCAAATGGGTCGGTGTTTTGTTCGGTTGTGTTGCGTTGCCTCAAAGCGAGTATCTCATTATTTCGGGGTGGCAAAGCGTTCCTCTTTTGGCGCAGGTTGAGCAATAAACGGAAATTTTCGGCGATTCGTCCCACGGCATTTTCTCCCAACCGCAGTGGAGGTAATATTCCGGCTCTTTGGCGCAAGCCCAAAGCTCTGTCACGCCAAGCCGTCTTGCCTCGTCAAAAACAATCGACTGCATGATTTTTCCGTATCCCTTTGAGTGTATGCCGTTGCGCACCGCAATGTCGCCCAAGGAGTACGCTCCGTCACGAATCTCAAGCGTGACCGCCGCCATCAACTCTCCGGTCTGCGCATTGTCCATGCGCCACATCTTGAGCACTCTGTCGGGCACACGCTCTTCAATGTTAACTCCCATTCCGCTCTCGTGAAAAAGCGTTGAAAGCGACAAAAAATCATCCGTTTCTCTTATTATGTATTCTTTCATAAAATTCCCCTGTTTTAAGCGACCCCGCTTTATTTTATACTATAGGCAATACCGCACAATTAAGGCGCACGCCTTGCTTGTGCGGTATCGCCTATAATATTGTACCAAATAAAACGATTTAGTCAATAGAAATATTGAAATTTGTTTGATTAAGACGGGCGAATGGTGTATAATCTGTATGAAAAAACGAAAGGAGCAATTCTATGGTAAAATTCGGAGTTATCGGTTCGGGCTGGATCGCCGAGGAGTTTGTGAAGGGGGCAAGTCTTGTTGACGGATTCGTCTTTTCCGCAATGTATTCAAGGACGCATGAAAAGGGCACTGCCTTTGCCGAAAAATTCGGCGGAGCTGCCGTGTATACGGACATAAACGAGTTCGCAAGAAGCGATATCGACGCTGTTTATATTGCAAGTCCGAATTCGCTTCACTATTCACAGAGCAAGCTCATGCTCGAAAACGGAAAACATGTTCTCTGCGAAAAACCGATAACGGTTACGCCCGAGGAGTTCATTGAGCTGAGCAAGCTTGCCGAAAGCAAAAAGCTTGTCTATACTGAGGCGATAATGATGCTGCACCTTTCGCAAAGAAAAATGATAAAGGAAAAGCTTGAAACACTCGGCAAAATCTCAACGGCGCATTTCGATTTTTCTCAGCTCTCTTCAAAATATCCTGCGCTGCTCCGTGGAGAAAATCCGAACATTTTCAACCCGGCAATGAAAACCGGCTGCATTCGTGATCTCGGAATTTACTGCTTTTATCCTGCGATAGATTTTTTCGGTGAGCCGGAAAAAATAATTTCATCAGCAGGCTTCCTTTCAACGGGAGCTGACGGCTACGGTACTGCGATTCTCGGCTATCCCGACAAGCAGGTAACGCTGACCTATTCAAAAATCGGACAGGATTTTGTCGGTTCGCAGATCATCGGAGACAGGGGAACTATGACGCTCGGTTCGATTTCAAAGCTGACCGATGTTGAAATTCATTATAACGACGGCACGACGGAAAGGCTCGTCGGCGAGATAGAAAAGCATATCCTGATGAGCGAGGAGGCACGGGATTTTTACCAATACATCTGCGGCGACAATGCCGAGCTTTCAAAAAACAACGCTATTATTTTATCGGTTCTGAGGGCGATGAACACGGTAATAAAACAATGCAACATAATATAAAATATAAGGCAACACCTCAATTTGTGCGGTGTTGCCTTAAGGTAATACCGCACAATTGAGGTGTGCGAATTGCGCAGTAAGATTTTTCGTC
>CAVFTC010000030.1:0-20587 GCA_963625295.1 Bacteroides faecis
CAATTTATCTGATAATATTATTATAAGCCAAACTGGAATGGTGGATTTTGGCGATCCTGATTACAGTTTTCACCGGTTGCAGACCGGAATTTTAACGGAGGTGTTTTAGGTGAAACAATCCAAACGACTGTTGTGCGTTCTCATCGCTATTATCATGATGCTTTCATGCTTCACGGTTGGCGTAAGCGCATACAAAACTAACTACACTACCTGTAGCTACAGCAGTGTAAAAAAGCCCGTTTTCACGAAAGAGCAGGCAGCTTCCGCTGTTCTTGACTATCTTGATGACGAGGTTCTTGCAGGACTGGATGTAAATTTTGACTTGGAACAGCTAAGTCTTCACATTCACATCTATTCTCTCGATTCTCTCTTTGATTCAATAAGAGCTATTTCCAAGCATACTCTTTACAAAATGTTCAGCTTCGGAAATGTTGACGATCTGAGCTTCGATATTCCTCAGAATACGGACATCAGACGCCGCTCCGAAACGATGACGGATCTTGAGGTTCTCGGATACCTTCTTCAGTGGCTTCAGGTTAATGCCGATCCGCTTTATCTTTGGGCAGATAACTCCTTTAGCCTCGGTATCATAAAGAATTTCTGGAATCCGAAGGAAAAGATCCCGATGCTCAATGACCTTCACGGTTATATCAACGAGATGGTTTATAAGGCATTGATCAATGCCGACGGAACAGGCTTTGCCGTTGGCGGAGCTTACGATAACCTTGACTACATAGTCAATGATTTCTTCAACAATCATCTTGTCAAGTTCGTCTGCGATAAGCTTGCAAAGGCCGACGGTTCAAACGCAGTGGCGGATTTCCTCGGTCTTGCGAAGAATGAGGACGGAACGCTGAAGGACAATGTCAAATTTGTTGACCTTCTGCCGTCGCTCAAGACATCCATAGGCTCTTCAATTGACTTTACAACGGTTAAGACCTATGATTTCATCGAGGCACTTTTCGACGCACTCATTGATGACATCGTCGTTAAATATGCCGGTACGCTTATCCTTGACGCTCTTAAGATAGATCCTAATGATACAACGGCGGATACATCTTATATCAATATTGCTATAAGCCTTTTCGTCACGAACGAATCAATGGGTCTTCCCGAAGATGCAACACAGGATGAAATGATCGCCAAATTCCTTGAGTCTAAGGGCGTTGAAAATCCGACTGCCCCGAAGCCGATAGATAAAGTTAATGCTACCCTTCAGTATATCCTTAAGGAAGGCCTTACGAAGTATATCTACTTTAAGGACGACGGAAACGGCGGAAAATATCTCACACTCGAGCCGACCTTTGTTACACAGATTTCCGGCTATATCAAGACCTTGCTTCCGATCGTAGGCTCGTTCTGGAAGGATGCTCCGGAGATCACTGACGAGGAGTCAAAGGCACTTGAAACAATGAACGACGAGCAGACATTCGCTTTCCTTGTTAAGTTCCTTCTTGAGGCTCTTGTTGATGATGTTGAATTCTCCGAGGAATGCAACTCGATCAGAGAGCTTGCAACCTATACTCTTATTGATGTATTGAAGGATCTCTATCCGAGTGCCGAGTTCGAGGATCTCATGGCGCAGAAGGATGCGGACGGTAACTACATCGGTTCTCAGTATAACCCGGACGGCGACTGGTGTCTTGACCTCACCGCTGCTTTGGTTGACTATTATCTTGTCGGCGAGTTCGGCATGGAGACGGTTAACTCCGACCCCACAAAGATTACATTTGACGCCGAGCTTAACGCAGCATTCGATTTCTTCCTCACGAAGTATTCAAAGCTCTTCAACCTCGGCTCTGCGGCAAGCGGCACCGATGTTTGGGCAAAGGTTTATTATTCGGTTAACCAGGTTATTCCTCTTACCAATATTCTCTACGGTGTAGAGAACAGCAAGGATGGTTTCAGAGAGATCGTTATGGATAAGCTCCTGAACGCAGTTCTTGATTTTGACATCAACACGGTTCTTTCGCTTATCGGCCGCCGTGCTTCAACTTCAACTCTCACGGCAACGCTCGATAAGCCGCTTACCCAGATCGTTACAAATCTTCTTGCAAGAGTACTCAACGGTTTGTTCCAGCTTCCTCATTATGAGACTGCCGGTACGACCGACAATGCAACGCAGCTCTCATTGATTATTCCGTACAGCTACACAAAGCTCGACCAGATCATAACGAATGTCAATTCGGGCGGCGCAAACAACGGAACAGGACTTAAAAATACCGTTAAGATGCTTCTTGCAAGTCTCGGTAATATTACGGGAACAGGTTCTCTTTGCGACACATCTCTCGACCTTGTTGCTGAGCTTCTCGGTGTAATTGATCTTGATACCTATGATTATGTAACTGTTGATTACAACACCAATCACCAGGTCGGAATGACCTACAGCATCAGTGAATTCAGAGCAATCTATGATGAGCTTGCGCTCACAGGAAATGAAGGACTTAATTATTACGATGATGACTACGAGTATTTCCACATGGTCGATTTCGCTCCTTGGGCATACCTTGCATTCAGATCGACTTTGAGAACAGCCGGAAACCTTATCTCTCAGTACGACGAGGCAAAGGCAGGCAAGGCGGACTTCCCGACCAACTCCGATATCACATTCAACTGCTATGCGCTCATGAAGTACAAGGAGATTCTTATCGGAAACCAGACCGAGAAGTCAACATATCAGCTTGAAAAGGTTCTTAATAAGGTCGGAACGGTCAACTATAACGACAATCTCAATGCCGACGGAACGAAGAAATATACCGACAGAACATGGAATGCTTACTGGAATGCATATCAGTTTGCAGTCAAGGTTTTGAGCGAGTACAACCAAAAGGTTGCTTCCGGAACGACCATGGAATACAGACAGTCCAAGATCAACACGGCAAGACGCCAGCTTTCAAAGGCATATAACTCGCTGAAGGCATATATCGGACTTGCCGACTATACACAGCTTGACGCACAGATCAGCCGTGTTGCAAACCTCTTCCCGCCGAGCACATATACGGACGCTTCGGTTCAGGCGGTTGTCGAGGCTTACAACGAGGGCAGAAAGCTTGACCGTGACTACGATTTGGATAGCCAGAAGCTTATTGATACCTATTATAAGAGACTTTATGATGCTATCGAAAAGCTTGAAAATGTTGCTACGATCGAGTTCTACAATTCAGGCGACAAGTCGTTCAATCAGAACATTGACTACCGTTACGGTTATGCAATCGGTTTTGATGACGGATTCTGGTCAGATACCGACAAGGAAAACTACGGCGGCGCAGAATACTTCAGCGATTTCTTCGCAAGCGAATACGGATACTCCGGAGACGGTGATATCTGCATTAAGCAGACCAAGAACGGCCCCGGCACAGGCTCAAAGCTTCAGGTTGTTGAGGATCAGTACGGCGAGTACATCGTTAAGAACGAGTTCACGCTCATCATGTTCGGCGATGTTAACGGCGACGGAAATATCGACGGACAGGACGCCGTAATCCTCAAGGCATATGCATCGCTTATGCTTGATCCGGATTTGATTGCAGACTACACGAAGTATGCGGGCGACCTCAACTTTGACGGCAATATCGGTAACTCCGATGTTAAGTCGGTCGAAAATGCCGGTGTGCACAAGGAGACTATCAACCAGGCTCCTTCGGAGTGTATCGGTAAGTACACATCGTTCATCGATCTTGCAAATCAAACAAAATAAGCAAATAAAAATATTGAAGCTGTCGGCAAAACGGCAGCTTCTTTTTTCGGAGGCTGCGATTTGAAGCATACTGTAATTATAACCCAAAGACCCGTCAGGACGGGCAAGGAATCCACACCGGACGGAGCGATATGCGGTAACGGTGATGTCGGAGTTATCCTCGGCGAATATGAAAACGGATTGGCGTGCTATATAAGCAAGGCGGATTTTTGGCTCGCCGGCGAGGACGGACAGGGCGACGGCGGCATAAAGCCTGTCGGAATTTTGAAAATTGACATACCGAAAAATCTTTATGAAAATTATTATGTTGAGCAGCGCATGGACGAGGGCGAAATATTCTGCCGCTTTTCCGACGGTGAGGACAGCATAAAGGTTTTGATTTTTGTTGATCGAAGCAACAGGGCTTGGGCTGAAATTTCTTACTCGAACGGCATAAAGGCGACCCCTTGCGATTTTTCGCCGTTCGAGCTAAAAAGCGGAAAGACCGAAGAAAAAGAAATCGAAGGCATAAGGGTTTTTAACACGGAGCTTACGGGTGACGACCTTGTTTTTGAAACAAGCATTACCGCAGCGTTCGGTCGGAAGCTGCTGAAAAATAAATGCATCTGTGCCGTTTCGCTCAACTCAAATCATGACGCTGCGCCGTTGAATTCAGAGGAGATCTCCGAAGAAAATTTTAAAAAAAATCACAAGGAAAATATGCGATGGTGGACGGAATTTTACAAAAAATCCTGTTTTAAAATGAGCGATGCTTTTCTTGAAATGAACTGGTATGCATCGCAATATCTGCTTGCCGTCTGCTCATTAAACAATGATTTTCCTCCCGGACTTTACGGCAATTTTATTACAAAAGAGCGCGTTAATTGGAAGGGCGACTACCATCTTAATTATAACTACCAAGGCTCTTTTTACGGCGCATGTTCATCGAATCATGTTGAACTGACGGATTGCTATGCGGCGCCTATCCTTGATTTCAGAAAAAAAGGAAAAGAATTTTCACAAAAGCTTCTCGGTCAAAAGGGAGTTTTTTATCCGATCGGAATAGGACCGAGGGGCATGGTCACGGAAAAAAGCGACACGGTTTGGGAGAAAATGTTCCTCGGCCAGCGCAGCAATGCCGTCCATGCTGCCGACATAATGATAATGCGCTGGTATGCGACATATGATCTTGACTATGCCGAAAAGATTTATCCGTTCTTTCTTGATGTTGCGGATTTTTGGGAGGGCTACCTCGAGAAACGGGACGGCGTTTACAATGTCGTTCATGATTCGATTCATGAAATACCGTATTATAAGGACGATTTTGATCCCAAAAAATATAAGAAGCAGATCAACGAGGAGAATAATCTGCTTACGCTCGGATTGCTCAGAATGTTTTTTAAATGTATTATTGATATTTCCGTTGAGCTTGGCGCAGATGAAAATCGTAGAGAAAAATGGAAGGATATACTCGAAAACCTTCATGATTTCCCGACTTACAGAAGAAAATTTAAGAAGGTTTTTCGCTATACGACCAACGGAACTGCGTGGAACACCACAAACACTCTTTGTATTCAGCACATTTACCCGTGCGGTCAGATAGGGCTTGATTCCGGCAGAAAATTGTTTAAAACGGCAACAAATACATTTTTCTCTAACAACAGATGGTATGACGGCAACGGAGGCTGTTCGTATTATCCGTGTGCGGCAAGGCTCGGCGTCAACCCAAAGCTTATTTTGAAAAAGCTGAAAAAATATTACGAGAAGTTTCAGCTGCCCAATATGCTGGTGCTCCAAGGCGGAGGATGTCTTGAAAACAGCAGTATCGCTTCCACAACGCTGAATGAAATGGTTTTGCAAAGCTATGAGGGTAAAATTCGCATTTTCCCCGATTGGGATATGGATATCGACTGCTCGTTTGAAAATCTCAGAGCCGACGGAGCTTTCCTTGTCAGCGCATCGGTGAGCGGTGGAAAAATCGGCGTGATAAAAATCGAGAGCGAAAAGGGGAGAACGCTGAAAGTTGTCAATCCGTTTGAAAACGCAAAAATTAAAATTGGAGATAAGGAGTTTATCGCAAGCGAAAAATTTATTGAACTTGAGCTTGAAAAGAACGCAACCGCAGTTATTAAGGCAACACCGCAAAATTAAGGCGACAGCCGCTCGATTTCGGATATGATTTCGGGCGGTTTTTGCATATCCGTTAAAAACAATTGTTATATTGGACAAAATAGCCATAAACTTTTTGCTATAAAATAAAAATATACTAATTTTATTGACGAATTGTGTATCATGTGTTAAAATAACATTAGGTATATTAAACATAGGGTATACTTTGTCAAATTTTCAATAATACAAGGTGGTGTTCGTGATGAAACTGAAAAGAAAGGTCATCAGTATACTTATGGTGATCGCCTTGGTGCTTTCATCTGTTCCGCTGACTCTCATGCCGGGAGGTTTAACGGCTACGGCAGCTCCTGCCGACCCGAAGCTTGTTCTTAACAGACCTACCGCAGGCATATATGTCAACGAGGTTACGAGAGTCGCTTATGCAAGCAACTCGCTAAAGCCTCCCTCGGGGACTAATTCGGTGATAGTCAAGGCGACTAAGTCCGGTGTGCCATATCTCTCCGGAAAGTTTGCAAATATTGCATATGTCGGAGAGACTCCGTATGCAACGCAGATTTCGTTCACTCCGGGTCTGACGCTTGACAGCACACCTACCATTTCGTGTAACAATACTACGGTCACCTACGCTTCGTCCACGCCCGCTTTTTCAAACGGTACATATACTTGGACCGTCAGCGGCGGTACGGCGACGGCGGGCACAACGCTTGTTTTTACCGTCAGCTATTCCTACAGCGAGACGAATGAGGTAAGCGGAAAGACCTATACCAACAATTACGAAACCCAGTGCGTTTCGTATGTTGAGGCGATATCCGCTCCCACGGGAATCTATTCGACCAAGAGAACCTTTGAAAACTTCGTCCTCGGCACGGATACGAAGAACCGTTCGTATATTGCAACCATGATTCTCGGCGAAAATACCTACGGCTCGATGTATAACAACGGAACGCCGGACGGTACGGTTGACTTCACAAACACAAGCGCATTTACCGACAGCGTCGGCGCATGGACGACCGATTTCGGTAACATGAAGAATATCGGCGGAACGAGCGCAAGCAAGGATTTCAATGTTTCTTACGCTGCCGACGGCAACCGACCGCTTGCGACGGTTTATATCGACAAGAGCGTCACATCTACGCTTTCGTCTCTCAATCTTCGTTTCCACACGGTTCTTCCGACCTATGCCTCCGACACAAAGGAGCGAGTCACCGTTAAGGTGGACAGCGCATATACCGTTTCGGGAATCGTCAACACATTCAGCTCAGACGATACATCAGACAGTCCTGCGAACGATACGACGGTAGCTTCTGAGCTTGGACTGACGCTTCCGACGGGTCAGATTCAGGTGACGGGAACAAGCCTTTCGTCTACCCTGCAAACTTATTTTGAGGGCGTAGGTCCGTGTAAGAATACCGGAACAAAGGAATACACCGTATCATTGAAATATCATACTCCGGCGGCATGGACGGTTGTTTATGTCGGTCAGTCATTCAGCTTCAGATTTATCACATATGATAAAGGCTCTTTGAGAACCCTTGTTGAGGAGATTCAGGGAACAGACCCGACATCAATGACAACCGAGCTTTCCGAAGGCGAGTTCAAGGGCTACAATCCGCAGTCATGGTATTATTCATCAGGCTGGGAGGGCTTCAAAAATGCCTTTATCAATGCAAAGATGATTCTTGCAAAGCCCAATGAATCTCAGTCGGATATTGATTCGGCATACAATACCCTGAAATCGGCTTACGACGAGCTGCAGATGCGCAAGGCGGACTATTCGCTTGCCGATACATATTATAAGCAGGCGATTGCGAAGAACAAGGATTACTACACCCTTGCATCATGGGCAAAGCTGCAAACGCTTCTTGATAACTATGTTGCGAACTACAGTGCCCTTTATCAGCCGGCAGTCGATAAGACAGCGACCGATATCAAGGCGGCAATGGAGGCTCTGGAATATACGACGGCGGATTATTCCGACTTCCTTGCGAATGTAAATACCGTTAACGAGATGATGACGCAAGCTCCGACGATATACGGTAAGAGTGCCGCAGAGGTTTATTCGGGCTGGGCGAAGGTAATTTCCGCCCTTGAAAGTGCCGACTGTATATATAATGAGCTTGAGGGCTACACGCTCGGCACATATCTTGATGTAACCGAGCAGTCAACGGTTGACGGTTACACGCTTCTACTTAAAAACGCAATAGACAACCTTAAGCTTAACAGCGCAAATTACGCCGAGGCGTTGAAGGCTGAGAGCGCATATAAGGTGCTCAAGCTTTCCAATATCGTTGATGATATTGCTGAGAATCTCACCAATTCGTACAATGCGCTTGTCGCTCTTCACGATTTGGATCTTTCAAGGCAGAGCGATATTGATACCGCAGTTGCAACGCTGAAATACTGGCTTGACAATATTGAGTATAAGCCTGCCGATACGACAGCGGCGATCAATATAATTGCGGAAGCAAACGCAATCGACAGATCTCTTTACAGCGACTTTACGGCAGTTGACAATGCGGTTGCCTCGCTGGAGTCAAAGCTTGACCTTGACATCAGATATCAAAGCGAGATCGACAGAGGCGTTGCCGCCGTAAGATCCGCCATAGATAAGCTCACAAAGAACAGTGCGGATTATACCGATGTTGACGCTGCGATAGAGGAAGCAAATCAGGTCGAGGAAAATATTCTCACAACCTACGCTTCATCCTACGGCTTTACCGCCGAAACCTTCTATTCAAACTGGTCGGCGGTCACAACGGCAATCAACAATGTTGTCAGAAACCTTGACAACACTAAGCAGACAACGGTTGACGGCTATGCCGCAGCCATAAGAAAGGCGATAGCCGCACTTGTCGAGAACAAGGCGGATTACACAGCCGTTACTTCGGCGCAGGAGGAGGCAGCTCCGATAATCACAGGAGGCAGCTCACTTTACACCGCCGAAAGTCTGAACAGAGTTAAGACGGCATACATGGCTGTTGTTCCCAACCTTGATATCAGCAAGCAGGCAACGGTTGACGGCTATGCCGAGGCAATAAAGGACGCTGTAAGCAAGCTTGAATACCTTCCGGCAAGCTATACGGTCGTCGATCAAAAAATAACCGAAGCAAATGCTAAGATTGACAGCAACGATGCATATATAGCTGCTCATCCGGGCTATTCGCTTTACACTGCCGAAACCGTTTCGGCTCTCAACCTTGCCATTGCAAGCGTTGACAGAAGCCTGAATATAACCCAGCAGTCCACCGTTGACGGCTACGCAACGGCTATTGCCAACGCAACAAGCGGCTTGATATACGCTCCGGCGGATTACACGCAGGTCGAGCTTGCAAAGGCGAATGTCCCGTCGGATCTCTCGTTTTACACGACGCTTTCGGTTGCGACCCTCAACGCCGTGCTTAAAAGAGTGGACACAACACTTACTGCGGATCAGCAGTCCAAGGTTGACGGATATGTGACGAGCATAAACAATGCGATCAATAGCTTGAAGTATAAGGACGCCGACTATTCCGGCGTTACGGAGGCGAAGGAAAAGGTTCCGACCGATTCGTCGCTCTATACCGAGGAGAGCTGGCAGCATCTTCAAGATAAGCTCAGCGAGGTTGTCGAAGGCCTTGATATCAGATATCAGGAGCAGGTTGATAAGTACGCCGAGGCTATTGAAACGGCTATAAATGTGCTCAAATATAAGCCTGCAGACTATACGGATGTCAACAAGGCAATGAGCGAGATTCCGACCGACCTTTCGATTTATACCGATGAATCGGTTGAGGATCTTAACAATACCGTCAGCTCGATTAACAAGGAGCTTGATATCAGATATCAGACGACGGTTGACGGATATGCTGCCGAAATCAGGACAAAGATAAACGCTCTCAAAACGAGAGAGGCGGATTATACTGCGGTTATTGCAGCCGTTAAAGAGGCAAACGAAAAGATTGCGGAGGGTATTTACACCGACGAATCGGTTGCAAATCTTAACGCTGCGGTCAAGGCTGTTGTTTACAACCTTGATATAACGAAGCAGGAGCAGGTAACGGGCTACGCAACGGCTATCAATGATGCGATTTCAAAGCTTGAAATAAAGTTCGTCGCAGCCGATTATACGGAGGTTGACAGCGAGATCGCCAAGATTCCGACCGACCTTACGGTTTACACGGACGAAACGGTCAAGACGCTCAACGATGCGGTCAACGCAGTTGACAGAACCCTTCCGTCATCTCAGCAGGCGACGGTTGACGCTTATGCCGCTGCAATCAAGGCAGCAAGAGAGGGACTCAGTTACAAGCCTGCGGATTACAGTGCGGTTGAAACCGCCAAGGGCAAAGTTCCTGCCGATTCAAGCGTATATACTGCAGAGAGCTGGCAGACGCTTCAAGATGCGCTCGATGCGGTCGTTGAAGGTCTTGATATTAGATATCAGGCTCAGGTAACGGGCTATGCAACGGCAATTGAGGATGCGATATCAAAGCTTGAGATAAAGTTCGTTGCAGCCGATTACACAGAGGTTGACAGCGAGATTGCAAAGATTCCGACCGATCTTACGGTTTACACGGACGAAACGGTCAAGACGCTCAACGATGCGGTCAACGCAGTTGACAGAACACTTCCGTCATCTCAGCAGGCGACGGTTGACGCTTATGCCGCTGCAATCAAGGCTGCAAGAGAGGGACTCAGCTACAAGCCTGCGGATTACAGTGCGGTTGAAACCGCCAAGGGCAAAGCTCCCGCCGATTCAAGCGTATACACAGCGGAAAGCTGGCAGACGCTTCAAGATGCGCTTGATGCAGTTGTTGAAGGTCTTGATATAAGATATCAGACTCAGGTAACGGGCTACGCAACGGCAATCGAACAGGCAATAATCGGTTTGGAGTTTCTCCCGGCGGATTATACGAGGCTCAACGAAGCCGTTAAGGCTGCGAAGGCAAAGATTGACACGGGCTGGTACACCGATGAAAGCGTTGCGGCGTTGCAGGAGATTCTCGACAATGTTCCGTCAAATTTAACAATAAACGAACAGTTGAAGGTCGATGCATACACCGAAACTATCGTCAAAGCTACCAATGATTTGGTCAAAAAATTGGCTAACTATACAGAACTTCAAAAAATTCTGGATTTACTTGACAATTCAAGCTCAGAAATTTATAATAATACATATAAGAATTTTGATGAGGTAATGGCTCTTATCAATGCCTACCGTGAAAACACCGTAAAAAATAATATGTCATTGCCGATAGATCAGCAGGCGCAGGTTGACGAGATGACATCAACGCTGCAGGGCTATATCGATTCTCTTGAGCTTGAGGAGGCTAAGGCTGTCTTCAAGGCCAAAGAGGGAAGCACAACGATAATCAAGGACGGCTATATCTACGGCTTGACGACGGGTATGACAAAGGCGTCGTTCCAGAACAATTTCGTTACATATGAAAATGTTACGCTCACCTATTCGGGCAACAGCGGAAGATATCTCGGAACGGGCACAACGGTAACGGTAACATCGACAATCAACAACGAGGTTATCGGCACATACACGATTATCATTTACGGCGATATCAACGGCGACGGTACAATTACGGTGATTGATTCTACCTTGCTTGCAAGCTCATTGCAGAAGAATGTAGTTTTATCATCTGTACAGAAGAAGGCAGCAAACCTGAACGGCGACAGATATGTGAATGTTGTTGATAACACATTGCTCAGCAATGTTATCAAGAAAACTTCATCAATCGATCAGACCACAGGTAAGGTTTCTTAATTAGGCTTAAGTCCATTGTGAATGGATTAAGATATTTAAAAGGAGGAATATTTTATGGCAAAGAAAATACTCAGCATTGTTCTTTCTGTGATTTTTGCTTTTTCGGCGTTTGCTATTTGCAGCTTTGCGGGCGACACCATAACGGATGAAGATCGTGAACTTTATCCGGAAGAAGAGTTAGCTATCACAGATCCGGAAGAAAGAATTGACAGAGCACTGCTTTCCGGCAGAAAGTTCTCGTACATTTTGGCGAGTACAGCTGCGAGTGAGGATATTCTTGAATACAATCTTTCTTTCTGGAAAGATGAGATTATTGATGAATATCATGCTCTCAAAGCAAAGGGCGATTCAGCAACAGACGAAGAGTGGGGTGCTCTTTATCGCAAGATGAAGACTCCGCATGACAATGATTTTGAAAACTGGGGCAACGACTGGTATGAATACCATGACGACGCTAAGGCTACGGCTGAGGCAAAGTTTGTTGCAAGCAAGACTACTGATCTTCAGCCCGGTGAGGAATTTACTGTTGATCTTTATTTGACCACAAACTTCTGGTTCTCACATATGTATGCTACAGTATTCTATGATAATTCTGTAGTTGATATCGTTGGTTGTAGCGAAGGATATATGGGTCAGCAGAAGCCCGAGAGCGATATAAATGTTCATGACCTCGGCGAAGCATTTAGTGATTACACATATTTGGAGATCAACCATTACGGTTATTATGACCTCCTTGAGGGCGTTGGCGATACCAGAAGCTTGGAGTGGCCTGACCAGATCAAGGCAGAAGATGGCTGCTACGACAAGTATGAAGGCTACAACATCGGTATTCTCCCGAAGGCAGATGCTAAGACAGCTGCTTCAATTAAGGCTGACAACACAAAGGTTATTACCTACAAGTTCAAGGTAAAGGATGACGCAGCACCGGGTTCGTCTTCACCGATTTTCTGCACCAATGATTCAATTTGGTCACATTCAAAGGTTCTTGATTATGAAAATTATTCGGCACTGTATCCGAACACTGTAGGCCAGACTCCGATTTGGCAGTTCATGCGTGTTAATAAAGAATCTGATTCAACATTGATTTATGTTGCTGACCAGCATTATCAGTATGACCAGAAGCTTACAATCGAAAGCACATCGGTTACAGTTGCAGGTGCAGCTGTTGAGTATGCCGATTATACGGCTCTTGACGCAGCTATCGCAGCATTCGACAGCTCTGTATCGGGTCTTTACACCGCTTCAACATGGAATGCATATGCTGCTGCTGTAATGGCAGGCTCGGCTGTTGCAAGAGATCTCACTAAGGATCAGCAGGCTACGGTTGACGCAGCAACAAAGGCTATTACAGACGCTAAGGCAGCTCTTGTTCTCAACAAGATTGTCAGCGTTAATGTTGCAAGCTCTGCAGCTATCGGCTCCAACGCTTATGTTCAGGTTACAGCTAACGGTTCTCCGAAGGCAGTTCGTCTTACAGACAGCGACAGCAATACTCTCACCTATAACCGTGAGGACGCAACTATCATAACAAGCGGCGACAACGAAATTTGGACAATCAAGGTTCCCGTAACCGCTGAGAAGTCAGAGTATTCTGTATTCGCAGCGTACGGCGGTGAGTTTGACGGAGAGGGTCTTCCTCTCACAATCGTTGCTGTAGAGGGTCTTGACCTCAGCATTCATTCAATCATCGTGCCCGATATGTATCCTTCCGGAACATATACTAACGGCAAGATTTATGCTGGCTATCACGATGTAATCGTCAGAACAAGCAAGGATGTTTTCAAGATTCAGTTTATCGATCCCGATGGAAACACCCGTACCTTCGATAAGGTAACATGGCCTCCTGTTGAGGACGGCGACGAGCTTGTTTGGACTGTTAAGGTTAACTTCTATATGGGTAACTTCAACTTCGGCTTGAGAACCCGTGCCGTTAACACAACATTCGCTCTCACAGGCGATTATATCACAGGTAGAGCTGTATATTAATAAAACAACAAAAATAACAAAACAACAAAGCTGTTTTCGCTCCGTGCCTCGGCACGGAGCTTTTCCTTTTCCTCTCAAAATAAAAATAACCGGAGATAAAAAAGAACAAAAAGAAATTTCTGTAGTTCGTGAATTGTGTAAAGTGCCAAAAATCACATCTTTCGACACTATTGAATATGTTGAAAATAGGTGATTATGCACATAGCACAAATTCTGACAAGTAAAAGTGCACAAATTAGGCATAAATTATTTGTGCAAAACGCTTGACAAATAAAAAATCAGGTGCTATAATGGAGTCACAAAATAAAAGAAAGGAATGAATGACTTATGACAAACATGTACTATGTCGCAGAGGAAAAAATATTAAACGAGATCGCAAATGGAAAGAAGTTTTCATTCCGTGCTATCTTAAACCTTTTGACTGCGGGAACCATCGCAAGAAAGTTTTAAGAGAACACCGGCTTTTGCGAGCCGTTAATATTGAAATCCCCTAATGCCCGATTTAACCGCCATGTGGATTGCACCCCGATAACACGGTTATCGGTTCTGAGAGATCGGAACATCATGACGGCAAAGGCAAAAGTTTCGGATCACTCGAAAAGGTTTTATCCCCCCTTCCTTTTCGGGTGATTTTTTTATTCTCCAATGCCTGTATTTTCTGGGAAAAAATTCATAAATTGTTAACAGTCAAAGGTATTGACAATTGTTGAAGAGTAAACTATAATGTTGAATATCGTACAAATCAAAAAGGGAGTGAATATATGGAAAAAAAGGTTCATAACGAGCTAAGGTCACTTTCGCACCATATCTACAGGTTTATTGAAAATCTGCCGAACAAGAGAAATGTCGAGTCGATGACCGGCACAAACGGCTGCATAATAGGCTATTTGGCGGAAAACGATGACCGTGATGTTTTTCAAAAGGACATCGAAAAAAAATTCGGAATAACACGCTCGACTGCCTCCAAGGTCATAAATCTTATGGAGCAAAAGGATCTTGTCAAAAGGCAATCGGTAAGCTACGACGGACGGCTGAAAAAAATCGTTCTGACGGATAAATCGAGGGCAATTTCACACCTTATTACCGAGGATATGGCTCTCGTCGAGTCGATAATTACCGAGGGCTTCAGCCCGGAAGAAATTGACGCCATGTGCGACTACATTGAAAGAATGAAGAAAAATATCAAAAACTACAAATTGAAGGAGGAATGATGATATGCATATGATAAAAAGGCTGATGCAATGTATCCGTGAATACAAGCTTCCGTCACTGCTCAGTCCGCTGTTTATCACGGGCGAGGTCGTCATAGAGTGCTTTATACCTTTTATAACAGCTCAACTCGTTGACAGTATCGAGGACGGCTGCGGTATGGATGTTATCACCCAATACGGAATCAAGCTGGTTGTTCTTGCAATTTGTTCGCTTGCGTGCGGCGCATTGTCGGGACATTTCTGCGCCATTGCGTCATGCGGGTTTGCAAAAAATCTTCGACATGACCTGTTCTATGCGGTTCAGAACTATTCGTTCGCAAATATTGACAGGTTTTCCGCCTCAAGTCTTGTAACAAGGCTCACGACGGATGTTACCAATGTTCAGAACTCTTACATGATGATAATAAGAACGGCGATCAGAAGTCCGCTGATGCTTGTTTTTTCAATTGTTATGACTATCAAGCTCAGCCCGAAGCTGACAACGGCGTTCATTGCGCTTATTCCGTTTCTTGCGCTCGGACTTGTGCTCATGATAAAGATGGTAATGCCGCTTTTTAAGCGTATATTCAAGCGATACGATGCGCTGAACAACTCCGTCCAGGAGAATGTTGCAGGTATCAGGGCGGTAAAGTCCTTTGTTCGTGAGGATTTTGAATATCAGAAATTTTCCGTTGCGTCCGATAATGTATGCAGCGACTTCACCAAGGCGGAAAAGCTTATGGCTCTCACCAATCCGCTTGTCAGCGCTGCAATCTATGTTATCATGATAATCGTGTTCTATTTCGGCGCAAAGATAATCGTTACATCGGGCGGTACGGAGCTTAAGGTCGGCGGTCTTTCCTCGATTTTGACCTACGGAATGCAGGTTCTCATGAGCCTTCTCATGGTTTCAATGACGCTTGTTATGATTTCCATGTCCTTTGCCTCCGCAGGCCGTATTGTTGAGGTTCTTGAAGAAAGCAGTACGATAAAGAATCCCGCAAATCCAGTTCGCAAGGTTGAGGACGGTTCGATCGACTTTGAAAATGTTCGCTTTGCTTATTCAAAAAAGCAGGAGGTCGATACGCTGCGTGACATAAGCTTCCACATTAACTCCGGCGAAACGATAGGCATAATCGGCGGAACGGGAAGCAGTAAATCAACGCTTATTCAGCTTATTTCAAGGCTTTACGATGTTACCGGAGGAAGCGTTAAGGTCGGAGGAATAGATGTCAGAAAATATGACATCAAAACTCTGCGTGACGCAGTTTCCGTTGTTCTTCAGAAGAATGTTCTTTTCTCGGGAACGATCAAGGAAAATCTCCGTTGGGGCGATAAAAATGCGACCGACGAGGAAATTGTCAGAGCTTGCAGGCTTGCGTGCGCCGACGAATTTATTGAGCAAATGCCGGATAAATACGATACATTTATCGAGCGTGGCGGCACGAATGTTTCCGGCGGACAGAAGCAAAGACTTTGCATTGCAAGAGCCTTGCTCAAGAAGCCGAAAATTCTTATTCTTGACGACTCCACAAGCGCAGTCGATACCAAGACCGACGCAATGATCAGAAAGGCTTTTCGTGAGGAAATTCCTGACACAACCAAGCTCATTATTGCCCAGCGTATATCCTCGGTTCAGGACGCCGACAGAATCATTGTGCTTCACAACGGCGAGTTGAACGGAATAGGCACTCACGACGAGCTTATGGAAAACAATGAAATTTACCGTGAGGTATTTGAATCTCAGACAAAGGCAGGTGATTTTGATGAGTAATCCGATGCCGAAAGGAAGAAAAGCTCCGATGATGGGAATGAAATCGGGCGCAAAAAAGGGCACATTCAAAAGAATCATCAAAATGCTTTTCAGTGAGTATAAGGTTCAGCTTATAGTGGTTGTCGTTTGTATAATTTTTTCCACACTTGCTTCAACAACATCTAACCTTTTCCTCAACAACTTTATTGTTGAGATAGATAACGGAATCAAAACCGGATGGGATGCGGCACTGCCGAACATCGTCAAAATCATTGCGCTTATGGGCGGAATTTATCTTGTTGGTGTTATCGCTGCATTTTTCCATGCGAGGATAATGGCAATCGTAACGCAGGGCTTCCTGAATAAGGTCAGAAAGACAATGTTCGGCAAGATGGAAAAGCTGCCGATAAAGTATTTCGACACTCACCCCCACGGCGATATAATGTCCTACTATACCAATGATATCGACACGCTTCGTCAGCTTGTTTCGCAGGCTATGCCGGCGCTCATTCAGTCGGCGCTGACGGTTATAATGCTTGTCTTTTATATGCTTTACCTCAGCGTTTGGATGACGCTTATCGTTTTCGGTGCGGTGGCATTGATGATGATAGTTGTCAAGACCGTCGGCGGCAATTCGGCGAAGTTTTTCGTTCGCCAGCAAAAGGCTCTCGGCAAAACGGAGGGCTTCATTGAGGAAATGATGAGCGGTCAGAAGGTCGTCAAGGTCTTTAACCACGAGACGGAAAGCTGTAAAGATTTCGACAGAATCAACGGTGAGCTTTACAAGGAGGCTTCAAAGGCGAACAGCTTTGCGAATATCCTTATGCCCATCATGGCAAACATCGGCAACATTCTCTATGTTTGCATTGCTTTCATCGGCGGACTTCTCATTCTTGCGCCGAATGTTCACAACCTCTCTCTCTCCGGTCAGGCTCTCGGCATTGCCGTTGTTGTACCTTTCCTCAACATGACAAGACAGTTTACGAACAACATCAGCCAGATTTCGCAGCATGTCAACAGCATCGTTATGGCTCTTGCCGGCGCAGACCGAATTTTTGAGCTGATGGACGAAGAGCCGGAGGTTGACGACGGCTATGTTACGCTTGTAAACGCAAAAGAGGTTGACGGCAAGCTTGTTGAGTGCAAGGAGCGCACAGGAACATGGGCGTGGAAGCATCCCCACGAGGACGGAACCGTTACCTACACGAAGCTCATGGGCGATGTGCGCATGGAGCACATGGATTTCGGCTACGATCCGGAAAAAATCGTTCTTCATGATATTTCGCTCTTTGCAAAGCCGGGTCAAAAGGTTGCGTTTGTCGGCGCAACGGGCGCAGGCAAAACGACGATCACCAATCTTATTAACCGCTTCTACGATGTTGCCGACGGCAAGATCCGTTACGACGGAATCAACATCAACAAGATAAAAAAGGACGATCTTCGCCATTCGCTCGGTATTGTTCTTCAGGAAACGAACCTGTTTACCGGTACGGTTATGGAGAACATTCGTTACGGTAAGCTCGACGCAAGCGACGAGGAGTGTATCGCTGCGGCAAAGCTCGCCAATGCGGACGAATTTATTCACATGCTTCCCGACGGCTACGACACAATGCTGACCGCCAACGGCGGCAACCTCTCTCAGGGTCAGCGGCAGCTGCTTGCGATTGCAAGAGCCGCAGTAGCTGATCCGCCGGTTATGATTCTTGACGAGGCAACATCATCGATCGATACAAGAACCGAAGCGATCGTTCAGAAGGGCATGGACGCTCTGATGAAGGGAAGAACGGTATTCGTCATCGCTCACAGGCTCTCGACAATTCAAAATTCCGATGTTATAATGGTTCTTGACCACGGTTGTATAATTGAGCGTGGCAGTCATGATGAGCTTATTGCCGCTCAGGGCAGATACTACCAGCTTTACACCGGTTCGTTTGACAAAAAGGAGAGCTGAAGATGCTTTTAAGGCTGCTTGGGGGATTTATATGGCTTTGATATATGCGGTGCTGAGCGCACTTGTGGATTTTTTAATAACACATTTTTGCGGGCTTATGGAGAGCTTTGGGGATATTTGGAAGCCGCTTTTGCTGTTTCCTTTAATATACGCATGCTTTTTGCTGCTTCACCTCGGCGCATTCTGCCTTTTTTCGTTCACGACGGACAAAAAATATACAAGCAATATCCACAATGCGTACCGCAGCTTTATGATTTCGAGCATCAGGCTTTTCCTCAAGGTTGCAAAAATCAATGTTCATGTTGAGGGGAAGGAGCTTGTGCCGGACGACGGACGGTTTCTGCTGGTTTCCAACCATCTGTCGGTCTTTGACCCGATGATCAGCATGACCGCCCTGGCGGACAAGAACATCGCCTTTGTGGCGAAGCAGGAGCTTTTCGGCATTTTTGCCGCAGGAAAATATCTTGCAAAATCGGGCTGCGTCGGTCTTGACCGAGAGAACACCCGTGAGGCGGTCAAGGCGATAAACAGGGCTGCGGACAACATCAAAAACGGCGTGTGCGCAATGGGGATTTACCCCGAGGGCTATGTCAACAAAAATCCCGGCACGCTTCTGCCGTTCAGGAACGGAGCATTCAAGATTGCGAAGAAGGCGAAGGTGCCGATTGTTGTTTCCGTTGTGAAGAACACGAGAGACGCCAACAAAAATATGTTCAAACGCCGTTCCGATGTTTATTTGAAAATTCTCGCCGTGATTCCGTATGAAAAAATCGCCGACCTCAAAACAAACGAGATCGGCGAAACGGTATTCAAAATGATGGCTGATGAGATATGAGGAGTGTAGATTATGTTTAAAGAAAGCGCAAAAAAGCAAATTGAGGAGGCATATCCCTACAGGCTTGAGCTTCATGCCCACACCTCGCCCGCAAGCGGATGCTCGCAGGTCAAGCCGGAGGATGTTGTGACGATTTTCCACAACGCAGGCTACGACGGAATCGCCATAACGAATCATTTTTATCCCAAGCCGGAAAATGAAAATTTCCTTGAAATTTATCGCAGCGATTACCTCAAAGCACTTGAAACAGGGGAGAGGCTAGGAATGAAGGTCTACCTTGGCGCAGAGCTGAGATTTCCAAACCAAAACGACAATGACTATCTGCTTTTCGGCTTTGAGCTTTCGCAGCTTGAGGAGATGTATTCCCTCATGGGCGGAACGCTGGAGGGCTTTGTCGAGAGCTTTAAGACCGACGATATGTTCCTCCTGCAGGCTCACCCGTTCAGGGACGATATGCAGCAGGGGTTTGAAAAATGCCTTGACGGCGTCGAGGTTTTCAATATGCACCCTCACCACAATTCAAGAATCGCCGTCGCCGAAAGATACGCAAGGGAGCATGGCAAAATCGCCACGGCAGGAACGGATTACCACCACATCGGGCATGATAATCTTTGCGCAACAAGAGCGCCGCACCTCCCCGAAAACGAGCACGAGCTTGTCGTCCTCCTCAAAAGCAACGACTTCATCTTCCAAGTCGGCGAGCATATCATAGTATAATTTTGAATTTAAGACAACCCCAATTGTGCGGTATCGCCTTAAAACTTAATAATAGCAAAAGAACAACCGCCTCCCGAGGGAAGCGGTTGAAAAATTTAGATAAATCGGTTGATTAAGGCTTAGTACCATATCCAGCCGAACAGGAGAATCACAATCAGCCATTGACCGAAGGAATACTTGACCGTTACATTGCATGTGTCGGTGACGGTATTTCCGTTTGAGTCGGTCACGGTGCAGGTAATCGTTGCGCTGCCTTTCTTTGCGCCGTAGACCTTGCCGTTGTTATCAACCGTTGCAACCTTGATGTTAGACGATGAATACTCGACAGTGTACTTTGCACCCTCGTCAGCCTTAATTGCCGGCTTGATGGTCGCCGACTTCTTGTAGTTCAGCGTGACATCCGAAACGGAAACATCCGTAACTTTTGCCATTTCTTTGACTTTAATTTTATATGAAGCAGACACAGATCCGTCTTCAGTAGAAACAGTAATGATTGTTTCACCTGCACTTTTACTGATAACAAAACCATTAGGAGTTATCTCGGCAACATTTTCATCTGAGCTTTGCCAAATTAATTTTACATCTTCGCTTATATCC
>CAVFTC010000031.1:0-20498 GCA_963625295.1 Bacteroides faecis
GATATGTAAACATTGTTGACAACACCCTCCTTACAAATGTTATCAACAAAACAGCGTCTATCAACCAGCAGACAGGTAAAGTGAGCTAACCCGACCAATCAAACAAACCAAACATAAACCCAACCAAAGGCACGGAGCAATCCGTGCCTTTGCGGCGTTATATCAGCGTTGACGGCAACATTAACGCTTTGCATGAAAAAGGTTGAATTGTAATTTATTGTGTGATATAATTTAAAACGATAAAGCACTTATGTGCAGTATTGCATAAAATAACTTATTATAGTCAGGAGTATGATTGCGATGATAAATGTAACCGTATGGAACGAACATGTTCAGGATAAGGAGAAAGAAGTGCTTGCTGTTTATCCGGACGGAATAAACGCTTGCATTGCTGAATTCCTCGGCAAAAATGAAGATATCAATGTAACCTGTGCAACGCTCGATATGCCGGAATGCGGACTTGGCGACGATGTGCTTGAAAACACCGATGTTCTCATTTGGTGGGGTCATGTTGCTCACGAAAAAGTACCAGATGATTTGGTCGAAAGGATACATGACAGGATTCTCAGAGGAATGGGTCTTATCGTTCTTCATTCGGGTCATTATTCAAAAATTTTCCGCAAAGCACTCGGCACGACCTGCTCTCTTAAATGGAGAGAGGGCGACAGAGAGCGTGTTTGGAATATTGCTCCCAATCATCCCATCACTCAGGGATTAGGCGAGTATTTCTATCTTGAACACGAGGAGATGTACGGCGAGAGGTTTGATGTTCCGACTCCGGATGAGCTTGTGCTTATCGGTTGGTTCGGCGGCGGCGAGGTGTTCCGTTCGGGCTGCGTTTGGAACAGGGGACTTGGAAAGGTATTCTATTTCCAGCCGGGTCATGAGACTAACCCGACCTTTAAAAATCCCAATGTTCAGACTGTTATTACAAATGCCGTCAGATATGTCGCTCCGTTCAATATTCGTAAAGAACCAATCGACGCTCCTTGGTCAAAGGCTCCGGAGGACGAATTAAAGAAGGCATAATATGAGCTTTAGTTTTTTGTGTCCCGTATGCGGTTGCACGCTTGATAAAGACGGCGGCTCACTGCGGTGCGACAACGGTCATTGCTTCGATATTGCAAAGCAGGGCTATGTAAATCTTTTGCAGTCTCAAAAATCCTCCCGGAAAAGACACGGCGACGACAAGCTAATGGTCAAGTCCCGTTCGGATTTTCTTGACAGGGGATATTATGATGTGCTTGCCGATAAAATAACGAGCATGACAGGCGAGTACGCTTCGCCGAATATGCGCCTTATCGACCTTGGCTGCGGCGAATGCTTCTATACTTCAAGGGTTGCGAATGCGTTGCCGGAAATTGTTTACGGCGGGATTGACATTTCAAAGCAGGCTTTGATTTCGGGAAGCAGGCGCAATAAAAATATCTCGCTTGCCGTCGCAAGTGTGTTCAACCTGCCGATTGCTGATGAATACTGCGATTTTGCGCTGACGGTTTTTGCGCCGCACAGTGTTTCTGAAATTTATCGAATTCTTCATAAAGGCGGATATTGGCTGAGAGCCTATCCTCTTGAAAGGCATTTGATGGGGCTTAAATCCGTGATTTATGAAAAGCCGTATCTCAATGAAGTTGACGGAAGCGTCCCCGACGGTTTTGAGTTAAAAGAACATTGTGAAATCAAAGAGAATATCTTTGTTGACCGCAATGAAG
Source organism: Bacteroides faecis (assembly GCA_963625295.1). GTDB lineage: Bacteria > Bacillota > Clostridia > Oscillospirales > Acutalibacteraceae > CAG-488. The sequence goes on from CAVFTC010000031.1 coordinate 1,713, forward strand.
ATATCATAAATCTTTTCAGAATGACGCCGTATTATTATAAAACCGGCAAGCTCGATCAGGACAAGCTTAATGGCATTAAAAGCCTCGAAACGGAGATCGAATTCGGAATTGAGCTTTTAAAAAGGGTCTAATCGGCTTACAATGCTTTAAATTTGTACTTTTTATCCATTTTTTCACAAAAATCTATTGTTTTTAAATAGCAAAGATAGTATAATATTTTAGGTTGTTTATTGTCTTAACTGTTTAATGTTCTAAAATTTAATATGTTTAAAGTAAACTGATTTGAAAGGTGATAAATATGAAAAAGCTTCTTGGCATTCTTCTCAGTATTTCCCTTTTAGCGTGTACCCTTTGTTCCTGCAGTTCTAAAAAAGACAACGCAAAGACCGAAGCAAATACCACGACTACCAATCAGGCGCAAACAGTTAATTCAGACGGTGAAACAACCACTGACGCAGCAACGACAACAACGGCCTCTGTAACCACAAAGCCGACAACAACATCCCAAGAAAAAACTACGACAAAAAAATCATCGGAAAATAAGACCGAGACAAAGACAACAGCTCGTTCCGTGAAAACCACTACAACAAAATCAAATCAAAGAACGCCTTACTCGGCAAGCTTTGAGGTTTCTCCGTCTTCTGTAACAGCCCGTGCAGGCAAGGTTCTCAGGGCATGGAAAATTAGCTCGGACACAACATCGGTTGAGCTTCACAAGGTTGCATATGGACCGGTAGAGACGCAAACCTTTATGCAAAAATATGACAGGGCGATGGATATTACATCAAAGACGGTATCTTTCCAGCCTATTATAAATGTTGCCATAGTCACATGCTCACCGACAACACTTAAATTCGGCGGAGCCAAGCAGCTCTTAGACTCAAGCATGGGCAGTGCGGAAAGCATGGCGAGAAAAGCCGGTGCTTTGGTTGCCGTAAACGGACAGGCAATAGAAGGACAGAATATTATGACTGTCAGAAACGGTAAGCTCTATAATTCAGACGCAGCCGAAGGTCACATACTTCGTATGTACAAAGACGGCAAATGGGAGCTCGGCCCTATCAACAACAGCAACAAGAATCAAATTGTTTCCGATGGAGTTTACAACACATTCAGATTTCAGTATTCTCCGCTTATTTGGGACGGCGTTAAAAATCATTATGACGACCCATATTATAACAATCACACAATGCTTGCCAAAATCAACGAGAACAAATATATTCTTGCTGTCAGTGAATTTATGTCGCTCAATGGTATAGTTGATGTGCTTTCCGCTTACGGAGCAAAGAATGCCGTGGTTCTCAACGGCGGCAATTGTTCGATTATGTATGTAAGAGGAATCGGCAATGTTACCGGAACAAACGCAACTCAGCTCAAAGAGCTTGATAAGGTTAATACAGTTGAAACTGAATTCTTTGCCGACCACGGCATGCTCGGTCTCAACAGCGCCGGCAAGCAGAAACTTGGCGGACCCTGCTATGATGCAATTGATATCGTTTATGCAAAATAATTTTTCAAACAAAGGAGTTACACATGAGTTACTACATTGGTATTGATGGCGGCGGAACCAAGACCGCTTATGCGCTTTTTGATGAAAATAAAAACATTGTTACCATGGTCAAAGGACCGGGCAGCAACCATGAAAATATGGAGGGAAGCTTTGACGAAGCGGCCGATATCATCTGGGCAGGCATAAAAAATCTTCTTCATGAAGCGGATATTTCGATTCACGATGTTGATTTTACGCTCATGGGTCTTGCCGGAATCGATCATCCTTTCCAACATGACGAGATGAAAAAGCGCCTTCTTGATTACGGGCTTGAGAAGTTTGAAATTTACAACGACGGTTTCATCGTTGTAAAGGCAGGCTCTACAGGAGCAGCCGCTATCGGATACAACTGCGGAACCGGTACATGCTGTAACTCAATAGATAATGACGGCAAAATGCTCCAGCTTGCCGGACTCGGAGAATTCTCCGGCGATATAGGCAACGGTCATTGGATTGCCGGCGAGACATACAGAATGGTCTATGACGATGTGTATCTCGGACTGAGAAAGACTGCCGTCACCAAGATGGTCTTTGATGAATATTCTCTTTCCTCAAGGGAGGAGTTTCTCTCTCTCGTTTCAAGGTTTGAAGATCCCGACGCCGATACATTCATCATGCGTCTTATTGATTTCTTCTTTGACGCCGCTAAGCTCGGCGACAAGGCTGTTCTTGATGTAATTGACAAAATGGCTTCAAGAGGCGCAGCTCTCATTGCAGCACATCTTAACACCAATAATTTTACCGACGATGTTGTTGAGGTCGTTCTTTCCGGTTCGATCCATACAAAGCTTCCGTCGGAAATATACACAAAGGCACTTATGGAAAAAGCATCGGCAGCCGGCGGAAGAAAGCTTAAATTCATTAAGCTCACGCAGCCCCCGGTAACCGGCTGTATCAACTGGATCTTCCAGCAATATATATAACAAGAGAGGTAATCACATATGAAAGAAATCACTGTTGCCGTTATCGGCTCAGGCAGCACATATTGTCCCGAGCTGGTTGACGGATTTCTCAAGGCTTCCGATTCTCTCAAGCTTAAGAAAATATCCTTTATGGATATAAACGAGAGAAAGCGCACTATTGTCGGAAACCTTTGCGTTCGTATGCTCAAGAAGGCAGGCGTTGACTGTGAGGTTGTAATGACCGATGATCTTGACCTTGCACTTCAGGGCGCAGATTTTGTCGTTACGCAGATTCGTGTCGGAATGCTCCATGCACGCTATCTTGACGAGAGTATTCCCAAAAAGTATAACCTTATCGGTCAGGAAACAACCGGTATCGGTGGAATGTTCAAGGCTCTGAGAACCATTCCCGTTATCAAGCACATTTGCGACAGAATCGAGGCTATTTGTCCCGACGCATGGCTTATCAACTTCACAAATCCCTCGGGAATTATTACTGAGTTCGTTCTCAATAATACGAATGTTAAGAACATCGGTCTTTGCAATGTTCCCATTGATATGCTTGACGATATCAAGGAAACAACAGGCCCGAATGTCGATATTACATATGTGGGTCTTAACCATCTCAGCTGGGTAACCTCCATCAAGCAGGACGGCAAGGAGCTTATAACCGACATGATAAACCAGGGCTATAAGGCAAAGGTTATGGCTAACATTCAGGACGACGGTATCGGTCTTGACTGCCTTAAGGCTGTAAACGCAATTCCGTCATCGTATCTTCAGTATTATTATTGCCGTGAGGCAAAGCTCCAGCATCAGCGTGACGATGAGAAAACAAGAGCGCAGGTTTGTATGGAGATCGAGGAGCAGCTTCTCACGATGTATCAGGACGAGGAGCTTTGCGTAAAGCCGGCGCTTCTTGACAAGAGAGGCGGCCACAAATATTCTCTTGCTGCAGTTAGCCTTATCAATTCTCTTGCAAACGATGTCGGAGATGTTCAGGTCGTCAATGTCAAGAACAACGGTACTCTTGATTTCCTTGAGGACGACGATATTATTGAAGCACCCTGCGTTATCGGCAAGGACGGTGCAAAGCCCATTAAGGTCACAGATTTCCACAACAAGCATATCATCAACCTTATCAGAATAGTTAAGGCTTATGAGAAATATACCGTTGAGGCTGCCGTAACAGGTAACGAAACAGCCGCTATTAACGGACTTCTTATTCATCCGCTTGTAGGCGATTATGACAAGGCAGTTAATTGCTTCAACGAGCTTAAAGAAGCTCACAAGGAATTCCTTCCCGAGTTCTATCCCGAGAGCAAATAAGATATACTGTCGCATTAAGGCATTGCAGCGATACCTAATGCGGCAGTTTTTTAAAAGGTGAAAAATATGTGCATAATTAGATTTATTACCTCTGTTTTTATGACAATCGTTCTTTTCTTTTCCTCGCTTTGCCCTTTGTTCAGCGGCGTCAGCTCGGTGAGATATGTTGTCAACACAAGATTCCTCGACGATGAAATTCCGAACATTGTTGATAATGTGAATGTCTGGGATATGGGAACTCAGTTCTATGATCCGCAGATAACCTCCGATTACGATGTTACGGAGTTTGTGAGATATATTCAGCTTATGCAGTGCACGGGCGGCACTCCCGAAAGAGATCTTTTCAAAGATCCTTACGACACATCAACATTTACGGATTATGATTTTGAACCGCTCATCAAAAATTGCAGAGGAATTTTGAAGCTCGGTGCAAAGCCGCATTTGAAGCTTGGCGGAGTTCCGATAAAGTTCACCTCGGATTTTATTATCGGCGGCGATTTTTCAATGAATATTTATCCGCCAGATGATTATGAGCAATATTACACATACATCAAGGCGATTATTCAGGCGCTTGTTGACGAGTTCGGCGCTGATGAGGTCAGAAGCTGGCGCTTCGGCTGCATGACCGAGTATGAAAACGGCGGTTGGTTTCAGGCGAAAAGCGGAAACGCAGAGGATTCGATGGTTGCTTATTGCAAGCTTTATGACTACACGGTGCAGGCTCTTATTGATGTTCTCGGCGAGAACATAACCGTCGGTGCACATTCCATGACCGTGACCGAGGGACTGTGGGATGAGGCTGAGTTTATAAAGCATGTTGCAAAAGGAACGAACTATGCCAACGGCAAAAAAGGAACGAAGATTTCCTTTCTTTCCGCATCGTTTTACGACTCTGAGCCCGGCAAATATACAGACGGAAAAACCTTGCCCGAAACAATAAAATATCTGAAAAAATATGCAAAAAGATATGGCCTTAATGATCTTTTCTACGGTGTTGACGAGGGCAGAATACTGAGAGGACTGAATTCCGGAAAAAATGATGATCAGCTCTGGATGCGTATCACCGGCTACACATGGCAGGCAGCGTATGACGCAAGACTTTTCACGCAGGGCATAAACAGCGGACTTGATTATTTCTCGTCATGGGGCTTCCTTTCGGGCGGTCTTTTTGAGGGAAATCCCTCTGTCAGCTACCATGTTGCCTCAAACATTGCAAAGCTTGCAGACAGCCGCAAGGCTAATGTCACAAAGGCTATTGTCAAGGCAGGCAAGGGAGTCGAGAGTGAGTGTCTTGCCGGCTGGAATGAGGAGACGGGAACGCTTCGCCTTATGACATATAACTTCAAAAATGACATCAATTATTCGGGTAAGCTGAATGTTTCCTTGAAGGTAAGGGTGCCTCAGATAAAGAAGGATGAGGTGACGGTCGTTAAGTATGTTATCGGCGACGATTGCAACTTCTTTGATGAATTCCTTGAGGACAGAAAGACATATGGAATAACCGACGACTGCTTTAACTGGTCACCCGATGATCCGACCCTTGATGATCCGACAACGCTTTTCGATTACAACGCAAGAAAAATTTATCTCAATGAGTTGAAAGCGAAGTATGCCGAGTGCTCAAAGCTTGTTCCCGTTTATTCGACCGCAAAGGTTAAAAACGGCGTGATAAGGCTTAACGACACTCTCGACGCAAGCAATGTTGTTTTTTATGAAATTTATTAAGGGCAATCCACACGCCTCAATTGTGCGGTGTTGCCTTAAGGCATAATTAAGAAAAAGAGCCGTGAGGAACTAAATCTGTTCTTTCACGGCTCGTTTTTTCGCCTTAATATCAATATCCGCCCTCAAGCGAATGGGTCTGAATATCATGAAGCCTTGTTGGGTGGGAATCCTCGTGGTTGTGTGAACCGAACACAAGCTTCAGAAAAACGGGGCAGAGGATGGAGGAAATTACAATAAGCATAATTGTTGCAATCAGCGGATTGATTCCTCCCGATTCCTTTATCAGCGTGTGGCCTGTTGTGTAAACCGCCAATGCGACCTCGCCTCTGGCGATCATGCCGAAGCCGATGGTTGCCGAATCACGGGCGTTATATTTGCAAAGCCGTGCAACAGAGCCGCAGCCGACGATTTTTCCGATTATTCCGACGGCAACGAACGCAAGACCGAATAGTAAATCAGAGGGCTTAAATGAGCTGAAATCTGCGCTTATTCCGATATATGCAAAGAATATCGGAGAGAAGATCATATAGCCGTTCGTGAGAACCTTTTTATCAACGAAGTCGGTGTCCTTAAGACCGCTGAGCATGATTCCGGCAAGGAACGCACCGGTGATGGCAGCAATTCCGAAGAAGGTTTCCGCCGCATATGCGTAAAGGAAGCACACGGCAAGGGCGAAAATGCTTGTTCTTCTTGTGTGAGGATAATGCTTGCATATCCATACAAAGCCGTATTTGATCGGAAAACCAAGACCGATTCCGACAGCAAAGAAGCCGACGGATTTCAGCAATGTCATTCCCACGCTGCCGTCACCGTCAAGGCTTGTGATAAGGCTGAGTGCGACGATTCCGAGCACATCATCAATTATCGCTGCGCTGAGAATGGTCGTACCGACCTTTGTCTTTAGCTTTCCAAGCTCTCGCAGCGTTTCAACGGTAATACCGACGCTTGTTGCGGCAAGAATACAGCCGACAAATAAGGCGTTCATGAGCGTTTCATGATCCCTGAGAGTTGAAATTCCACCCATGAAAAGCGCAGTTATAAGCGTGCCGAGCGCTATCGGTACAATAACACCCATTGTGGCGACCATTGTTGCGGCAAAGCCGCTTTTTCTCAGCTCTTTTGTGTCTGTTTCAAGTCCGCTCGAGAAAAGAATCAGGATAACGCCGATTTGCGAAAAGGTTTTCAGAACATCCATTTCCTCCTGCGACGGGTCGATTATACCGTTAAATCCGATTGCGTCGATTTGACCGAATATTGCCGGACCGACGAGCAGACCGGCGATAACCATGCCGACAACCTGCGGAAGTCCCAGCATTCTGGAGAGAATGCCCATGCCCTTCGTCGCAAGCAAAATTATAGCAAGATAGTATAGGATTTTCAATACATCAAATTCCATTTTGACACTTCCTTTTTGAACAACGGTTTGCTTTTGTACAATGAATAATTATACTACTTATATTGTGATTGTCAACGAAAAATATATCATAAAATTATGCAAATTAAACCGCTGCAGCCCTCGTTAATCACCTTTTCAAGCGTTTCCTGAAGCTTCATTCTTGCGTCCGTCGGCATTCTGAAAAGCTTGTTGTGCAAGCCCTCGTTGACAAGCTCATGCAGGGATTTGCCGAAAATATTCGATTCCCAGATCTGAGTTGGTTTTTCCTCAAACTCCTTGAGGAGATACATTACAAGATCCTCGGACTGGGATTCGCTGCCGACAAGGGGAGCGACCTCCGTGTTCGTGTTTACCTTCATCATATGAATTGACGGTGCGGAAGCCTTAAGCCGAACTCCGTACTTACCACCCTGCTTCATGATTTCCGGTTCCTCAAGATGAAGCTCATCCATTGTCGGCATGACTATTCCGTAGCCTGTCGCTTCAACCTCGTCGAGTGCGTTTTTGATTCTGTCATAGGATTTTTTCGTTTGAGCAAGCTCGCCGATACAGCTCATCAGATCCTCTTCGTTCTCTATATTAAGCTTTGTCTTTTCGGCAAGAATTTTGTAAAACATGCTGCTTTCTACGCTTGCTCCAATAACTGCGCTGCCGTCGGAAAGGTCAAGGCTTTTCATGATGGTTTTACCGAGGTATTTGCAGCGGTTCAGGCTTGCGGAAAATGTGTTTGTGTCACGAATTCGATTGAGAGAGGAAGCCTTCTTTTTGATGCTGTCGAATATATCACGCTTCAGCCAGTGCGTCTTTTCAAGCGCAGTTACCCAACCGGGAAGCTCAACGCAGATCTCCTGAATCGGGAATTCAAACAGTATCTGCGCAAGAACAGCTTTGATCTTTTCCTCGTCAAGCTCAAGGCAGTTGACGGGCATGACCGGGACATTGTATTTGGTGGAAAGCTCACTACCCAATTTTCTTGCGGACTCGCTTTCAGGCTCGGTGCAGTTCAAAAGCACGATAAACGGCTTGTTCAGCTCCTTTAATTCGTCGACGACTCTTTCCTCCGCTTCGGCATATTCTTCCCTCGGAATGTCGCTGATCGATCCGTCCGTTGTAACGACAAGGCCAATCGTCGAATGCTCCGTTATTACCTTTTGCGTTCCTATTTCCGCTGCCATGTTGAAAGGGATCTCCTTTTCAAACCAAGGTGTTTTGACCATTCTCGGCTGGTCGTTTTCGATATATCCGAGGGAGCTTGGAACGATGTAGCCTACGCAATCTATCATTCTGACGCTGAAATGCGCATTGTCGGGAAGATTGATTTCAACGGCGTTTTCGGGAATGAATTTCGGCTCGGTCGTCATTATCGTTCTTCCCGACGCTGATTGAGGCAATTCGTCCGTTGCACGCTCCTTCTTTGCGGAATCTTCTATATTCGGAATGACGAGCGAATCCATAAATCTTTTTATAAAGGTGGATTTGCCCGTCCTGACCGGACCGACAACACCGATATAGATGTCGCCTCCGGTTCTTGTTTGAATGTCCTTGTAAATGCTTGTACTTGCAGCTGACATTGCTTCTCCTCCGTTCAGGCTCTGTTTTATTTGTAAATACTTATGAGCGTCGGAAGAGAATTATGTGTACCGGCGAAAAAAAGACCTCCGCACGGGAGACCATGAGTTATTTATTTACAACATTTACGGGTGAGCCGTCGAGAAAGGCTTTGAGATTGGAATAAACAATATCAATCAAACGAACTCTCGCCTCGTAGCCTGCCCATGCGATGTGAGGGGTTATGATACAGTTTTTGCAGGAGAGCAGGGGATTGTCGGCCTTCGGCGGTTCACAGGAAAGAACATCAATCGCAGCTCCGGCTATTTTGCCGCTATTGAGTGCTTCGGCAAGCGCAGCTTCATCAATAATCGGACCTCTTGCTGTGTTAACGATTATCGCATTGCTTTTCATTTTTGCAATAAACTCCGAATTGACAAGACCTTTTGTTTCATCTGTCAACGGGCAGTGGAAGGAAATAATATCGCTTTTTTCTGCAATCTCGTCAAGAGACGCAAACTTGAAGCTTTTGTAGCTCGGTTGCGGCTTGGGGTTATGAACATTGCAGAGAATATTCATCCCGAAGGCGTCAGCAATTTTTGCAACCTCATTGCCGATTTTTCCGAACCCGACAATGCCGATCGTTTTTCCGGACAGCTCAATAAGCGGAGTTTTTTGAAAGCTGAAATCCTTGCAGGCAACCCATTCGCCGTTGTGAACTGCCGCATCATGAACGGCGACCCTGTTGTAGAATTCGAGGATAAGCGCAAAGGTGAGCTGAGCGACTGCCGAGGTCGAATATGTCGGAACATTGCAGACGGTTACGCCGTGCCTTTTTGCCGATTCCGTATCGACGATGTTATAGCCTGTTGCCAGAACGCCGATATATTTGAGCTGCGGAAGCTGCGAAATGATCTCGTCGTCAATAATAACCTTGTTGTCAAGAATTATTTGAGCGTCCTTGCATCTTTCAACAATCTCGTCGTGTGATGTTCTGTCATATACGCAAAGCTCTCCGAGCTTCTCAAACTTTTCCCAGCTTAAATCTCCGGGATTTGTCGTGTATGCATCTAAAATTACAATTTTCATGTCATTACCTCCAACAAAGTGACTAAGTAGATTATAATATATTTTGCTGCGTTTGTGAAGAGGATAGAAAGTTTTTTCTTTAATTTTTATTTATGGAAATTAAATTGACCTGCAAAATATTAAGTGGTAAAATAAAGAAAAAAGGGCGGCGTCTGTATGAATCCGTTTAAAGTAGAAAGGGCTATAAGAGAAAGCAATAAAAATGACACACAAATTTGTGTCGATACTCTCAGCGAGCTTTGCGGCGGCAGAGTTAAGCACGCCTTTCTTCGTATGTCGAACGAAACCTTTCTTTGTGCAGAGAGCGGCGGTTTTCCACGGCATTGGGTTGAGGGTCTTAAGCTCCACAGCTGGGTAACTCTTTGGTTCTACCATCCGGAAAGAGCTAAGGCAACACTGCAGCCCAAAATATACGATGAATTGCAGATCCGTGAACAAATAAATTGAACAAAACAACTAAGGCAATACCGCACAATTAAGGCACACGCCTTGCTTGAATATGTTCCCGTCATGTTGCACAAAAATTCCTTGACTTGCAATGGCTGACAGGTTCAGCCATTTTTTTGTTGCTATCGCAGAGCCGTTGTGTTATAATGAATTGAGGTGATTATATGTCAGATATTAAAAAAACCTGGTATAAAGAAATGTGTGTTTATCAAATCTGGACGAGAAGCTTCTGCGACAGCAACGGCGACGGCATAGGCGATCTTCCGGGTGTTTATTCCAAGCTCGATTACCTCAAGGAATTAGGTGTTGACGGAATATGGTTTTCGCCGATTTACCCTTCGCCGAACGCTGATTACGGCTATGATATTTCGGATTACAGGAATATTAACCCTGAGTTCGGAACTCTCGAGGATTTCAAAAAAATTCTTAACGGTGCTCATGAGCGAGGCATGAGGGTATTCATGGATCTTGTTGTCAATCATACCTCCGACGAGCATGAATGGTTCAAGGAGAGCGCAAAAAGCGTTGACAATCCCTATCATGATTACTATATTTGGCGCAAGGGCAAGGGCGACAATCCGCCTAACAACTGGCTTTCGACCTTTGAGGGCGGCGCATGGGAATACAACCCCGATATTGACGAATATTATCTTCATGTTTTTGCTAAGAAGCAGCCTGATCTCAATATGGACAATCCAAAGGTGCGTCAAGAGGTCAAGGATATAATGCGATATTGGCTCGATATGGGCGTTGACGGCTTCCGTGAGGATGTTATAACCTTTATTTCAAAGCGTGAGGGCTTGCCGAACGGCATTCCGCTTCCCGTTGCGACAGGCGTTGAGCATTACAAGCACGGACCTCATCTTGAAGAATATCTTGACGAATTCAAGCGTGATGTTTACGACCATTACGACTGCTTCACGGTCGGCGAGGGTCCGATGTCGGATATTAAAATGGCAAAGGAGTTTGTTACCGAGGGACCGAAGCAGAAGCTTAACATGATGATCTCCTTTGAGCACATGAATGCCAACTGCTTTATGGTAGATTGGGTTAAAACGCCGTTCAGCCTTATCAAGCTTAAATCGACATTATCGAAGTGGCAGTATGGCTTGTACGGCAAGGGCTGGAATTGCCTTTACATCGAAAATCACGATCATGCGAGAATCATTGAGCGCTACGGCAATATAAACTACCGAGTTGAAAGCGGTAAAATGCTTGCGGCAATGTATTTCCTGCTTTGCGGCACGCCGTTTATTTATCAGGGACAGGAGATCGGCATGACGAACCTGCTTTTTGATAAAATTTCCGACTATAAGGATGTTATGACCTTTAATAACTGGCGCGTCTTTAAAAAGCTCGGCTACAGTGAAAAGAGATTTTTGAAGCTGGCAAAGGATGTTAGCCGAGAGAATGCAAGAACTCCCGTTCAGTGGTCGGAGGATAAGAACGCAGGCTTCACCACCGGTGAGCCATGGTTTAAAATCAATCCGAATTATAAAGATATAAATGTTGAGGACGATCTCAAAAATCCGGATTCTATCCTCAATTTCTACAAAAAGCTCATTAAGCTCAGGAAAGAAAACGAGGTTCTTATCTACGGAAAATATAAGGAATTCGATCATTTAAATCCGTTCCTTTATACCTATGAGAGAACGCTCGGAAACGACAGAGTTTTGGTAGTTTGCTCGTTTAAGGAAGGCTCGGTCAGGTTTAAAGCACCGAAGGGCTATGACCTCTCAAAGGGCGAGCTTGTTCTTTCCAATTATTCCGATAACAGGGTTATCAACAACGGATTCGTGACCAAGCCGTACGAGGTCAGGGTATATATGTTTAAATAAGTGGTGATGCAATATGAAAAATGCTATTAAGGTTCTCTGCTTTACGCTTGCTGTTATAATTCTCGGCACATCTGCGTTTCTGGTTTATTTCAAATGGGACAAATCGGAGTTTGAATATGTTGACGGTACGGAGAAAGGAACGGTGATGATAACCGGCTACAAGGGCGAGAGCAAGGATGTTAAAATTCCGTCAAGGCTCAGAGGAAAGAGCGTCACGCAAATCGATGACACTGCATTTGAGGATAGCGACATCACCTCGATCGAAATCGGGGATAATGTTACATATATCGGAATGAGCGCATTCAGAGGCTGTAAATCCTTAAAGACCGTCAAGCTCGGTAAATCGCTTCTCAACATTGACGAGGGCTGCTTCAATGACTGCACCTCGCTTGAGGGAATCACCCTGCCGAAAAGTCTTGAAAAGCTCGGAGGCAGCATCTTTGCCGGCTGTACATCGCTTAAAAATGTTGAGCTTGAAGATGGCGGCAACTTCATAATAAAGGACGGAGTTCTTCTTTCTTCGGACATGAAAACGCTTTATTTTGCATTACCGTATGCAAATCTCGGCAATTATACCTGTCCGGACGAGGTAGAAACGATAAATTCTCTTGCGTTCTATAACTGTCCGTCGCTTACAGGCTTCACTTTTTCCAACAAGGTTAAGGCTATACCGCAGGGCATGTTTGTGCTTTGCACGGGAATGAAGGAATTAACTCTCTCGGATTCCGTTACACAGATAGGCTCCGTTATTCTGACAAAATCCGGAATCAAAACCGTAACGATTCCGGCGTCGGTAAAGGTGATTGACAAATACGCCTTCACTCAGTCGGACGGAACGAACGATAAGGATCTTGTGATAAAAACAACGGCCGGTTCTAAGGCTGAAAGCTTTGCAAAGGAAAACAGCATTAAAATTGAATACATTAAATAAATGCAATACCGCACAATTGAGGCATACACCCCGATTGTGCGGTATTGCGTTTGTTATCGTGAACCGTATTATTCAATTATTTCCGCACTCCACGGGAATACGAATTCCTCGCCCGGCTCAAGCTTCTGAATAAGCCGCTTCTGCGAAAAATCGTCCTTGACCTCCCGTGAATCGTTTACGCCGTACCACGGCTCAATGCAAACATATTCGGCACCCGGCTTTGCCCAGATTCCAAGAACGGGAGCTTTGCCGAAATTGAACTTTATCTGCTGCGGACGGGAATCGCTCTTGAGATAAACCGTGTCGGATTTCATTCCTGAAAGAATGAGTGCGTCGCCGTCAAAAATATCCTTTGTGATTACGATATCCGTTTCATTGTTCAGGGTCGGATAATGCTTTCCGTCAAGAATCGAATCAGTGTCAATTTTCTCACAGACAAGTGTTTCCGGCTCGGCAAAGGAAAGCCTGTCGCCGATTTTGCAGTTGAAGCCTGGATGTGCGCCTATTGAGAAATACATGACCTTATCGTCGGCATTTTTGATTGTGTGAGTTACGGTGAGCTTCTTTTTGTCAAGCCTGAACTCGATGTCAAAAATATACTTGAACGGATAACGCTCAAGGGATTCGGCGTTCCAGCTTTGAGTAAGAGTGAGGTGATCTCCGCTCTGCTCTTTAAGCTCAAAATCTCTTTTTCTCGCAATTCCGTGACGGAACATTTCGTATTCCTTGCCGTCAATTCTGCACTTGTTGTCAAGCAGCGTTCCGACGATTGGGAAAAGAATGGGGGACTGACCGTACCAAACATCGGGGTTGCCCTGCCAAAGATATTCAATCGAGGTGTCAAGCGATTTGAAAGAGGAAAGCTCTGCGCCGTATTTTTTTACGGAAATGCTGACAAAATTATTTGCTAAAGTATAGTTCACGATACCACTCCTTCGTTTATTTTTTTAATTATATACAATCTTTTAAAAAAAATCAATAAAGTTATTGATATTTGTAGCAAAAAATGGTATTATATACAAGATATTGGGCTATTATCGCTTGATTAAAGGATGATTATATATTTACGGAGGATAACATGGCGGCAAATAATCAGAATAAAAAAAATAATGCGTCGTCAGCAAAGAAGAAAACAGGTTCTTCTCAATCGAAGAACACTTCGCAGCAGGACAGAGGACCTGCTCCGACAAAGCCTGTCAGGAAGCAGACGAAATCGACCGGCAGCTCAAAATCCAAAAGCAGCCATGCCGAAGAGGCAGCTGCGGCTGCCGTTATTCGTCAGCGAGCAGCAATAATTTTATCTGCTGTGACGGCAATTCTTCTTGCGGCAACATTCATTAAGGGCGAACGGGTATGGCTGGCGTTTCACGAATTTATTTTCGGCGTTTCCGGCATATGCGCCTATGTCTGGCCGCTGATGCTTATTTATATTATTGTTATGCTTGCTTCGGACAAGAGTGCTAAGGCAATCAAGTCGCTCAGGGGCAGGCTTATCGGTGCGTCGCTTGCAACCGGAATGCTCTCGGGCATAGTTCATGTTTTTTCAAATGCCGTCGAAGCCGGAGAGCTTAAGGAGCAAATCGCTTATGTTTGGAACTTGAAAGATACCGTGACCGTCGGCAGCGGCGGAGTTATCGGTGCTTTTTTCGGTGGAATCCCGGAGATGCTTTTCGGAAAAACTGCCGCTGCGGTTGTGCTTATTGTTTTACTTATTGCAACGCTGATGTTTGTGACGGGAAGCACTCTTTTGGGTATATATATTTTCATAAAGGAAAGAGTGGATTCGGCGAAATCCAAACGCAGCGAAAGAGAAAAAGCGGATTATTCGGACGACAGAGCGTCCTTTGCAAAAAAGAAAAGAAAATATGTTCCCGTTGATATCGGACCGGAGGCATACGGCAGCGATGATAACGACGGAATGTATATAGACGAGCTTGTCGGAAATGCCGAAAAGAAGGACATAAAGCCGAAAAGCAAAACACCGAAGCCTTTTATTGATGTTAAGCCCGAGCCGGAGATTTCTGCGGCAGAGCCGGCGTTGCCGCTTGACGAGATAATTAAAAAGGTCAACGGCTCGGTTAAGCCTAAGGACAAGTCTGAAAATAATGATAAGACCGAACCTAAAAAAGACGCAAAGACGGAAAAGACAAATGAGCCGACTCAGGTTTTCCATACCTATCAGAAGCCTCCGATCGATTGCCTTAAATATGCCAACAACGCAGGTGCAATGAACTACGAGGAGGAGCTTAAGAACAACGCAACCAAGCTTGTCGATACGCTCAACAGCTTCGGAGTTTCAACGAAAATCGTTGATATTTGCCGAGGACCTTCGGTTACCAGATATGAATTACAGCCGGCTGCCGGCGTAAAAATCAGCAGGATCACGAGCCTTTCAGATGATATTGCTCTTGCGCTCGCTTCGTCCGGCGTCAGAATCGAAGCTCCGATTCCGAATAAATCTGCGATCGGCATTGAAATTCCCAACAAGAACAGGGCGACGGTTTCCCTCAGGGAGATTATCGAAACGCCAGTTTATAAAAACGCAAAAAGCAAGCTGAATGTCGGTCTCGGCAAGGATATTACGGGTAACACGATTTGTGCCGATATTGCAAAGATGCCGCATCTGCTCATTGCAGGTACTACCGGTTCGGGTAAGTCGGTATGTCTTAACGCAATGATTGTAAGTATACTTTATAATTCAACGCCAGACGAGGTCAAGCTACTTATGATAGACCCGAAGCAGGTTGAATTCACGGTTTATAACGGAATTCCGCACCTGCTCGTTCCCGTTGTTTCCGACCCGAGGAAGGCTGCGGGTGCACTCGGCTGGGCGGTTACGGAAATGCTTCAAAGATACAAGATGTTTTCTGAGAACGCTGTTAGAGATATCAAGGGCTACAACAAGCTTGCCGCAACGAGCGAAACGCTTACGCCGATGCCGCATATCGTTATCTTCATCGACGAGCTGTCCGACCTTATGATGGCAGCGCCGAACGAGGTCGAGGATTCCATTTGCCGTCTTGCTCAGATGGCTCGTGCGGCGGGAATGCACCTTGTCATTGCAACTCAAAGACCGTCGGTTAATGTTATTACGGGTATAATCAAAGCGAACATTCCGAGCCGAATTGCACTTTCTGTTTCGTCGCAGGTCGATTCAAGAACCATTATTGACACCGCCGGCGCAGAAAAGCTCTTGGGCTACGGCGATATGCTTTTCAGTCCTGTCGGCGTTTCAAAGCCCGTTCGTGTTCAGGGCTGCTTCCTCTCCGACGAGGAGGTTGAAAGCGTTGTTAAATTCATAAAGACCCAGGGCGAGGAAAAGCAATACGACGAAAAGGTTATGGAGGAAATCGAGCGTCAGGCTGTTATTGAGAAGAAGCCTTCCGCTTCATCGTCGGACAACGATTCCGGCGAGGGCGGCGACGAGATGATTCCGAAGGCGATTGAGGTTGTCGTCGAGGCTCAGATGGCGTCAACAACGCTGTTGCAGCGCAAGCTAAAGCTGGGCTATGCCCGTGCGGCAAGAATAATCGACGAGCTTGAACAAAGACAGATTGTCGGACCGTTTGAGGGCAGCAAGCCGAGGAAGGTTTTGATCTCCAAGCAGCAATGGATGGAGATGAACGCACTCGGAAATGCCTCCGCTCCGATTGAAAATCCGATTGAAACGGAAACCTATGAAGAAGATGAAGAGGAGTAATTCATGTTTTTACCGATAACCGCTGAAGAAGTTAAAGAACGGGGATGGGACGAGGTAGACTTTGTCTATGTTTCGGGCGATGCATATGTTGACCACCCCAGCTTCGGTGCGGCAATAATTACGAGAGTAATGGAGGCCGAGGGCTACAGAGTTGCGTTTCTCAGTCAGCCCGATTGGAGAAAAAATGACGATTTTCTCCGCTTCGGCAGACCGAGGCTCGGCTTCATGGTTTCCTCCGGAAATATCGACTCCATGGTTGCGCATTACACAGCTGCAAAAAAGCACCGCAGTCAGGATGCATATTCCCCGGGAAAGGTTATGGGATTAAGACCCGATCGAGCGGTGATTGTCTATTGCAATAAAATCAGGGAGCTTTACGGTGATGTTCCTATCATAATCGGCGGTCTTGAAGCGTCACTTCGCCGCTTTGCGCACTATGACTATTGGGACGATAAAATCAGAAGAAGCATTCTTTTTGATTCGCAGGCCGATCTTATTTCCTACGGAATGGGAGAAAATCAAACGATTGAAATTTGCCGCAGACTTTCCAACGGCGAACCGATAAGCTCCATTACCGATGTCAGAGGAACGGCTTACGCCTGTGATGTCAGAGATACACCCCTTTACGGCGCAGAATGTCCGTCCTTTGAGAATGTTTGCAACAGCAAAAAAGAATATGCCGTTTCCTGCCGAATCGAGCAGGACGAGCAGGATCATATAAGAGGAAAGCTCATTAAGCAGCGTCACGGCAGCAAAATGCTTGTGCAGAATCCGCCGATGCCTCCGCTCACTCAGGAGGAGATGGATTGGGTATACTCGCTTCCTTACGAAAGGACATATCACCCCAGCTATGAAAAAATGGGCGGAGTTCCTGCGATTGAAGAGGTCGAATTTTCGATAACTCACAATCGAGGCTGCTTCGGAGCATGTAACTTCTGTTCTATAGCTTTTCATCAGGGCAGATTTGTTACAACAAGAAGCAAGGAATCTATAATTAAAGAAGCGGAAATGCTTGCAAAAAAGCCCAATTTTAAGGGATATATTCACGATATAGGCGGCCCGACTGCAAATTTCAGGCGAACAAGCTGTCTTGTTCAGCTCGAAAAAGGGCTTTGCAAGGGCAAAAAATGCCTTGCTCCGACGCCGTGTAAGGCTTTGAAGGCGGATCACAGCGAATATCTTGATATTCTGAGAACCGTTCGTGCTTTGCCAAAGGTTAAAAAGGTGTTTATCCGTTCGGGAATAAGATATGACTATATGCTCAAAGATCCCGACGATACATTTTTTCGTGAGCTTGTTAAGTATCATGTCAGCGGTCAGCTCAAGGTTGCTCCCGAGCATTGCTCGGCAGCTGTGCTTGATAAAATGGGCAAGCCGCACATTGAAGCATATATCGAATTTTCCAAAAAATATTTTGAAATTACAAATTCCGTCGGCAAGGAGCAGTATCTTGTTCCTTATCTCATGTCGTCGCACCCCGGCTCAACACTTAAGGATGCGGTTGAGCTTGCGGTTTTTCTGAAAAAAAGGCACATTCGACCCGAGCAGGTTCAGGATTTTTATCCCACGCCGGGTACAATTTCGACCTGTATGTTTTACACGGGACTTGACCCTTATACAATGAAGGAGGTCTATGTTGCAAAGACGCCGCATGATAAGGCCTTGCAGCGTGCTCTTTTGCAATATTACGACCCGAAAAACAGAGATCTTTGCGAAGAAGCTCTCAGAAAAGCCGGCAGACACGATCTGATTGGCTATTCAGAGAAATGCTTGGTTGCGCCCAAGCGTTCAAATATGGGCAGAAACCCAAATAATGGCTTCGGCAACGGTAAGAGATATGACAAAAAGAAGAAAAAATATTAATTCAAAGGCTGTAATTTAAAAATATTTATGAAAAAACCGGGCTCAGAAACAATGAGCAGACCGGCGATGACAGGATGTATGTCAGCTTTATAGATGTTGGTCAGGGTAACTGCACACTTCTGAAGTGCGGCGATAAGGCCATACTTATCGATTCCGGAGAGGTCGGCGCAGCTCAAACGGTAATAAACTATATCAAAGATTTGAATATCGACACGCTCGACTGCGTTCTTGTAACTCATCCTCATTCCGACCACATGGGCGCAATGACAAAGCTGCTTTATGAATTCAGGATCAAGGATTTTATCATGCCGGAGATTCCGGAGGAGCTTATTCCGACGAGCAAAACCTACGAAAAGCTGTTGACGGCCGTTTCGGCTAATGCCGAAAATGTAATCGCTGCCGAACCGGGCGAGACTTTTTCCTACGGCGAAATGACTATGGAAATTTTTGCTCCGCTGCGTGATTATGA
>CAVFTC010000032.1:0-20353 GCA_963625295.1 Bacteroides faecis
TGCCGCCGTGGCAGTCGGCTGTTTCGGTATGCTCGGAGTTAACCTTGCAGATGCGGGTGTGGGTGTCGTCGCCGTTGGAGACCCACTCGCCCCAGTCGTGTCCGTAATATATTGTCACCCTTGTTGTATTGCCCGCCTTGTCTAGGGCAGTCACTGTGGCTTTGTTGTTCGCACTCAGGTGCTTCACCAACAGAACTATCACTGCTTTCGCCCCTTGGGGAATGTTGTTGATTCTCAATTCTTTGAAATTCTCGTCTTCGGCGGTGATTGTTACATCTTCGCAATAGAACTTGCCGTCCTCAATGCCTGAAATAACGGGCGGGGTCTTGTCAATCTTGTAGTGCTCCGTGACCTTTTCGGAGATGGCGCCGGTGGATGTGTTTTTGAGATAGAATTCCAGCGTGCCGTTGTTGTTTTCCTCCGACACGGTAAGACTGCTGACCCAATTGCCGTCCGCCGTATTGGTGTAGGAAAGCTGCCAGCCCTCCGCCGCCGTGACCACGAAGTCCACATTCAGCCAGTCGTTGGAGTTAACGCTGTATTCCGAGCCGTTTGCGTTATAGGAATTGATTGTGAATTCGAGCGCCTGTGTGCCGAGGGTGTTGCCATTCTTCACAGCCGACACAAGAAGCCGATAGCTGCCCGCAGCCTTGGGTGCGGCGGTCAAATCGCTGTATGTTCCGCCGTTCTTCACCTGCCATGTGTAGGTCAGAGAAACGCCCGACACCGTCGGCGTATAGCTCACAGCGGAATCGTCATATGCCACGGCTTTGCCGTTATAGGTTTTGCCGCCCGCCATTTCTGTGCCGCCGGCCTCGTTCAGCAGCTTCACGCCGCTGACGGTGACAAGGGCATCTGTCAGCTTCAAGCCGTTCGAATCGTTGTCCACAAGCATATAGTCTGCGTTGTCGCTGAAAAAGCCGATGGTGTCAGTCGTGCCGGTCACGACGGTTGGATAACTTGCAGGGTCCATTGCCGTAATGCCGATTCTCGCCGTGGCGGCAAGGGGCTTGCCCTCCTCGACTGTGATGGTATTTCCGTTGACGAATAGTACGTTTTTTTCGACATAATACTTATCTCTGTTATCACTGATGTTTACATCGCCGGAGACAGTGAAATTACTGAGATCACGGATATCCACTCCGAACCCTCCGATATTACCCGTAATGCTGCCGCCTGTCATGGTGAGCGTGCCGTGGTTCCTCACACCCGCTCCGCTTTCGGCACCGTTGTCGCTTATGCTGCCGCCGGACATTTTGAATGTGCCTTTATTGTTCACGCCGCCGCCAAGAGTGGCATGGTTGTCGCTTATGCTGCCGCCGTTCATGGTGAATGTGCCTTCATTGAATACGCCACCGCCTCTATGAGTTTCGTTGTTACCCGTAATGCGGCCGCCATTCATGGTGAATGTTCCTAAATTGTTCACGCCGCCGCCGTCAAACATGGCGCTGTTGTTTTCAATGCTGCCACCGTTCATGGTGAATGTGCCTTCGTTGTATACGCCACCGCCGTATACATTGTCGGTGATGCTACCGTTCCAAAGAGTGAGTGTCCCGATATTGCCGATACCGCCGCCGGAACTCTCGTTGTGAGTAATCTTGCCGACCGTTTCACGACAGTCGGTGATGGAGAGGCTCTCACCGGCGAAGATGCGGATAGCATATCCAAGATTTGTACTGGTAATCGTTTTGCCGTTGAGACAAAGGTTGACGCCGTCAAAATTGCAATCCCAGTAGTCGCTGAGGGTCACATCGTTCTTTAGGTAGTAGTTGCCCTCTGCGGTAATTTCGCTGAGACCGGAAATGCCTGTCCATGGGACGGCTGTGTGCGCGGTGTGGTCGCCGACGCTGTTTTCATTGCCGCAGAAGCAGTGAATGTGATCTGCTGTCAGCTTCAAGCCGCCGCTGCCGTTTGATACAAGGCTATAGCCTGTGTCGTCGCTGTAAAAGCCCCTGACGCTCGTCGTGCCGGTCACGACTGTTGGACTGCTTGCAGGGTCCTCCGCCGTAATGCCGATTCTCGCCGTGGCGGCAAGGGGCTTGCCGCTCTCGACTGTGACGGTCTTTCCGTCGGGGGAGTAGAGAAAGACGTTTTTTAAAACACCTTGCCGGTTAAAGTTACCGCTGATGTTCACATTGCCGGAGACAGTGAATGTACCCCCATTGTACACACCGGACAGACCGGAGTTATCCGTAATGCTTCCCCCGTTCATGGTGAAGATGCCTTCGTTGTCCACGCCGGAGGCGCTTCCGCCATCGTTATTTTTTATGCTGCCGCCGTTCATGGTGAAGGTGCCATCGTTGCCTACGCCGCCGCAGAGGGAGGCACGGTTGTTTTCAATACTTCCGCCGTTCATAGTGAACGTTCCGTCTGTTCCATTATATACGCCGCCGCCGGAACCTCCGGAGTAGTTATTTTCAATACTGCCGCCGTTCATGATGAACGTGTTGCGATTATTTACACCGCCGGGGTCAGGGTGAAAACCTAAGTTGTCGGCGATGCTACCGTTATAGAGCGTCAGTGTGCCATCATTTACGACACCGCCTCCATACTCGCCGCTGTTGTGAGCAATCTTGCCGACCTTGCTGCTGTCGGCGGTACAGTCTGTAACGGTGAGGCTTGCGCCGCTGTTGATGTAGATAGCCTCTTTATCCTTTGCGCCGGTAATCGCCTTGCCGTTGAGGCAGAGGTTGACGCCGTCAAAGTAGCAAGTCCATGTGTTGCTGAGGGTCACGTCGTTCCTGAGGAAGTAGTTGCCCGGCGTTGTTATCTCTCTGAGGTCGGAAATGCCCGTCCATGTGACCGCTGTGTGCGTTGTATGGTCGTCGACGCTGTTTTCGCCGCCGCAGACGCAGTGGGCGTGGTCGTCCTCGGCAAAGGTAACCGTCGGCATAAAGCCGAGCACCATGCACATCGCAAGCAGGACGCTTAATAATTTTTTCATCAGCTTCTTTCCTCCGATATTGTAGATTTGTCCGCCTGTTTTACCGTCGGCAGCGGACGCACCGAGAGGAATCATTTTTAACCGTTCAGGAATTGCCTGACGGCGGCTTTGGCATTACCATAGGGCATCACCGCCTTTTGCGTACAAAAAAAGCCGAAGGCAGGGCGCAATGAACCCCGACTCCGGCAATAATGCTTCTGAAATTTTTATGAGATACGACTTGACATACTGAGAAAAGTGCGACATGCACCCGCCGAACGGAACAAACCACCCGAATCGAGCAAATCTGAACCGAACGAAGTCGAATAAAACCGACCCGATAGGATTGTCACAGCTGCCTCGCATCATCGTCAAGCCCTCCCTCCGTAATTTTCCGGCAAAACGATACATTAACTCGTAACTCATAGATATATATGTGTAGTATAACATATTTCTCACAACATTTCAAGCAAATTTATGAAAAAATTTGCATTTGCGATCTGAAAAAATTGCATTTGTGAAAACATTTTGCATATTTTTGTACGCAAAAATATAAATAATTGCATTTAACCAACCTGACCGGGCTTGAAAATTGAGTCTTGTTGGGTTGTTTTTGTATAGGCAGCACCGCACAAATTGAGCATACGCCTTGCTTGAATCTGTTTTTGTTATGCCGCACAAAAATCTTACTACGCAATTCGAACGCTTCAATTGTGCGATATTGCTTGTTTTTATTCATAAATATACGCCTTGATCAAATGGTTAAGCTCTCGGAGATACGAATCGGGCTTAATGTCATATGAAACAACGAAGCTTGTTTTATCCTTATAGGTTGAGGCGGCAACATTGATAGGGTGGGTGTACTGCCTGCCGAGCGAATAATATATATCCTCGACCAGCTCGTCCAAATCCTCATCGAGCCTTATTACACCAATACTCGTTACCGCCGAGGTGAACTGATATTCACCGAAAAAGGTATAGCCGATTTTAAGAACCTTTTTCTTGAGCACCAACGGCAACAAATCGAACAGCTTCATCTTGGCTTGCTTAACATTTGAATATGCCATATTGCGCATATCTTCGGGGTTAAGCTTTTCTTCAAACTGGGACTTTATATTCGCTAAAAGCGCTTTGAAATCTTTTGTTTCCTCTTGCGTTGCCGACACAAGAAAATAAAGAGATGAGTTGCGGCAAGACGCAAAATCAAACATTTTTCTCAATTCAATCGGAACAGAGATTGTGATTTGCCTGCGTGTATCCGTTCGGGTTTCGGCAATGGCCTTGATGTGCATGGCGCAGAAAAGCACCGAAACAGAAACCCCGTATCTGTGAGCCGCATCGACAACGCAGCGGCTCGGAAGTTGAACGGCTTCGTAATTGAAAGGAACAGATTCCTTGCGACTCATTTCATAGGCAAAAGGAAAAATTCTGCTTACACTTTTTCCGCCATCGTTATAAATCTTTTCAAATATGTCCTCCGTATTCGTAAGCATTGCGCTTTGCTCGTCCGAATTTCCGCAGTCCTTGTATTCTTTGAGAAATGCTTTCATAAATTCGAGCGCGCCTCTGCCGTCGGTGATGCTGTGAAACAGCTCGAAGGCGATTGAATTTTCGCTGTACAAAAAACGGATAAGCGGCTTCCCGGATTCAATGTCAAACGGCTTGCAGGGTTCTTTATCAATGCCGTACATTTCTTCAACATCAACTTCACACTCAGTGAGATAATATCTCATTCCGTTCTTACTGAGCGTCATGAAAAAATACGGGTATTTTTCTTTCAAAGCACTGATCGCTTTGGGAATTGCCGAAACCTCGACCTTGATTTTTAAGTTGGCAACTATTCTAAAAACAGTGTTCCAGTTGGCCTCGGCAACATAGGGATAAATTATTCCTGCGCCGTCAAGCGGTAGGATTTTTTTGCTTTTGTTTGGCATGGTTTTTGCCTCTTTTCAAAAAATATTTGAGGAATGCGCCTCAATTGTGCGGCATTGCTTTGAGTATATTTTATTACAAAACGCTTAAAATGTCAAACACTTTGTCTAAAAAGATACGGGATAAAATAAACAGTGAATTCCCAAAGTAAATTCCACAGTGAAATTTGAGGTAAAATTCAACACTATGCAAGAAATACAACAAAAAATATTGACAAAATAAAAAAATAGTGTATAATGTTGATATAATATTGGTAAGGGAATGGTGTAATGAAAAAGCAGTTAATTCAAATTATTTCGATTATTCTTGTTGTTCTCACGGTGCTTTCCGTGCCGACCTTTGCCGGATTTACGGATTCAGGCATAAACGATGTTATAACGGGTATAACCGAATTTCTGACTGGCACGACGGTTGCTCCGACACGAGATTTTGAGGATGAAACAACGACGGAGGCTCCGACGACAGAGGAGACGACAACCGAGGCTCCGACAACAGAGCCGACAGAAGAGACGACAACGGAAGCTCCGACGACAGAACCGACAGAGCCTACGACAAAGCCGGCAAAGACCTTTGACGAATACAATGACAACGATAAGGTTGCCGTTATGTATATTTGCACTCAGCAGGTCGGACTCGGTCATGCGTGGATTTATATCGAGAACACCGCCGAATGTGAGCTTAAGGTCGGTTGCTATGACTTGAAGCCGGATAACGGCGTTTCGGTTGGCACATTTCTGCTCAGTCGCTCCGACGGCGGCGGAGTTTACTACAATGTTGAGGCATATTGTGCAAACAAGTGGGGTCTTAGAAATCAAAGCTGGCTTAGAACGGAGCTTACAAAAAAGCAGCTTCTCAAGGTCAGCGATCGCATTAAGACTTTTAATTGGTGGGGCATTTATCTTAACTGTACCTTCTATGCCGCAGAGATTTGGAACTGCGTTTCCTCAAAGAAAATTGTTCCGATTTTGTTCCCGTTCTTTGTTAAATGGCAGATTCTTGCCCATGGCGGAAACAAAAATGTGGTTATGAAGCCGGTCGAGAAAACCGATTGCTACAAGCAGCACGGCTTTGGCAAAAATGCACGAATCGTTCAGGTCAAGGACGGTACACTTGATTCAAAACTGTTTTAGCAGGCATTAAGGTAACGCCTTAAGCAAAAGGGAGCTGATTTTCGTGAAGGCTTTACTGAGTAAATTTTTATCCGTTGCAATAACGCTGATTTCTCTGCTTGCGTTCGAGGTCAATCAACCGGCTATTCCGAATCCGACGAGGAGGGTAGACCTGTCGGAATTTACGCTCACCTTTGAGGATGAATTTGAGGGTGAGCTTGACCGAAGCGTTTGGTCGGGTCACTATACCTACGGTGACAGTTCCTCTGTTCGCAAAGGCTCGTATTGGAACAATAATATGGCATATACCGAAAATGGCAGCCTCGTTATACCGCTGAGATATCTTTCCGACGGCATGGGAGGCACCGGCGCAGGCTGGTACACTGCCGGGCTTGACACCGACTCCGATGCGCCGAACGGATTTTCACAGAGGTTCGGATATTTTGAGTGCCGCTGTATTCTTCCCAAGGGAGCTGACATCTGGAGCGCATTTTGGATGATGAACGACAATGTGGTGAATGTTGACGGCTCGGGTCGTGACGGCACGGAGGTTGACATAATGGAAAGCTTCGGTTACGGAAGCCGTATCCCGAATTTTATTCAGAACAATCTTCATTGGGACGGCTACGGCGAGGCTCACCGGCACAGCGGAGCGAAAAAGGCTTATGTTATCGGCAGCGACCCGTATGAGGAGTTCAACACATACGGCGTTGAATGGAACGAAAACGAGTATATTTTTTATGTCAACGGCAAGGAATATTGCCGAACAAGCGCAGGCGGAGTTTGCCAAAATCCGCTTTACCTTATTCTTTCCGTCGAAATGCAGGGCGAAAACGCCACTCCGTCGGGAAGAGATATTGACGGTGCTCCGGCGGAGTATATAGTTGACTATGTAAGAGCATATCAGTATAACGATTTGCTCGACTAAAAAACACGACCTCCTAAGCTCTAAAACTTGGGAGGTTGTTTTATGCAGTACCGAATGTCAATTGCGTGGTATTGCCTTAAAATTAAGGTTGTTATTCTTTATTATTTATGATATAATCACTATTACTTTGCACATGACGATTTGTGACAAATTTGTGACAAATTTGACGGTGTTTTTCGGTGAAAATAAAATTGAATAGGTATATAATTAAACACGATTGAGTATGATCAATAGCTATAGATTCGGCAGCGGCCGAGGGAAAGGTGAGATATATGAAGCATTCAATTTATATCGCCGATGACGACAAGAATATTCGTGAGCTTATCAAAAGCTTTCTTGAAAGCGACGGCTACGAGGTTTCTGCATTCGTGACGGGCGATGAGCTTAAGGCGGCGTTTGAAAAAAAGCCTGCTGATTTGGTGATTCTTGACATCATGATGCCCGGAACGGATGGCTTGACCGTTTGCAAGCGGCTTCGTGAAAAATCAAGCGTACCTATCATTATTCTCACCGCCAAGGATTCAGAATTTGACTATGTTCAGGGAATAACCATCGGCAGTGACGATTATCTGACCAAGCCGTTCAGACCGACGACGCTTTTGATGCGTGTGCGTTCGCTCATTCGCCGCATGGAGATGAACGAAAAGAACGACGACTCGTCCAAAGAAGCTGACGGCGATGTTTCGATAGGTGATTTAACCTTTTCAAGTGAAAAAAACGAGTTTTTTTGCCGCAATAAGCCTGTTAAGTTTACGCGAACCGAGCTTAAGGTGCTTTTATATATGATGAAAAATCCCGAGAAGACTTATTCGAGAGATGAGCTTCTCGACGCAATATGGGGCTACGACGCCACGGTTGAATCAAGGGTCACCGACGAAACGCTTCGACGCATCAGAAAGAGACTTTCTGCGTGCGAGAGCAATGTCGGTATCAGGACGATGTGGGGCTTCGGCTACCGTCTTATTATTAACGGTGATAATAAATGAAGCATATAAGGCTTAAAATTCTTTGTATAATATGGCTTTCGATTATTGTTATATTTGCCGGATTTGCGGGTATAATCAATCTTATTATTCCCTCGCATTTCGAGAAGGAAGCAGTAAAAGCGCTGGAATATGAGATGGATTTTATCAACAGATCTTGCAATGGCGAGGATACTTCCGGCGAATATGAGGGCGTGTTTCTCAGCGGTAATATCAGCTTTATTGATCTTTATGATGACGGATATAAGTCGGGAGCCTCCTCTTTCGCTAAAAGCGAAACCAATTCGTCCAAGAAAAACAGCGAGAGTGAGATAAGAAAAAATATCGATCTCGATTCTCTCAAAGAGGGCGACATCAAGAAGCTGATAACCTTAAACAGCTATTATGTGCTCGTGAAATACTATGATGTATTCTACGAAAGCGATACCTACCAATCAACGGTTATGTATATAAATATTCAACCGATCGTCAATTATGTCCGTTCGCTTAACTGGATATTTGCCGCAATATTTTTGGCTGTAATCGCAGTTATAAGCGTTATCGGATATAAGCTCGGCAGCGAGATAGAGAGCTATCATGAAGCTAATCACATATTTTTCCAGAATTCATCGCATGAGTTGAAAACTCCGCTCATGGCAATTCAGGGCTATGCCGAGGGAATAAAGACGGGAGTCGTAGATATTCCGTCGTCGGCGGAGATAATCATGCGAGAGAGCGACAAAATGGCGCACATGATTGATGAAATGCTTTCGATATCAAAGATTGACGCAAATCAGCTTTCGCTGAACATGACTAAATCCGACCTCAGAGAAATTTTGTATGATTGTTTGCGCTCGGTTGAACCGATACAGCAGCAGAAAAATATCACGATAACGCCGATGTTTCCGGAAGATCCCGTGTGGATCTATTGCGACGAGAATCAGCTTTCAAGAGTTTTTATAAATGTTCTGATGAACGGGATACGCCATTGCAACAGCGCAGTTGTAATTTCTTGCACGGTTGAGCCGAAGACGGCGGTCGTTAAAATCAGCGACGACGGCAGCGGAATTGCCGAGGCGGATCTGCCGCATATATTCGACCGCTTCTATACCGGAACGAAGGGCAGCACCGGAATAGGTCTTGCGCTCTCACGGGAAATTCTCAACCTGCATAAGGGCACTGTTACGGCTCATAATGAGGTCGGCGCAGTGTTTGAGATAAGATTACCTCTTGCAAAATCATAAAAGGAAAACAAAATGTTAAGGCATCGCTTCAAAAAACAGAATAGCATTTCTCAGCGGTGTAGGGAAATGAGGTGAGCCGATATGTCAATTTCGTCTTTTCTCGTGTCCGGCGTAGCTTCCGGAATGACATCGTTTTTCAGCATTGAATATATGTTTGTTTTTCTTCCGATTGCGATCGTCGTTTATTGGCTCTCGCCGCAGAAGATTCGCAAATATGTTTTGCTCCTTGAAAGCTGCGCTTTCTTTTGGCTCATCAGCGGAATGTTGGTTGCATATCTCTTCCTTTCGGCTGTTTCAATTTACGGATTCGGTCTTTGGCTTGAAAAAAATAACGAAAAAAAGAAAGAAGCGCTTCACGGTCTTGAGGCTGTGGAAAAGAAAAGAGTAAAAAAAGAGTTTACATCACGAGCGTATTTTATTCTCGCCCTTGCGACGGTTATCCATATCGGCGGGTTGCTTGTGCTGAAATATTCCGCCTTTGCCGCAGGCAACATCAATTCGCTTTTTGCGCTGATGAAAATCGGCGTTAGAATAAGTATTCCAAAGTTTATTATGCCGATAGGTATTTCGTTTTTTACTTTGCAGGCGGTTTCGTATGTTGTTGATGTATACAGAGGGAAAATTACAGCTGACAAAAATTTTCTTCGTGTTTTTCTATGGTTGTCATTTTTTCCTCAAATTGTCGAAGGCCCCATTTGCCGCTATTCTCAAACGGCGGAGCAGCTTTGGAGAGCGGAAAAAATCAGGTTTGAGTCGCTTACCTTCGGGCTTCAGCGAATTATTTTCGGCATGATGAAAAAAATCGTTGTTGCCGACAGGCTCAACACTATGATTGAGAATGTTTTCGGCAATTACAATGAATATCACGGCGGCGTTATTGCAATGGCCGCAGTTTGCTATACAATTCAGCTTTACATGGATTTTTCCGGTTCGATGGACGCCGTTATGGGCACGGCGCAGATTTTCGGCGTTGAGATGCCCGAAAATTTCAAGCGCCCGTTCTTTTCAAGGACGATTTCCGAATTTTGGAAGCGCTGGCATGTCACGCTTGGCGAATGGCTGAAGGATTATATTTTCTATCCGATCACTATGTTGAAGCCGATGCAAAGACTTACAAAGTCGGCGAGAAAAAGGCTCGGAAATTATTTCGGCTCGCTGCTTACCGGCAGTATTGCGCTTTTCTGCGTTTGGTTTGCAAACGGATTGTGGCACGGTGCAGCATGGAGCTTTATTTTCTTTGGGATGTATCATTTTGTGTTGATATTGACGGGCAGAATCTTTGCGCCGGCAATCAAAACGATCAACGGCAAGCTCCGTATCAACACGAGTTCAAAACCGTACCGAGCAATGCAGATTATCAGAAACGATATACTTGTTGTTATCGGTGAACTTTTCTTCCGTGCAAACGGACTGAAAGCCGGCATGAGAATGTTCGGTAAAGCGGTTACAGATTTCAGCTTCGGCTCATCGGCGCATTCTCTTTTAAGAAAGCTGAGCATTGATTATGCCGATCTGTTGATTGTCGGTGTGACGCTCGCAATTGTCTTCGTTGTCAGTATTTTTAACGAAAAAGGAATGTGCGTCAGAGCAGAGCTCAAAAAGAAAAATATTGTGCTGCGATGGACAGTTTTGCTTGCGCTTTGTATGTATATTGTAATTTTCGGCGCATATGGAATAGGCTATATGCCCGTTGACCCGATTTACGCTAATTTTTAAAGAAAGCTTGCGCATATCGCCTTAAAGGATTATTATGAATAAGGTATTGAAAAATACAATAAGTGCGTTTCTTTTTATCGCAATTCTCGCTTCCTTGCTTGTGGGCTTTTCTTTCATCATGAAGCCCGGCAAGACGGCGAAAGTCAATGCGCTTGAAGATCCGCTGACAAACGGAATGCTTTCCGAAAAGAAGAATACGATCGATGTGATTTTTCTCGGCGACAGTGAGTGTTACAGTACATTTATTCCATTGCAAATTTGGAAAGAGCAGGGGATAACCTCATATGTCTGTGGCACATCAGATCAGGTGCTCAGTTATTCGTATGAGCTGCTTACTAAGAGCGAAAAGAAGCAGAACCCGAAGCTCGTTGTGCTTGAAACCAATGTTATTTTTCAAGAGGTCACCAGCACAAAGGCTTTCCTAAATAAAGCGGAGGGCTTATTTTCCGTTTTTAAATATCATGACCGCTGGAAGCTTCTTCAACCGAAAAGCTGGAGATTAAATGACGCTAAAACCTATGACAGGAGAAGTAAGGGATATCTCTTTAATATGTCGGTCAGTCCTGCCGATACCGGCGAATATATGAAGCCGGACGAAAACAGAGAACCTGTTTCAAAGGACAATATCAAGTATGTTATAAAGCTTCGCGATTATTGCAAAAAGAACAACGCCGAGCTTGTACTCGTCAGCGTTCCGAGCACGAAGAACTGGAATTATTCCAAACATAATGCGATCTCGGATATGGCGAAGGCTCTCAAAATTGATTATGTCGATATGAATACTCTCAGGACGGAAATCCCGATAGACTGGAAAACCGATACGAGAGACAAGGGCGACCATCTCAACTATCTGGGCGCAGCCAAAGCAACGGAATATTTCGGAAAGTATCTAAAAAAGAAAAAGCTTTTTGAAGATAAAAGAAAGCTTGAAGCTTACAAGGACTGGAACAGCTTGGCAGATGAATTTTTTTCGTCAATCGATAACTCATGACGCAATAAAACAGTAATTTAATTCGTGTTAAAGGCAGAGCTGCAATTTGCGGGTTGTCTTAAGGCAGCACCACACAAATTGAGGCGTACGCCTTAATAAATAAAGGGGCAGGATCATGGAAATAAATGTTCTTGAATGGCTGGAAAAATCAGCCGAAAAATACAATGAAAAAATCGCTTATTCCGATGAGGAAAGCTCGTTGACTTTTTCGCAGGTCAAAAGCTTGGCGCAGAGCATCGGTACGGCTCTTCTTGAGAAGGGTGCGAACAAGACTCCCGTCGCCGTTTTTTCGGGCAGAAATGTTATGACAGTCGCCGCATTCCTCGGTGTTGTTTACAGCGGCTGCAGCTATGCTCCGATTGATAGCAAGCTGCCGAGGGCGAGGATAGAAAGAATAATGAATACGCTTTCGCCGTCGCTTATTCTGACGGACAGTGAAAACAGTGCCTTTGTCAGAGAGCTTGGCTTTGATGACGACAGGATAATACTTATTGAGGATGCGGTTAAGCATGAAGCGGACAGTGAAAGGCTTGAAAAAATCCGCCGCTTCGCAAACGAGAACGATCCTCTTTATATAATTTTCACATCCGGCTCAACGGGAAACCCAAAGGGCGTAATGACATCGCATCATTCGCTGATGTGCTATATAGAGGCATATACCTCGGTCATGAAGATCGACGACACGGATATTCTCGGAAATCAGTCGCCGCTTGATTATATTGCCGCAATCAGGGATATCTATATTCCTCTTTTGTGCGGCTCATCAACGGTGATAATTCCGAAGGTCTGCTTCTCGTCGCCGGCAAAGCTTTTTGATTTTATGAACGAGAAAAGGATAAGCTCGGTCGGTTGGAGCGTTTCGGCACTGACTGTTCCCGTTTCATTGGGGGCTTTCGAGCACGGCAGACCGGAATATCTCAAAAAGATTTGTTTCTCCGGCTCGGTTATGCCGGGAAAATGCCTGAAGCAGTGGCAGGAGAATCTGCCCGATACGCTCTTTGTCAACCAATACGGCCCGACGGAAGCGACAGCCTCTTGCACCTATCATGTTGTTACGGAAAAAGCGGCGGATGATACTGTTCTTCCGATAGGCTTGCCCTATAAGAACTACCGTGTTTTCCTCATCAATGAGGACGGTACGGCAACGAAGCAGGGCGAGGAGGGCGAAATTTGCGTCAGCGGTCCGATACTTGCGCTCGGCTATTATAACGACCCCGAAAGGACTGCGGCTTCGTTTATTCAGAATCCGCTGAACAAGGCGTATAACGAGCTTATTTACAAAACCGGCGATATCGGAGTTATGCGTGAGGACGGCGTGCTCGAATTCCATGGAAGAATGGACAGACAGATTAAGCATCTCGGCCACCGCGTCGAGCTGGACGAGGTCGAGCTTGCAGCAGGCAGGGTGAACGGCGTCAAGGAATGCTCCGTCGTTTATAACAAGGAAAAGGAAACCATGTGGCTTTTCTACACGGGAACGGCGACGGTTAAGGAAATTGCCGTCGAGCTGAGAAAATATCTTCCCGGCTTCATGGTGCCGAGAAAAATCAAAAATCTTGAGGAAATACCGAGATTGCCGAATAGCAAAATCGATATGAATACATTAAAGGGATATTGCAGCTAAAGAGCAATGTTACCTTAAATAACAATAAAACGGAGGAAAATGCAATGAAAGAAGAACTTATGGAAATACTTGAGGAGCTCAGACCCGATGTTGATTTCGAGAATGAAAAGCAGCTTATCACGGACGGAATTCTGGAATCGTTCGATATAGTTGCCCTTGTCGGAGAGCTTAGCGACGCTTTTGATATTGAGCTTCATGTCGAGGATCTTGTGCCCGACAACTTCAATTCTATAGAGGGAATGATGGAGCTTATCGAAAAGCTCCGGGACGAATAAGATGAAGAACGAAACACTTTTGAAAGCGGCAAAGGAATTCGGAACGCCGAGCTTCGTGTTTGATACGGACGAGTTTGCCCGTCAGGCTGACATGATAAAATCAGCGCTCGGCGATATCCCGCTTTGCTATTCGATAAAGGCTAATCCGTTCCTGCTTCACGCTCTCCCCGAGTCCGTGAGCAGGGTAGAGGTTTGCAGCCCCGGTGAGCTGACAATTTGCCAAAGGCTGAATGTCAAGCCTGAAACGATTATTTATTCGGGAGTCAATAAGGGTGCGGAAGATATAGGCCGTGCCGTCGACTACGGTGCGGGAATACTGACTGCCGAAAGTCGGCTGCATGTTGAATTGATAAACCGTGTTTGTCTTGAAAAGGGCAAAAGGGCAGAGGTCATTCTCCGTCTGACGAGTGGTAATCAGTTCGGTATCGACCCCGACGATATTATTGACATTATATCGAACAAAGAAAAGTATGAAGCGATAGATTTTATCGGACTTCATTATTATTCGGGTACGCAGAAGAAAAACGCAACGGTTATCGAAAAGGACATTAGCAAATTTGAGGAGTTTATCGAGCACCTTGAGTCTGTCTGCGGCTATGTGCCGAGCCATGTTGAATATGGCCCGGGAGCGGCGGCGGATTACTTTGCTCCGCCCTACGAGGAAAAGGACGCCGAAACGCTGAGAGAAACAGCCGAGCTTTTGAAAAGCTTTGCGAAAAAATATCCGCTCACCGTGGAGATGGGCAGATTTCTTGCGTCCTCCTGCGGAACCTATCTTACCTCTGTCGCCGACATCAAAAACAATCTCGGAACAAATTATGTTATCTGCGACGGCGGAATAAATCATCTGAAATATTACGGACAGACTATGGCGATGCAGGTGCCGCCGATAACTCTTTTGGGCAGCGACAAAGTGTATGAGCACAGCTATACCCTGTGCGGAAGTCTTTGTACGACCGCCGATTTGCTTGTCCGTAAGGTCGAGCTGCCGGAGCTTAAAATCGGCGATATACTGGCATTCGGCAGGTGCGGTGCTTATACAATCACCGAGGGAACGGTTCTTTTCCTTTCACGCACCATGCCGAGAGTTATGCTGTATTCCAAAAAAGAGGGGATGAAGCTCGTTCGTGATTTTTACGAAACGGACAGCTTGAATTATTGATAAAAGAGGAAGCTTAATGGGAATTATTTCAATAAAATTTTTTGCGTTTGCTGCTGCGGCGATTTTGATTTATTATCTTTTTCCCGTAAAAAAATATCAATGGACAGTGCTGCTTGCCGCAAGCTACGCTTATTACATTTTAAACTGTAACAAGTATGTTTTCTATATGCTTGTGACGACCGTAACAACATATTTCGGCGCAAGGCTGCTTGAGAGCTTGGCGAAAAAGAGCAAGCAATTCCTGCTCGAAAACAAGGAAACACTGACCAAAGAGGATAAAAAAGAACTCAAGGCGAAAACGCAGAGGAACAAAAGGCTGCTTCTTGCCGTTGTTTTGATATTTAACTTCGGAATTTTGGCTTTTCTGAAATATTTCGGCTTCTGCGCCGATACGGTTCATTCTCTGCTTGGAGCGGTGGGAATAAGCTATGTCGAGCCTGATTTTAAATTTATTGTTCCGCTCGGAATTTCCTTCTACACCTTCCAGAGCATGGGCTATGTCATAGATGTTTACAGGGGAAAGGTGAGCGCCGAAAAGAATTTCGGAAAGCTTGCGCTTTTTGTTTCGTTCTTTCCGCAGATCGTTCAGGGACCCATCGGAATTTATTCCGATCTTGCGCATCAGCTCTACGAACCGAGAAAATTCAGCTATGACCGCTTCAAGAGCGGCGCATTGCTGATTCTTTGGGGTATTTTTAAAAAGCTTATCATAGCCGACCGAGCGGTTAAGGTCATTAAGCTTGTGACTGCCGACAGCGGCGAATTTTCGGGAACATATATTCTTTTCACTGCTGTGCTGTATGCCGCTCAGCTCTATGCGGATTTCTCCGGCGGAATTGATATCTGCCGAGGCATTGCGGAGATAGCCGGTATAACCATGGCGGAGAATTTCAAGCGACCGTATTTTTCAAAGACTCTGACAGAGTATTGGCACAGATGGCACATCAGTCTCGGCGACTGGCTGAGAAATTATCTTTTTTATCCAATTTCGATTTCAAAGCCGTTTTTGAAGATGTCAAAGAGCATGAAAAAACATGGCATGAAATATTTCGGCAAGGTTTTTCCGACCGCTCTCGCTTCGCTGATAACCTTTATCGTCATCGGCATTTGGCACGGAGCGGAAACAAAATATGTTGCGTTCGGACTTTGGAACGGATTAGTTATCATGATTTCAAGCCTTTTGAAGCCGCTTACGGATAAGCTGACGGAAAAGCTTCATGTAAACCGTGAAAATTTCTTTTATTCGGTTTTCTGCATGATCAGGACATTTATCGTTGTGCTTATCGGCTATTATTTCGACATTGCAAGGGGCTTCCGAGACGCCGTAAATATGCTTTGGCGTTCCGTTACCGATTTGCACTTAACTGAGCTTTTGTCTTTTTCCTGCCTTAAAAAATGCAAGCTTGACGAGTACGATTATTTGATAATTCTTGTCGGCTGCATCGTGATTTTTGTAATTTCCGTTATACAGGAAACGAAGAAGGATTCGGTTCGCAATTTGCTTAGCAAAAAATGTTTGCCGCTGCAATGGATATTGTATATCATGATGATAGTGTGCATCATTGCGTTCGGCTATTTCGGCCCCGGAACAACTCCGGCGGATTTTGTATATATGCAGTTTTGAGGAATTTTAAATGAAAAAGTTTATCAGATTTATTTGCTTTATTCTCATTTTATCGACGGTTGTTTTCGCCATGAACTTTGTTCTGAGCACCAACAGCGATAAGGACGGAATACACATAAGAGGATATTTTAAAGAGCCGAAAAATACCATTGATGTTCTTTTGATCGGCGCAAGCGAGCTTTACACGGGCTTCAATTCTCCGCTCGCATGGAAGGAATTTGGTTTCACAAGCTATGATTTCAGCTTTGCCGCAATGCCCGGTTCGCTTTACGAGATTGTAACGAAAAAGGCGCTGAAGACTCAGTCTCCCAAGCTTGTTGTTTTTGAAATAAACGGCTTTCTTTATGATGAAAAATATCTCACCCACCGCAGACCCGTTCATGCATGGTTTGACACGGTCGGCGTTGATTCCGACGGCAGAGAGTATCTTAAAGAGAATATCCCCAAAAAAGAGTGGGCGGAATATTATTTCCCTCTTTACAAGTATCATGCCAATTGGCGTGAGCCGCTGTATTGCGTTAGAAATGCGGCAAGCACGCTCTATCTCGAAGCGGAGGGAATAAGCTATTCAAAGGCTTTTGCCAACACCGCTCTGAGGAGATTTGACGGCAAGGTGAAGAATAAAAACATCCAATTTACGGGCAAGGCTAGAGAGTATATGACCGACCTGCTGGAGTATTGCAAAAGTCAGGGCTTGGAGAATGTTCTTTTTGTTCGTCTGCCGCATTGTCTGAAAAACAAAAATAAAAAGGCGTCACGGGAAATCGAGCAGCTTGTTACCGATTACGGATACCGTTACGCTGATTTTGAAAATTCTTATGAGCAGATAGGGCTTAACACGCAGGACGATTTCTATAATTTTGAGCATCTTAACATCTTCGGTATGGAGAAATTCACAAAATATTTCGGTCAATATATCTGTGATAATTACAACATAAAGACTGACCATTCCGCCGAAACCGTAGAGCAATGGAACAAATGCGCCGAGGTAATGGAGAAAACCGTTGAGGAATGTAAAAA
This sequence comes from Bacteroides faecis, assembly GCA_963625295.1. Classification (GTDB taxonomy): domain Bacteria; phylum Bacillota; class Clostridia; order Oscillospirales; family Acutalibacteraceae; genus CAG-488. The sequence continues at coordinate 17,511 of CAVFTC010000032.1, forward strand.
CGATCCGGAATGCAGTATCTTTTTTGAATTGACCGCATTTGAAACCGAAAAAGGCAGAAGCCATTCGATCCTTTCCAAGGGAGTAAGCGGCAAGGGAAAAGGCAAGCGCAGCGTGGGAAGCTCCTCCAGCAGCCGTTTTCTAACTGAAAAAGCATAAAAACCAACGGGTTGTATCGTTTTTCTGCTGATACAGCCCGTTGTAATTTTTTACGACAATGTACGGTGTTGCCTATATTTTATTTGACATAAGCGGCAACATCACGGTCATAGTGTCCCGTGTTCTGGAAGTTTTCGTCGGTTCTCAGACATGAACCCCATTTTCTTGCGATTTCTTCGTATGAGTCCGTCTGAACCTTTGCACGCTCAAAGCCGTCCTTTGCGCCGAACATTACCCAGTCGGAATCCCACATTCCGTGTCCCGATGCCTTGTATGTCCAAAGCATCCAGTTGTAATTGAGATTTTTCATCGCCTTAAAGCAGCTTGCCCATGTCGTTGTACCGAGAGGATAAAACTCGCCCATCATCAGCGGTGTGTTCATGAAATAAATTTTAGTCAGCGTTACAAACAGAACGAATATAAAGTCTGATTTCTGATAAAAATGCACCTGATAGACAACATTTTTGAAGCCGGCAAAAAGCTTGTGCGGAAGAGCAAACGCCGTCCAGATACATTCAAGTGTGATAATGTGATCCTCATCAACGGCTCTGACAGCCTTGTAAAGACGCTTGTATTCCTTTGTGTTGTTTATTCTTCTTGTAACCTCGCCATACTCACAGTCGCATGACGGCTCGTTGAGAAGATCATACATTGCAACTGCGGGGTTGCCGTTGAAACGGGAAGCGATAGCAGTCCACAGCTCATCGGCAAGCGTTCTGTAAAATTCGCCCTGCTCGGAGTCCTCGTAAAGTCCGCATGAGTCTCTTTTGCCGCTGTGCGGAGCGTCACTCTGGAAGCCCGGCGCGCCGTGCATATCGAGAACGACATAAATCTGCCTCTTTGAGCACTCCTCAACTATCCAGTCGAGATAGTGGAAATCCCATTCGCCGTTTTCGTTGAGGATCTTTGTGCCGTTGTCGTCGGAATAGAAGTTCCTGTACCAGAACGGAACACGAACGCAGTTAAATCCCATCTCCTTGATTTGATCAAGGTCATATTCGGTGATCCAGTTGTCCTGATATGTGTTCATCAGCGCATACGCTCTCTCCGTTCCGAATCGGTCGATGAGAGTCTGGAGCACATCGTAGTGATCCTGCGCTTCCTCATACGGTGAAAGCCAGTCCTCCTGAATGAGCCATGAACCGAGGTTCACACCGTGGAGAACGACTTCTTCGCCGTTTTGATTGTAGATTTTGTTGCCCTTGGTGACAAGAAAATCCTCCTGAGTGAAGCCTGTGTCAATGTCCGCCGCCGCTGCGCTGAGTGCAAAGGGGAGAACGAGCACAAGGCACATTACGATACATAAAATTTTTTTGACAGTTTTTTTCATAAAACCAACCTCCTTTTATGCATTATAGCACTTGTTTTTATGCTTGTCTATAATAAATGCTCCCGAATTCCGTAAACAGAGCAGGGGAGCATAAATTATTTTTTTATTTTCCTTGTTTTTCGGCTGTACCTTCGGAATTTCTGAAAACCACGAATTTGTCATAGATGAATTCCGTGATCATGTTGGTAAGCATGGTAACAATAAGGACGATATATTCGACTGCATCGGAGGTTGGATATTTGCCCGTAAAATGAACGCCAATCACCGTCGAAACGGGAGTGAATACAGCGTAGTAGACAAACACCTTGAGCATTGCGATTGGAACATTGTTAGCCGATTTGAATGTGAACTTTCTGTTGAAGGTGAAGTTCCAAACAACGGACAGAATAAGTGCGATGAGATACATCGGACCGTATTCGTTATTCATTATTCTTGCGAAGCCCTCATGCTCAAGCATCAGATTTTGAAAGAAATCAAGCTTGATAATGACCTCCTTCATCAATGTAAAGCTGCCGAACTGTATAATTCCTGCCGAAGCGGAAAATAGCGCAAACTTTATAAATTGAAGAATATCCTTTTTGCTTTTCTTTTCGCTCATAAAATCACCTGATTCGCTTTTCTTTTATAATACAACTCTTATAATACAACTCTTTGGCGAATTATGCAAGGATTTTTTTGTTTTTATAACACATAATATTAAATGATTAAGATTCATTAGTAAATATAAATAAAAAGTAAAGAAAAATGCTTGACAATTTATTTACGCTTAAGTATAATATTTAATGAAAGGAGGTTTTTTTATGAGCAAGACCGTTAATGTGAATTTTAAACTTGATTTTGATACAAAGAAACAAATGGAGCAGGCGTGCGCAGATATGGGCTTGTCAATGAGCACTGCTTTTGCTATTTTCGCAAAAAAAGTCGGCAGGGAAAGAAGAATTCCTTTTGAAATTTCGGCTGATCCGTTTTACTCGGAAAGTAACATTAGATATTTGGAAAATGTATATAATGATTCTAAAGCAGGTAAAGCACACTTTGCCGAGCATGATTTGATCGAGGTGGAGGAATGAAGCTGCTTTGGGAAGATCGTGCGTGGGATGATTATTTGTATTGGCAAAGCAAGGATAAAAAGGCACTGAAACGACTTAATATGTTAATTAAGGACATACAGCGTTCACCTTTTGAGGGTATAGGAAAGCCTGAACCCTTAAAAGACAATTTATCCGGACTTTGGAGCAGACGAATAGATGAAAAAAATCGAATTGTTTATTTTGAAAAGCAGGGAGTAATATATATTATTTCTTGCCGAGGTCATTATTAAAATATGAAAAGAACATCTCTGTAGTTGTTTCAGGG
>CAVFTC010000033.1:0-19827 GCA_963625295.1 Bacteroides faecis
TTTCAGAGACTGCACCGTATCCTACATAAAAACTTCGTTATCCGTCCGTGGCTAAAGCAGAGACGTTTTGTTTTATAATTCTTATTTAAGTCCTTTTCTCTCAAGCAGAGCGTTGATTTTTTCGGCGGGGTCAAGCAGGTCGCTGATTGATGTGTCATGGTTAAGGGTATCAATGATGTATGAGAGGTACTTTGACATATCAACTCTGACATACCATTCCTTTTTGAGAAGCTCGGGAGTACCGTAAATGAGATTGGTTGTGAACACACGGTCAATGATGCCTTCAGAATAAGCCTTGTCGAAAGCGTCAAAACCGTTGCAGAAAAGACCGAATGCCGAGAAAATAAAAATTCTCCTCGCTTTAAGTTCATGGAGCTTTGTTGCAACCTCAATCATGGATTCACCTGAGGAGATCATATCGTCAACAATGATAACATCCTTGCCCTCGATATTATCTCCGAGAAATTCATGAGCGATAATCGGGTTTCTTCCGTCAACGATCCTTGAGTAGTCGCGGCGTTTGTAGAACATTCCAAGCTCAACACCGAGAACCGTCGAATAATAAATGCATCGTGACATTCCGCCCTCATCGGGGGAAATTACCATGATGTTATCTCTGTTTATTTTAAGACTGTCAACATTTTTTACTGCAGCCTTGATCATCTGATAGGCGGGGGATATGCTCTCAAATCCGCAAAGGGGGATTGCATTCATAACTCTCGGGTCGTGAGCGTCGAAGGTGATGAAATTCTCAACGCCCATTGAATGAAGCTCCTGAAGCATCATTGCGCAGTCAAGCGATTCACGGCTTGAACGCTTATGCTGTCTGCCCTCATAGAGCATCGGCATAATGACGGAAACTCTCTTTGCCTTACCTTCAATGGCACTGATTGCACGCTTGAGGTTGGCAAAATGCTCGTCCGGCGACATCGGAACCGTCATTCCATACATCTTGTAGGTTACACCGTAGTTGAAAACATCGCAAAGAATGTAGATGTCGTAGCCTCTGACCGTTTGGTTAAGCGCTGCTTTACCTTCGCCTGTACCGAAACGGGGGAAATTCATGTTGATAAGATAGGTCGATTTTTCATATCCCGCAAAAGCAAGCGTATTTTTATGCTCGCTGTTACGCTGAAATCTCCATCTGATCATATAGTTATCGATCTTGTTGGCAAGCTCCTCACAGCCGGGAAGAGCTATAATACCAAGCTGTCCTACAGGTATGGTGTTATAATTCGGTTCACTTCTCATTGATCTATCCGCCTTTCAGATTTATATATTTATTCTACTATAAAAGACTGAATTTTTAAAGGGGATTGACTCGCTTTTTGTCGAAAAATATATTGTACGACAAACGGAATAATTTGTTAAGTTTATACAAAACTATGTTCGGCTTTTATGACGGCAAAGTAGCTGCTGTTTACTTCGGAAATTTTCAGGCTGATGTCTCTTATAATTTCATTCGGCGTTTGTGAAAAACCGTAGGGAATAACAACATCAAAAATAAGGTTTGTTATAGTTGAACCGTCAACAACACGGAAATCATGTATACTAAGCTCCGGATTTAAGTTTTTGACGATTTTTTCGGTCATTTCTCTAAGCTCGGTGACTCTTTCGTTATTGACGGCAAGCGGATCGTAGTGAATGGTCAGCTCGATGCCCATTTCCTTTTTGATATCGTTTTCTATATGATCGATAATGTCGTGACCTACCATAACATCAATGTCAGAGGGAATTTCGACATGAACGGTAGCAAAAAAGCTGTCCGGACCGTAATTGTGCATAATAAGGTCATGAATTCCGCTGACATGGTCGTAGGATAAAATTTTGTTTTTTAACTCCTCCACAAGCTCCTTTGACGGCGGCTTGCCGATAAGGGAGCTGAGCGTATCACGGAAAATGTCTACACCTGCCTTGAGAACGAAGCAGGCAACAAGAATACCGAGCCAGCCGTCGATATGAAGCGACGGAAAGAATTTTGAAAGAATAAGCGCAAGCAGCGTTACGGAGGTTGCGGCGATATCGCTGAGACTGTCGGCAACCACGGCGGTCATGGCAGGAGAGTCGATTCTTTTGCCGAGCTTTTTGTTAAACAGAGCAAGCCAGAGCTTACCGAGAATAGAGACTGCAATTATTATCGCACCGATAAGACTGAACTTAATATCCTCCGGCGAACGGATTTTATTGACCGATTGAATCGCAAGCTCGATGCCCATGAAAAGAATGATGAACGAAACTATCATAGCCGTTATGTATTCGATTCTTCCGTGTCCGAACGGATGCTCCCTGTCGGCTGGCTTGCCTGCCATTTTGAAGCCAAAAACCGTTACGGCTGACGAGCCGGCGTCGGAAAGATTGTTCACGGCGTCGGCAGTGATTGCGATACTGCCCGTTACCGAACCGACGAAAAATTTCATCAGGCAAAGAATAATATTCAGTGCAATTCCGACGCATCCGCCGAGAATGCCGTATCGCATTCTAACTTCGGGATTTGTTATGCTTTTATAATCCTTAATGAATGCCTTAACAAGAATATCTGTCATTTAATCACCATTTTTATGATTTATTCGCACATCAAGATGATCGTACGGAATTTGAATTCCGTTTCGGTCGAAGGCAAGCTTGACCTTTTCCTGCATACTGAAATATGCCGGCCAATAGTTCTCGCTTTTGCACCAGACAAAGCAGGCGAGATCTACGCCGCTTGCCCCATGGCTGAAAACGCCGATCGTATGCTTGGGTTCTTTAAGAAGAAGCGGTTCGCTTTCAGTGACCTGCTTGAGCACCTTCTTGGCTTTTTCTATATCGTCCTCATAGCTTATGGAATAGGTCAAATCAATTCTCAGCTTATCCCTCGCTGTGAAATTAACAAGTGTGGAGGTGGTGATGTTCTGATTGGGTACAACAACAAGCTTGTTGTCGTTTGTAACAAGGGTCGTGAACATAAAACGAATTTCCCTGACCTTGCCCTCTACTCCGCCTATTTCGATATAATCGCCGCTTTTGAAGGGCTTGTTAAACAGGATCTGAAAGCCGCCTGCAAGCTGCGCAATGCTGTTTTGCAGTCCCAGACCTGCGGTTATGCCTGCTGCGCCGATGGCGGTGATGAATGCGTTTACATTGAATCCGATTTGCTCAAGGGCAATAACGGATACGATAATTCTCAAAAAAATTACCGTTGAGCGTCTGATAAAGCGGTGCATTGACTTATCTACATTTTTGTTTTCAAGAATTTTTACAAGAAGATTTCCCAAAAGGCTTGCAAGCCAAAAGCCGATGACCATTACGAGAATAAAAACAATAAGCTTCGGCAATGCTGCCGCAAACTTTTCCGGAAAGTTCTCAAAGCTCCATTGCTTAATACTGCTGAAAAACGAACCCATATTCTACCTCCGAATTTTCCGCCGATAATCGCACTCGGCTTTAATCAGCGGTTGCCTTAATTGAATTATACTATCTGCCGCCGATAATTGCAAGCAAATAAAATCGAAATTTAGCTTGATTATTCTTGCATATCATTAAAGAGTGTGATAAAATAAATTGATTATAGGCGTATGCCTGCTTAACGGAGGATTAGTACATGAGAATTGTTGTCAAGGTTGGAACATCGACTCTTGCGCATCCGAGCGGTCTTATCAACATAAGACGCGTCGAGGAGCTTTGCAAGGTCATGAGCGATCTAAAAAATGCGGGACATGATATTATACTTGTTACCTCGGGTGCTATCGGCATGGGTGCCGGCAAGCTTCAGTTAAGCGAACGACCTCGTGATGTTGCCGCAAAGCAGGCTGCCGCTGCGGTCGGTCAATGCGAATTGATGTATACCTACGACAAGCTCTTTTCCGAGTACAACCACACCGTGGCTCAGCTTCTTATGACCGGCTCGGATTTTGAAAATGAGGAAAGACACATAAATTTTAAAAATACAATGGATAAGCTGCTGGAATTCAATGCGCTGCCGATCATTAACGAAAATGATACCGTTGCGACCGAAGAAATCAAGGTCGGAGATAACGACACGCTTTCGGCAATGGTGGCGGTCAATGTCAATGCCGATCTATTGATCCTTCTTTCGGATATTGACGGCTTGTTCACCGCCGATCCGCATTCCGATCCGGACGCAAAGCTTATTTCCGTTGTCTCGGAGATAAACGAAAATATTATTGCCCTCGGAGGCGGCGAAGGCTCAAGCCTCGGTACGGGCGGAATGAAAACAAAAATTAACGCAGCTCAGATCTGTACGGAAAATAATTGCGACATGATTATAGCCAACGGCAAAGATCCCGAGGTTCTTTATGATATCGTTGAGGGAAAAGCCGTAGGCACAAGGTTTATTAAAAGGTGATGATATGATGACAACGCTTGATATTTTGAAGCAGGCAAAAGCGGCAAAGACCGAGCTTGCAAAGCTAAGCTCGGAAGAAAAGAACAACGCATTGCTTGCAATGGCCGATGCGCTTGAGGAAAATTGCGCAGCCATTCTTGACGAAAATAAAAAGGATGTTGAAGCGGCGAGAGGAAAGATATCTGATGTCATGATCGACAGGCTCAGTCTTGACGAGGGTCGTATAAAAGGTATGGCTGACGGAATCAGGGATGTCGTAAAGCTTCCCGACCCGGTCGGACGGGTGCTTGACCGTGTTGAGCTTCCGAACGGGCTTGTCGTTGAAAAAACGGCTGTTCCGATGGGCGTTGTTGCGATTATTTACGAGAGCAGACCGAATGTGTCCTCAGACGCGGCGGCTCTTGCGCTCAAAAGCGGCAATGTTTGCGTGCTTAGGGGCGGCAAAGAGGCCTTTAGAAGCGCAAATGCCATTGTCAATGCGCTGCGCAGAGGACTTAAAAAGCTCGGTTTTTGCGAAAACTTTATCAATATGGTTCAGGACACCTCACGCCAAAGCTCAACGGAGCTTATGACTGCGGACGGATATATCGATCTCCTTATTCCGAGGGGCGGTGCAGGGCTTATAAACGCCTGCGTGCAGAATGCGACCGTACCGGTTATTCAAACGGGAACAGGTATTTGTCACATCTATGTTGACGACGAAGCAGACCTTGATATGGCGCTTAATATAATCGAAAACGCAAAGACAAGCAGGCCGTCGGTTTGCAATGCCGAGGAGGTTTTGCTCGTTAACGGTAGAATTGCCGATAAATTTTTACCGATGCTCAAGCAAAGGCTTGTTGACGGCAGAGCCGAAAATCCCGTCGAGCTTCGTCTTGACGAGAGAGCGGCGAAGATAATCGACGGAACGAAGGCCGGAGAAAATGATTTTGACACCGAGTTCCTCAATTATATCCTTGCCGTGGGCATTGTTGACGGCGTTGAAGAAGCCGTTAAGCACATTGCAGAGCATTCAACGCATCACAGCGACGCAATAATAACAAACAACGACGCACATGCTGCCGAGTTTTGTCGAGATGTTGATTCTGCGGCAGTTTATGTAAATGCAAGCACCCGTTTTACTGACGGTGGCTGCTTTGGACTCGGCTGCGAAATGGGAATTTCGACCCAAAAGCTCCATGCGAGAGGCCCGATGGGTCTTTGCGAGCTTACGACATACAAATATATTGTCAAGGGTAATGGACAAATAAGATAAGGAGGAATAGAATGGAAAAAATCGGATTTATCGGCTGCGGCAATATGGGCGGCGCACTTGTAAAGGCTGCCGCAAAAGCAGGCTATTCGGACAAAATTTATATCTGCGACAGCTTTGCCGAAAAAACCGAGGCGCTTTCAAAGGAGCTTGGAGTTCATGTTTCGGACAGTGCAACGATAGCCGCAGAGTGTGATTTTATTTTCATGGGCGTTAAGCCGCAGGTTATCGGCAAGGCCTTTGACGAGATAAGCGATATCCTTTCTGAGAGAGACGATTGCACTTTGGTTTCGATGGCGGCAGGTGTTGCGATTGAAAGACTCAGGGAGCTTTCCGGGGCGAAGCATATAATAAGGATCATGCCTAATATGCCCGTTTCGGTTGGCGAGGGCGTTGTTCTTGCAAGCCGCTTTGAAGTTGACGACGAAAGCGCAGAGAAGTTTAATTCAATCATGAGGTGCGCAGGTATTGTCGATTGGATTGATGAAAAGCTTATTGACGCAGGCTGCGCAATTTCCGGCTGCGGTCCGGCGTATGTTTATATGTTTATAGAAGCTCTTGCCGACGGTGCGGTAAGCTGCGGCTTGCCGAGAGACAAGGCAATGCTTTATGCGGCGCAGACGGTTCTCGGCTCGGCAAGGTCAGTTATCGAGAGCGGTAAGCACCCGGGCAAGCTCAAGGATGAGGTTTGCAGCCCCGGAGGAACGACGATTGCCGGAGTTAAAGCGCTTGAGGACGGAGCTTTCCGCTCAAACGCAATGAATGCCGTTATTGCGGCTTACGAAAAGACAAAGAAAATATAATCTATAATGTCGGTTCATTGACATTATTCAGATTATGATATAGAATAATAAAAAACATTGGGGGTAGATTGATATGCCTTTTTCAGATCTCGGTATTTTTCTTGGAGATGTTTCTCTCTGGGAAATAAACCATTACACAAAGGATCCTCTCAAGGCGCAAAAAAGCGTTTTGAAGAAGATCGTGTCTCGAAACAAAAACTGTGAGCTTGGAAAAAAGCTCCGTCTCGGCGATGTTAAGTCAATCGAGGATTATCAGAGAATAGTTCCTCTTTCGACCTATGCCGATTATGAGCCTTATGTTGACAGAATGATCAACAATAAAGAGGACAAGATCATGTTCTCCGGCAAGAATATCAGGTATTGCTCGTCATCAGGCTCGGTCGGTAAGCCGAAAATTCTTCCGAAGGGTATCAATGACCTTTGGAAAATGCAGTGCATCGGCTTCTCGGTTTCAGTTTCCGTTGCGGCTCACTGGCTCAAAAAGCATAAGGGTATAAGAATGCCAAACCAGATGGGTCCCCTTGTCTTGGTTCTTTCCGGTCATAATCTGGACGACAATAAACGCTGCAACGGCGCAGGACAGGTTCCGCTTACATATCTTAAGCCGATAACGAAATTTTTCTGCACATCGCCGTATTCGCTGCTTTGCCCAGAGCATGAGGAGCTTCTTGATACATCGTATCTCCAGCTTCGTTTTGCCATTGAAAACAGAAATGTTACCTACCTCGGTTCGCTCGTTATAACGCTTCTTACTACAATGTTCGACTATCTTGAGGAGAACTGGGAGATGCTTTGCGACGATATCGAAAAGGGTATTATCAATCCGAACATTAAGTGCACTCCCGAGCTTAGAGCGAAATATTCAAAGATGTTCAAGCCCAATCCGAAAAGAGCTGCCGAGCTAAGAAAAGAGTTTGAAAAGGGCTTTGATACGCCTATTGCGCCGAGAATCTGGCCGAAGCTTGTTTGGGGCTACGGTATGATGGGCTCGAGCCTCCAGGTATACATTGACAAGCTTCGTAAGTCGGTCGGAGATTTGCCGCTTCACAACATGGGTTATGCTGCGGCAGAGGGCTTCTTTGCCGCTCCGGTTGAATTGAATGTTAACGATTCCGTTCTTCTTCCCCATTGCATCTTCTTTGAGTTCCTTCCCATCGAGGAGGGCGAGGAGCACGCAAGGGACGATGTTAAGCCGCTGCTTATTAACGAAATCGAGGTTGGCAAGGACTATGAGCTTGTTGTTTCCAACTTCTCCGGTCTTTACAGATACAAGATTGAGGATGTTGTTCATGTAACGAAGATGTACAACAACACTCCGAGAGTTGAGCTGCTCTACAGGCAGAACCTCAGCATGAATGTTGCCAACGAAAAGACAACGACGCAGATGGTTGAATTTGCCGCAGCAAAGACGGCGGAGAAAACAGGCGTCGGCTTCAAGGGCTTCAGCTTCTATCCGGATTATTCCACCAAGCCGCCACGCTATTGCATGTTCGTTGAGCCTGAAAAGGCAGTCGATGAGGATACCCGTAGAAAAATGATCGAGGTTCTCGACGAGGAGCTTAAGGAGGTCAACGAGAAGTACTTCAAGTACAGACGCTGGGGTATGCTCGGTGAGCCGGAGATCCTTATTCTTAAGGAAAAGAGCTATTGGGATTACAGAGAGTCGCTCAGAGCGAAGGGTGTTGTTCTTAACCAGATCAAGCCTGTCACCGTAATCAACTCTCCCGAGAGAGAAAAGTTCTTCTTCTCCCATGTAGAAACTGAAAATTCGTTGACTGTTGACGAATATAACAAAAATAATGCTAATGCTTAACCTGCACATCTCCATTGTGCATTCAAAGAAAAGAGTGAGATAAAATGAGTAAATTACTGAAAAAGGTTATTTCGATTATTCTTTGCGTATCCGTTATTGTTTCGGCTTTTGTTTTTCTTGATTTTTCCGGTTCTGCGGCTGCGACCGACGGAACGGATATTCCGCTGATCTATGTTGAGGGCAGCGGCGCATACCTTTATGCCGAGGACGAAAACGGAGAGGATCAGCTTGTCTTCCCCATAACCATTCCCGACGGCTTCGTTGAGAAAACGGCGAAGGAGAACATCGGCGTTTTCGCCAAGGCTGTTCTTACTCAGAAATGGGAGGAGTTCGGCAAGGTGCTTGCCAACGCTCTCGGAGAGATCTACGGAACAATCAAGCTTGATGAGCACGGAAAAACTCAGAACGGCGTTCATCTGGGCTGGACATGGACTAAGGATACGCTTAACGCAAAAAAAGAAAACGGTAAATATCCGACGACAAGATATCTTTTCAGATATGACTGGAGACTTGATCCTTACGAAAATGCCGAGAGCCTTCGCAAGTATATCGAGGATGTCCGTGAGGTCACGGGAGCTGAAAATGTTGCGTTGCTCGGACGCTGTCTCGGTGCTTGCGTAACCATGGCATATATGGAAAGGTACGATGCGGAATATATTTCGGACTATATACTTTATGCCGGCGCACTTGACGGAGCAACTCAGGTAAGTGAAATTTTTGCCGGAGATATGTATTGTGACCCGGACGGAGTTGAAAGATTTATGTATGACATTCAGCTCTCCGAGGACGATATCACCAACCAGCTTATTCAGGCTTTTGTTACAATATTCAACAGAACCTACGGCCTTGATCTTACCTGCGCTGCGGTCAATAATGTTCTTGAGAAGAAATATCTTGAATTTCTTCCCGACGCATTGTTGAATTCCTTCGCTTCCTTCCCCGGATATTGGAGCATGGTAAGCGACCGTGACTATGAGAAGGCAAAGGAAACAGTATTTTACAATGTCGATAAGGAGCAGTACGCCGATTTCTTCAACATTATCGACAATTATCATTATAATGTTCAGGTCAAATCAAACGAGCTTCTCAAGAAGTTTGCCGACAGGGGAGTCAATGTTGCAAACATCACCAAATACGGCTTCCAGACCTATCCGGTAACCCGTGAGTCGGATATTATTTCCGACGATATTTGCAGCGTATACGACGCTTCAAAGGGCGCAACTACCGCAACGCTTACAAAGGGCTTTGACGATAATTATATCAGCGAGGCAAAGACGAACGGAACTTATAAATATATCTCTCCCGATCTTCAGATCGACGCTTCTACCTGTCTTTTCCCCGATACAACATGGTTTGTAAAAAATGTTGAGCATAAGGAATTTCCGAAGGATATCAACAGACTGATCGATATGATTATCGACAAGGATAATTTTACGGTTTATTCCGACCCGGAGCTTCCGCAGTATTTGCTGCTTGACGAGGAAACGAACGAATTAACGCCGCTTATCAGTGAAAATATGAACTGCGACGCAAGATATCAGGTCAGCTTCTTCGATGCGTTCAAGAAGCTTTGGAAGTGCATCTTTGAGCTTATCAAGAGAAAATTTCAGCCTGCGGTAGTGACCTCGGAGGGATAATTCATGAATGCAAAAACGAAAACGGGACATGAGAGAATTGTTGAAACAGTAAAAATTGCGCTCATGGCGGCAATAATATCGGTGCTCGGCCCCCTCTCGGTTCCGCTTCCGTTTACACCCGTGCCCGTTTCGCTGACGATAATGGCGGTGTATCTCACAACCTATTTGCTCGGAGCGAAAACGGGAACGGTCAGCGTGATTATCTATATTCTGCTCGGACTTGCAGGTGTTCCGGTGTTCTCCGGCTTCACCGGCGGAGCGGCAAAGCTTGTCGGTCCTACAGGCGGATACATTATCGGCTTTATTTTCATTGCCGTCATCGGCGGAATATTCGTCGATAAATTCAAAAGCAAGGTTATTCTTTCGCTTTTGGGTATGGCGATCGGTACGGCGGTTTGCTATCTTTTCGGCTCGCTGTGGCTCGCTTATCAGGCAGGCATGAACCTTAAGCAGGCGCTTATTGCCGGAGTTATTCCGTATATTGCGCTTGACTGCGCAAAGATGATTATCGCCGTTCTTTTGGGCAGGCAGGTCAAGCCGTTGATAAACAGATAAAAAACAAAACTGTCACATCAAATTGGTGTGGCAGTTTTTGTAATACAACATAACACAATTGTGCTTAATAATTCAATTCAAGTGCGTCGGCAAACTTCTGGTTGTAATAATTCTGAATGTAGCTGTAGTTGAATTTTTCATCTTCCTGAGCGAAGCCGTGCTTCTTTATAATGTCCTCCGTGCACTTTGCGAACGGAAGAACACGGACATTTGCGTAATCCTCCTCGTAAACCGTCACGGTCGGGATAAGCTTTGCTGAGGAAACGACGGTCTTGTTGCTCTTTGGATCCTTTGTAACCGTGACATCGGCTATGCCGCCGAGGAAGCTGTCTGCGCTGTCCTCAAGGGAGATAACCTTACCGAGCGACGGAATGACAAGTGCCTGCTCTCCGTCTCCGTTCGCCTGAAATTCAAATTTTTGCAGGTCGTTTTTGCCTGTGCCCACGATAATGTCCGCTCCGTATTTCAAAAGCTTTGAAATAATTTCGTTCTGAGAGTCTGAGAGCTCACTCTCGGATTCGTTGCTCCAATGCACGGTGACGCAGACAATATCCGATGCGTTCTTTGCGTTATCAATAAGCTGCTTCATCGTTCCGTCCAGCTCATCGGAGGTTGAGCGCTCGTCGGAAAGATTTAATATTCCGATGTCCGTTTCTTCCGAAAGCTCGTAATCGCCGAGCGACTGGGTTATACCGACGAAAGAAAATTTGATTCCGTTGACCTCTTTTACCTGCGGCTTCATCATTTCCTCACGGCTTTCGTAAAGACCGATCAAAAGAGCTTGATTTTCCTTGGCTTTGAAAAGAGCAATATCATTTATCGCACCCGAAAGACCCATATCCATAATATGGTCGTTCGCCTGATTGAAAACATCAAAGCCGAGGTCGAGAAGCGTGTCGAGCATTTGGTTGGGTGTATTATACTCCGGAGCTGCGGAAGGCTCGTTTTGGTCGTCCATGACGGTGCTTTGGTTTATCACGGCGAGATCCGATTTTGCGATGATTTCCTTTATTCCGCCATATGCCGAGGAAAAATCGTAACCGCTGTCGCCGTCATTCTCGTTGGCTTGCGAATAGACGGTTCTGTAAACAACATTGTCGCCGGCGAGCATCAGTCTTGCGGTGCTTGCGGCGGCTGAATTTTGAGCCTCTGCGGTTGTTTCTTCGGCTTTGCCGTCCGTGTAAACAGCACCGTTCTTGATTCTTGATTTGTCGATCACTATCATCATTGCGCTGACGACGATCGAAACGCAGAGAATGCAATTAAATCCGATAAGAAAAATTTTTGACTTCGTCCATTTGAGGTTATCCTTCATGTAAACATCTCCGTGAAAAAATTCTCTATTATTTTATCACAAAGTTATTTTTTTTGCAACTACACAGCAGCTTTCTTTGTAATATGGCAGAAAATAAAAAGCCGGAGCAATAAAAATACAGCTCAGAAACCACGGCGTAAAACTCAGCTTGAAGCATACGATTTCCAAAATATGACCGTCAAGCAGATTTTTGCTTTGCCTTATTGCGGTAAGCGGCTTGAGCCTCGGGTCGGAGGAGTAAAGATATTCGGCAATGAAATATTTTTGCATGGCGATAAAATAAAATATTGCGCCGCACACAGCCGTAAGTATCGCTCCGCCCGAAAGAGAGATAAAAAGATAAAGCTCAAGTCCTCCGCTGCCCGAAAGGTAGTAAATCGACCATGTGAGAACTGCAAATGGGAGAAAAAACACGACCGCCCACATGGCTTTAATTGTAACAAGCAACACCTTGAATCGCAAAGCACGAAACGAATTTTTCGGTCTGAACCAGAAAAACAACCGCCTTGTATAATTCTTCCGTTCGTCTGTTATTCCGCTGTACCATGCCTTTTCGCCTACGGACAAGGAGCTGTAAAACAAGAGCGCAGCGAAGCTTAAAACACAGAGGACGCCGATTGCTGCCGCTGTTTTCAACATATTACCACCGCCCAAAAGCTCACAGAGCAGAATTATTCCGAAGCATACGGCTGTAACAAAGGCGCAATAAACGACCGAGGTCAGCACAATAGACATTGCTTTTACCCTTTTACCCTTAATGAACATCTTGCTTTCATGCTTTATTATTGCATTCTTCATAAAATCACCCATGGAAATTTTTGCCCCGAAAATGACGCTTTATACACAAAGCTTGTTGCAAAAAAAGCTTTATCAGTGTATAATCATACTCGTTAAGGAGGCGCAGCTGTATGAGCGGCTTTGAAAAAAAGATATCACTTATAGTCCCTTTTTATAATTCGGAAAAGACCTTGCCGGGCTGTCTTGCTTCGATTGCCGAACAGACGATAGATAAGGATTGTCTTGAGGTCGTTTTGGTCAATGACGGCAGCACCGACGGCTCTGCCGATATCGCAAAGGATTTTGCAAGTCAAAATACCTTTGCAACGATTATTACTCAAGAGCATTGCGGCTCGGCTGCGGCAAGAAACAACGGCATTGCCGCCGCAAGAGGAAGCTATATCGCTTTTCTTGATGCGGACGATACTCTGTCTGCCGATGCTTTGAAAAATACGGTTGAATTTTTTGAAGAAAATGAAGAAAAAACGGATATCGTTGCATATAAGCTTGTTCCCTATACGAATTCCGGCAGGAAAAAATGCAATTTTAAATATATGAACCGCAGCACGGGATTACTTGATTTGAACGGCGAGGGTAATGAATTTTACTGCCCAAACGGCTTGAATGTTGCAGTTAAAAACAGGGGAGAGGATAGCATCCTTTTTGACCCCTCGGAGAACTGCGAGCTAAAGGCTGCGGAATATTGCATTAAATATGCGGTGAAAAAAATGACCGTAGGCTATGTCGAGAATGCTGAATACAGAAAATTCAATAATCCCTCCGGCGAGAGCAAGGCTTTAAAATGCTCGATTTATTTTGACTGCTTTGTCGGAAAATGGGAGGAGATTTTTGCTTCATTTGAGACTGTGCCGGGCTTTGTTAAGGCTCTTTTTGTTGAAGATCTTCTTGCAAGGGCGGCTTCGGACTGCCTGCTGCCTTACTGTGCGGAGGGTGAGGACTACCGCAGAGAGATAGGACGGCTTGAAAAGCTGCTCGAAAGCGTTGACGATGAGACGATAATCAATTTTCCCGACGCTGTGCAGATGAACAAATATTATCTTGTATCAATGAAATACAAGGGGGAGCTTGACGCCGTTGCCGATGAAAAAATCAGGCTCGTTCACGGCGATAAGGTTCTTTTAGAATCGGACAGTATAACGCTTAATCTGACAAAATTCAAGGCTCGCAGCAACGGCGTAGAGGTCTGCGGATATATTTCTTCGCCGATATTTGATTATTGTGAAAAGCCGACGCTCCTTCTCAGAGAACGCAGCGAAAATATTCCGCTCGATATTACCGAATGCTCTTATTGCTATGACGGCGCAAAGATAAGAAACAATACGGCATGGGGGTTCAGAACCGTTATCGTTCCAGACAAGCGCAAGTCGTTTTCATTTACCGTTGAGATCGGCGAAAGGTCTTATCCCGTCAAATTTGAATGCGGTGAATGGGTCGCTTTCAACCAAAGCCGAAGAAGCTTTGTTATGAACTCCATTAAATGCAGAATGAGCGAAAGATGCTTTGTTCTTGAAAAAGCTGACGAAAAGGACGAAAAGAAATATAAAAAATCAGAGCTGAAAAAATACCTCAAAACAAACAAAAAGGTCTTTGCGGTTCGTTTTATAAATTATCTCATGCCTAAGAAGAGAATCTGGCTTTACCATGACTGCAAGGGAGTCGGCACGGATAATGCGTATTATCAGTTTGTTCACGATTTTGCAGCCGATGATGGAGTTGAACGCTACTATGTCGTCAACGGTTCGATCGATGCGGTGAGGGATAAATTTACCGCCGAGCAGCAGAAAAATCTTATTGCTTTCCGCTCGACGAAGCATAAGCTTATGTATCTGAATGCCGAAAGAGTTATTACGGCATTTATTGAAAAGGAAAATTATCTTCCCTATTTCAGCGACATTTACCCTGAGTATATCGACCTGTTTGAGGGCGAGGTTTATTACCTCCAGCACGGTGTTTTGCATGCTCATCTTCCGTGGAAATATTCTTATGACAGGCTCGATGTGACGGGCGAGGTCGTTTCGACTGATTATGAGGTCGAAAATTTCACCGAGAACTATTTCTTCCCGGAGACTGCGCTTATCAAGAGCAAAATGCCGAGATATGATTACTTTGAAATTGACGAAGGCAGGGCGGAAAATGTGATTCTTTTTGCTCCGTCGTGGCGAAAATATCTCATTACTCATAAGGGAGAGGGTCGCTGGAAAGCGGATAAAGAAAAATTCATACAGTCCGATTATTTCAAGAAAACGCAGGATTTTTTAAACTGCGAAAGGTTAAACGAAATGCTTGAAAAAAGCGGATAT
Source organism: Bacteroides faecis (assembly GCA_963625295.1). GTDB lineage: Bacteria > Bacillota > Clostridia > Oscillospirales > Acutalibacteraceae > CAG-488. The sequence goes on from CAVFTC010000033.1 coordinate 14,819, forward strand.
ACGCTTGAATTTAAGCTGCATCCGATTTTCGCACCGTATAAGGATTGCTTTGAGTTAAAATCGTCGAGGGTGAAATTTGCCGACGGCAGAGCCTCGGACGAATACAAAATCTGCATAACGGACTATTCATCATTTGTCTTTGACTTTGTTTATCTCAACCGTGCGATCGTTTATTTTATGCCTGATCTAAAGGAGTTCAAGGCAGGAATGAACGATTACAGGGAGCTGGATATCCCGTTTGAAAACGGCTTCGGAGAGTTCACACAGAACGAAACGGAGCTTTGCGCAGCACTTCAAAGAATTCTTGATAATTCGGGCGAGCCTGTCAGTCCGTATAAAGAGAAAAACGCAGACTTCTTCTTCGATAAGGAAAAAGATGCCTGCGACAGGATATATAAATCAATAAGTAAACAGTAAAAACAGCCGCCGAAATGCAGATTATCGGCGGCTATAATGCTTTGTGCGATCAGTTCATATTGACATCCTTGTATATTGAAAGCGGCGTATGCGTCGGTTTGTAGTTCTCAACATAATCGAGCAGATCGGTGGGGGACTCGGAGATGTAGTAAAGGTTTTTGCTCTCCTCGTTCATAAAATGATTGTCAATGACATTTTGAATGAACTTTTTCAAGCATTCGTAATAGCCGTTTGTGTTGAGAATTGCAATTGGCTTGTTGTGACGGCTGAGCTGCTTGAGAGTAAGAATCTCAAAGAATTCGTCAAATGTTCCGATTCCGCCGGGGGTGACTATAAATGCGTCGGAAAGCTCCTCCATCTTCTTTTTTCTCGCCCGCATATCCTCGGGATAGATGAATTCCGTGCAATGCTCATAAAGAACACCGTCCACATGGAAAAACTCGGGAGCTACGCCGATGATTTTTCCGCCCATGCGATGCATTCCTCTTGCCGAAGCACCCATCAGTCCATTTGCGCCGCCACCGAAAACAAGGGTGTGATTTCTCTTTGCCATCTCTTCGCCGAGTTTTTCGCCGGCTTCAATGAAGGAACGGTCGGTCGTTGTGCTTGAAGCACCGTATACACATATGTTCATTATAATGTAATCCTCCCATTAAGGTAATACCGAACAAGGTGTGCGTCTCAATTGTGCGGTGTTGCCTTAAAAATTTTCTTTGAAATATTTTCTCGCTTCGTTTTCGGAAGCGGTTGCGTTGCCCTGTAAAAGCTCGGCGGAGCCTCCGCCCCGACCGCCCAAGGCCGCTGTGATATCCTTCGATTTTTCACGAAGGTCAATATGCTTCGATGCAATGACAAAGCGATAACCGCTTTTATCGCTACCGGAAAATCCTGCGCAAAGCTTTGTAGTTTTCTCCGCACCGTTTAAAACAAGTTTTCTTAAATCGTTTATGTCGGCGTTTGACTCAAAGATGAGAATACACTCGTCTGTGCTTTCAATTGTCGAAGCCTTCAGCTGCGCAAGTTCTTTCTTTAAGGCGGCAAGCTCGGCCTTTAACACTCCATGCTCCTCGTTAAATTTTTCAAATGCACCGGCTGCTTCGTTTTGCTTTGAGCACAGCGCAGTTGCAACCGAACGGAGATTGTCATATTTTTTTTCATAGTCCTCCAAAGCGTCCTTGCCGCAGAGCATATGAAGCCTTATTCCGCCCCTGTGTCGGGCAAAGTCAAGTATCTTTATTATGCCGATCTCACCGGCTGAGTAAACATGCGGCGCACAGCAGGCGCAAACATCGTAGCCCTCAATTGTGACTATTCTAACATTTTCGGTCAGCTCAAGCTTGCTGCGGTAGCTGAGAGTTTTTAATGTGCTTTCATCGGGATATTCGCAGGTAAATTTTGCGTTTTTGTATATTGCCTCGTTGGCCTGCTTTTCAATGTCGAGCAGCTGCTCTCTTGTAAGCTCGCCGTTAAAATCAACGGTCACATCCTCTCCGAGATGAAATCCGACATTTTCATAGCCGTAAAGCTTATGCACGATTCCGGAAGCAATATGCTCACCGGAGTGATTCTGCATACGGCGAAAACGCTGCTCCCAATCAATTTCGCAGTCGAACTCGTCGCCGACAGCTAATTGTCTGTCGGAATAATGCACAATTTCGTCGTTTACGACCTGCACATCCGTAATATTTGCTTCTCCAATCTTGCCCGTGTCTGCCGACTGACCGCCGCCCTCGGGGAAAAAAGCTGTTTTATCGAGAATGAGCTCATAGCCTTTTTCGCTGCTGCAGCAGGCGATGACCGTCGCCCTGAACGAGCTGATATGACTGTCCCTGTCGTAAAGCTTTTCCGTTATCATTGCCTCACTCCTAACCTTATGCATTGTAGCACAGAATGATGAAAAAAGCAATTATTTGATTGACAAAAGTTTATCATGTGATAAAATATTTCCGAGGTGATCAGATGGAATACACGCTTATCAGGTCAAAGCGCAAGACTGTTGCTTTGCAGGTCAATTCCGAGGGTGAGCTGATAGTTCGTGCACCGCTGCATTTTTCCGAACGCAGGATAAAGAAGCTGATTGGAGAGCACAGCGCTTGGATTGAAAAGAAAAGCGCAGAAAGCATTGAAAGAAAACGCAATCACCCAGAGCTGAGTGAGGAAGAAATTGACGGCTTTAAAAGGCAGGCAAAAGCATTGCTGCCTGATTTGACCGAAAGATACGCTGCAATTATGGGCGTCAGCTACGGAACTGTCAAGATAACCTCTGCCCAAAAGCGTTTCGGCTCCTGCAGCGGAAAGAATAATATCTGCTACTCGTATATTTTGATGCAATATCCCATTGAAGCGATCGAATATGTCGTTGTCCACGAATTGGCACACACGGTTCATCATAACCACAGCCGGGAATTTTATGATTTGATAGCAAAGTATTTACCCGATTATAAGCAAAGAGAAAAATTGCTGAAAAAATAAGCTCACAAAGCCCGAATTAAGCCTTGTGAGCATTTTTATTTGGTTAAAGAAGCTCGTGTGCCTTTGCGTATTCAAAGAAGGATTGGAGGCTTCTGATTCTTGCTTCGCTGAGGGTCGAGCCTGCTCTTGTAACTGTCGTGAACGGGATACCCTGGAGATTGATAAGATATTTTGCGCTTGCGTTGAAGCCGCCGTCAATCGCACAGTCAAGGAGAATGATCTCGTTGAAGGTTTCTCTTGCCTTCTGCATATCCTTTTCTACGAAATATTCATCATACATCTTGCGGAAAAGATTTACACCGCAGGAGGTCGGAGTTGCGCAAACGCCTCTTGCACCTGCGTCGTAAGCGTCAAGGAGGAGGGGAATGTTAGCTTGAAGAACCGCTGAATCGCCCTGATACTGAAGCTTGTCCTTGATGCCTGCCATCGTGCAGGTCGTGTCCTTGATTCCGTGGAATTTACCTGTCTTGACAAGCTCGCCGTAAGCCTTGCCTGACATGCTGCAATTCGGGAATCCCGGGAACTCATAGAGAATAACGGGGAGGGTGGTGTACTGCGAAAGCTCGGAAAGGTTTTCAACAATTCTCTTGTCGCAAACGCCGTAGCCTCTTGTTACAAATACAAGACCGTCAACGCCCGTTTGCTCCATGCGCTTAACCTCTTCAATCTGCTCCTTCCAGGTCGGCTCAAGATTGGCTGTTGCAACGATTTCCGCACCGCTTGCGTGCTTGACAGCCGTTTCGGCGCATTTGATCCTTTCCTCGAGCGAAAGGTAGGTCATTTCGGAGCTGCCGCACACCGAGAAAAGGTGATGAGCGCCCTGCGCAGCCTGAAACTCGACATACTGCGCATATGTATCGTAATTTATGGATTTGTCTTCGTTAAATGGGGTGAGAAGAAGAGCGTAAACGCCCCTGTATTCCTCTGCTTTGCCTGTAAACATTAAAACACCTTCTGATATTTTTTTGGCTGAATTCAGCCTTTATCATAATACACTTTATGTATAATAAAATCAAGCATTATTTCATAGAATCTATGACTTTTTTCGCCATATCGGGATAATTTCCTATCACGGAATCAACTCCGAGATTGTAAAGCCTTGCGACGCTATTCTCGTCATTGACCGTCCATGTGTTGATTTCAATTCCGTTGGCCTTCATTTCGGCGACGGTTTCCTCTGTCAGTGTCCAATGCATCGGGTGAATACATTCAATGCCGTGCTCTTTTGTATACTTGCCGAACTCAAGAATCCAGCTTTCCTCAAGGAAGCCGCAGCGAACCTTCGGGTTGATAGCCTTGAAGCGCATGACGCTGTAATGGTTGAAGCTTGAAATGATTATCCTGTCCTCAAGACCGAAGCGGACAATCATGTCGTTTACGGCTTTTTCGATGCCCGGATATTCATAAACGCCCGTTTTAAGCTCGATATTTGTGATGAATCCGTCGATCGGCTTGATAAATTCAAAGTATTCCTGCAGGGTCGGAATTCTGTTCACACCGTAAACACCCTTGAAGCCTGCCGAAGCGTCGAAGGTTTGAAGCTCGGCGAGAGTGTAATCCCTGACAAAGCCTGTCGAATCGCAGGTTCTGTCGATCCGCTCGTCATGAATAATGACAAGCTCTCCGTCCTTGGAAAAATGAACATCAAGCTCGATTCCGTCTGCGCCTGCTTCAACTGCTTTTTTGAAAGCAAGCATGGTATTTTCGGGATATTTTCCGCTGAAGCCTCTGTGACCGAAATTTAACATAAAAATTCCTCCTCAGATATATTTTTTTATTGTGAAAGCCTGACGGCCTTTCTTTGTAATTCCGTCGTTCTCGGTGATTAGAACCTTGCCTTTGCCTCTGACTACGACCTTAGAGCCGAAAGGCACTTTGAAATCAATTTTTGTGATCTGCACGCCGTTGATATAAATCTCACCGGCGTTGATTCTGCGAACCGCCTCGCTTCGTGAGAACGAAAAGCACGAGGAAACAATCGAATCGGCACGCATTGAGGAAACGAAGCAGTGCTTAGTCTCAAATTTTTCTTCAATTTTAACATTATCAAAGCTTTCGAGCATACGGGTGCTGACAGTGCCCCGACCGACGGAAATAAGGCTCTCACAAAGATATTTTGC
>CAVFTC010000034.1:0-542 GCA_963625295.1 Bacteroides faecis
AAGTGACTGCAACGCAAACGATTTTTAACGATGTCAAAACAATAGCGAAACACACACTAAAAGCCGAAAATGACGCAAAATCAACATTTTCATAGCTTTTAATGTGTGTTTCGATGTAGGTAAAACACCCTTATTTTGGTGGAGATGGCGGTAATCGAAACCGCGTCCGAAAATCAATTCCCGCAAGCTTCTACGAGCGTAGTTTATCTTTTAAGCTTCCCCTCGAGGAACGCCGGTAAACAGGCTTTCCTTTACGGTATCCTTTAGATCATGATGAATTACAAGGCTACTCATTCATTCACGTTCACTGCTAATCGACACCCTTATCCGAACCGCAGTACTTCCGGGAAGGATGGGCCGCACTCAGGCAGCCATTAACTGAGTATTATTGTCGTTTATTTTTATAAACTACGGCTTTTAGAGTGGTTCCGCACCACTGCTCGCTTATCACGGTTCAAAATCCCCGTCGAAATCCTTTCATCCCCATATTTTATTGAAAGCGTTCCTTCATTGCACGCTCGATGTTCCTTGCGGCATCCTTC
>CAVFTC010000034.1:552-3710 GCA_963625295.1 Bacteroides faecis
GGCATCGCGTGCGGCAGCTGTGGCACGCTTGTCATACAATTTTTTGCCTTTGCAAAGTCCGACCTTCACCTTAGCTCTGCCTTTCTTGAAATAAACCGAGAGGGGAATGAGCGAAAGACCGTCCTGCTTGACCGTTCCGAAAAGCTTGTTGATTTCCTTCTTGTGCATCAAAAGCTTTCTGACCCTCATCGGGTCACGGTTGAATATATTGCCGTGGTCGTAAGGGCTGATGTGCATACCGTTGACAAAAATTTCGCCGCCAACGATGTTGCACCATGCGTCCTTTAGATTTATTTTGCCCTGGCGAATCGATTTTATTTCAGTGCCGAAAAGCTCAATTCCTGCCTCGTACTCCTCAAGAACAAAGTAATCGTGGTAGGCTTTTTTGTTTTGAGCTACGGTTTTGTTGTCGTTCTTGTCCATACCACGACCTCCCTGACCTTATTTTGAATAGCCGCCGTTAAAGTTGCGTCTGCGGCTTCGGTTATATCTTGCGCGTTCGGCAGCCTGACGCTCCTCTTCTTTTTTCTTTTTGGCGTTATAAACCTTTTTGAAGTCTTTAGCACCCTTGCCGATACCCGATTTTTTCTTTTCCGGAGTTTTCTTTTTCTTTACAACTCCGTTTTCAATGTCGGGATTTTCCTTATAAAGTATAATACTGCCGCCGATTACCTGAACGACCTGCGATTGTGTTTCCGATGCAATTTTTTCGGCAATCTCTCTCGGCTTTTCGGGAGCGCTTTCGAGCAGAACCTTAAGCTTTATAAGCTCTCTTGTATTGAAAACATCATTTGTCTGAGCGATAACGGCAGGCGTAACACCGCTTTTGCCGACATGGAACAACGGCTCGAGTCTGTTTGCCGCTCCTCTTAATTCGGCACGCCTTTTGCTTGTCATTTTTTCTTCCATATTTTACTCCGTAATTATTTTTTTAAGCTGCTCGGCCATTAGCCTGAGCGCTTTTCCTCTGTGGCTCATTGAGTCCTTTTCTTCGGCTGAAATTTCGCCAAAGGGCTTGCCGTTTGCCATAAAAATCGGGTCATATCCAAATCCGCCGCTGCCGTGTCTCTCGGTGAGAATTTCACCCTCGCATTCACCCCTTACGGTAATTATTTTGCCGTCGGGAAATGCGCAGCAGGCGGCGCAAACAAATCTTGCGGTTCGATTATCCTTTGATACACCGTTAAGCTTATTGAGAAGCTTGTCGATATTCGCTTCATCGTCGCCGTGAACGCCCGAATATCTTGCGGAATATACACCCGGCTCACCGTTCAAATAATCAACGCATAAGCCCGAATCATCGGCGATACATGCGAGTCCGCTGTCCTCGCAGCCTGCAACAGCCTTGAGCCTTGCGTTTTCCTCAAAGGTCGCTCCTGTCTCCTCGACATCACGAAGCACACAGCCGATATCCTCGGCTGTAACGACATCAATACCGAGAGGGGAGAGTATGCGCTGCAATTCAACCTTCTTCTTGTTATTATGGGTTGCAATCAGAAGTTTCATTCCGCAGCTTCCTCCGTCTGTTCTTCTTCACTGTCGTTATCCATAAACATATTCTCTTCGTCATGCTTTACCTCGTTGTCGAAAAGTCCGTCGGCAAACGCCTTGGGATTGAAGGGCTGAAGGTCGTCAAGCTGCTCGCCGACGCCTACAAATTTTACCGGAACCTTGAGGTCGTTCTTTATCGCAAGCACAACGCCGCCCTTTGCCGTTCCGTCAAGCTTTGTAAGAACAATGCCGGTTATTTCGCAAACATTCTTGAAGTCTCTTGCCTGATTAACGGCGTTTTGACCTGTTGTAGCGTCAAGAACAAGCAGGCTTTCACGGTCGTTGTAAGGAAGCTCCTTATCAATAATTCTGTATATCTTGGCAAGCTCGTCCATAAGGTTCTTTTTGTTGTGCAGGCGTCCTGCCGTGTCGCAGATAATGATATCGGCGTCTCTGGCGATACCTGCCTGAATAGTGTCATAGACAACCGCAGCGGGATCTGCACCCTCATGATGCTTAACTATCTCAACGCCGGCACGGTTTGCCCACTCCTCAAGCTGGTCGATCGCAGCGGCACGGAATGTATCTGCCGCACCGAGAATGACCTTTTTGCCCTGAGATTTGTACATTGCCGCCATTTTACCGATCGTCGTTGTTTTGCCGACGCCGTTGACGCCGATAACAAGAATAATCGACGGCATGGTGATAAGACCCATGTCCTCTCCGCCCTCAAGCATTTCGGAAACGATCTCCTTGATCGCACCCTTAACCTGTGAGGATTTCTTGAGATGATGCTTTGAAACATATTCCCTGAGCTTTTCGCAAATCTCGGCAGATGTGTTCATTCCGACATCGCCCATTATAAGGATTTCTTCAAGATCGTCGTAGAGCTGATCAGTTATATCCTCATTTTCACTGATAACCTCGTCGATTGCTCCCGACATACTTTCTCTTGTTTTTTTAAGACCTAAGTTGAATTTTTTAAAAATACCGAATGCCATAATACCCTCCGAATCAACGTCCGTCACGGATGTTCTTTATAATATTGTCAACAACGCTCCTTATCTTGCTGTCCTCGTTATAGCGTTTGGTGAATTTATCAAGGCTGTAAACGATTGTTGAGTGATCCCTGCCGAATTCACGGCCGATAAGCTTTGTTGAAAGTCCCGTCATTTCTCTGACAATATATATTGCCATTTGACGCATTTCGGTCGTTTGAGCGTTCTGCTTCTTCGAATAAATATCCGCACTGTCCGCTCCGTATGTTCTTGCGACCTCGGTAACGATTTTATTTATCGTAACAGGAGTTGGGCTGTTATCAACAATAATATCCTTAATAGCAGTTTGAGCAGTCATTATGTTTACCGGCATTCCCTGCATTGTGACAAACGCCTGCATCTTTTTAACTGCGCCCTCAAGCTGACGGATATTATTTTTAAGCTTCTCTGCAATATACTGAACTATGTCGTCGGGAAGATCAAAGTTGAGAATCTCGGCCTTCCTTTTAATTATCGCCATTCTTGTTTCAAGGTCGGGCGACTGGATGTCAGCCATAAGACCCCATTCAAAGCGGTTGCGAAGCCTGTCCTCAAGAAGTGAAATTTCCTTAGGCGGACGATCCGAGGTAAGAACTATCTGATTTCCTGCCTGATAGAGCGCATTAAATG
>CAVFTC010000034.1:3720-10134 GCA_963625295.1 Bacteroides faecis
CTTCCTGAGTCGAATCCTTGCCGGCAATGAACTGAACATCATCAACAAGAAGTATATCTGCGCTTCTGTATTTGTCATGAAACGCTTCCGTGCTTTTCTGTCCTATGTATTTTACAAGCTCGTTTGTGAAGCTTTCGCCTCTTGTATATACAATGTTTGCTTCCGGATGAGTTAGCTTAACCTGATGCGCAATAGCGTTAAGCAGATGAGTCTTGCCCAAGCCTGAATTGCCGTGAATAAAGAGGGGATTGTACTTTCCGCCCGGATCGTTGGCAACGGCATTGGCTGCGGCATAAGCAAATTTGTTGGATGCTCCGACAATAAACGAGTCAAAGGTATCCTCATCGCTGAGAGCATCTTCACTCTCCTCTACCTTTATGGGAGCCGCCTTCTCAACATCAACAAGAACGATTTGTATGTCAAAGCCTATAACATTTTTGAATGATGATTCCAGCTTGTCCATAAATCTGCTTTCAACTATCTTACGCTTGAAGTCCGACAGAGCAATAACCACCCTGTTATCGTCAAAGCTTACAAGCTCCATGTCCTTGAACCAAACATTATATATGGATTCGGAAACCTGCTTTTTACATTCTTCTTTTACCATTTCCCAAAGCTCTGCGAATGAATCCATCTCTTTTTTACATCTCCTGTTTGATTTTTACCGAATAAGTATATCACAGGAAACGGTTAAATGCAATGATTAAAATATACAATTATATCGATAATTTAACCACTTTTTTAAATGTTAATTTAAAATCATCGCCGATTCCTTTCATTATTTACTAAAAAAACATTGACACAGAGCTTTTTTTACTATATAATACTTCAATGTGAGTGCATATGCGTTATTGCATTGAGGACACTCAGAATAACTAAAGTACAGTATTGAAACGGAGGTCAGAAGGATGAAGAGAACTTACCAGCCCAAAAAGCGTCACAGAAAGATGGAACACGGTTTCCGCAAGAGAATGTCTGACAGAAACGGTCGCAAGGTTCTTGCACGTCGTCGTGCAAAGGGCAGAAAGCAGCTTACTTACTGAGTTATCCGGTGACGGGCTTATGCCCGAAGCGAACGGAATACACTTGGATCTTACGGTAGACCACCGTTGAACGGATTTGATATTTTTGCCTGAGAAGAATTATATTGTTTTAAAGCAAAATAGCGATTTCCGACGAGCTTACGGCAGAGGAAAATCATTTTCCGATCCTGCGTTGGTTACTTATGTTTTAAGAAATAACCGCGCGGGAGTTTGTCGTATGGGTATTACCACAAGTAAGAAAATCGGCAATGCGGTTGAGAGAAACCGTTCAAGGAGGATCATACGAGCGGCGTTCAGGGAAAATCTTCCTTCAGTTAAAGGAGGATACGATTTTGTTTTTGTTGCCCGATCCAAAACCAAATATCTCAAAAGCACGGATATCTCGGCAATAATGTCGAAGCATTTAAAAAAAGCGGGCGTGAAAAAAGCATGAGAAAGCTTCTCATAAGATGCATCAAGTTTTACCAAAGGCACATTTCGCCTCATCTTCCGCCCATGTGCAGGTATTATCCGACCTGCTCGCACTACGCCGTTGAAGCCATTGAAATTCACGGAGCATTCAAAGGCTCGTTTATGGCAATCGGCAGATTGCTCAGATGCAATCAATTATTTAAAGGAGGTTATGACCCCGTCCCTCCGAAAAAAGAAAAGGGTCGCAAAGAATAAAGGAGACAAAATATGTATAACTTCCTTTACAAGTATATTACTCCGATTTTCGGATATATTATGCTTTTCTTTTACGGAATCGTTGACGGATTTGACGGCAGCTACGGAATTGCAATTATACTTTTCACGATTTTTGCCCGTCTTGTAACGCTTCCGTCGACCATCAGCCAGCAGAAAGGTATGGCAAAGCAGCAGCGGCTTGCGCCGAAGCTCAGACGCATTCAGGAAAAGTATGCGGGAAATCAGCAGAAGATTCAGGAGGAAACTCAGAATCTTTATGCCAGAGAGGGCTACAATCCCATGTCGGCAGGCTGTCTTCCGCTTTTGATTCAGTTCCCGTTTATTATCGGACTTTACGGCGTTCTTTATAATCCGCTTCGCTATGCGATCGGTCTTGACGCCGCTACATCACAGCAGTTTATCGATGTTTTCTCAAGCATGGTCAAGGACGGTGTGGTTACCGTCGGCTCGAAGGTTGACAGATACTATCCGCTTTATATTATCGAGCATTTTTCGGAGGTCGTAGATTATATTTCATCAAAAGGAATAACGACCGTTCCCGCAGATGCAATCACCAAGGTTCAGGCATTTATCGATGCAAAGAGATTTATCTTTTTGGGTCTTGAGCTTGGCGTTCAGCCGCAATACAAGGAGTTTAACAAGTATTGGCTTATCCCGATTCTTTCGGGTGTTACTTCCCTTATTTCGGCTCTTATTACTCAGCTCCAGCAGAAAAAAACAAATCCTGCGGCAAAAGCTCCCGGTATGGGCTGCACAATGCTTATGATGCCGGCAATGTCGGTTTGGTTTGCATTCATGTTTCCGAGCGGAATCGGCGTATACTGGATTGCGTCGAATATTTTTGCAATGGCTCAAACGCTTATTATGAAGAAATTTATGTCTCCGCAAAAGAACATTGCAAAGCTTATGGTTAAGGAGACTGTTGAGCGTCGCTCAAGAGAGAACAGTATCAAACGAATTAAAAGTAACTAAAATCAGAAAATAACACTTTGTGTGTTGAATTACAGAGGTGAAAACCGTTGATTAAAGAAGCATTTGGAAAGGGCGCAACAATAGAGGCAGCAATTGAGGCTGCTATTAAGGAGCTTGCCGCCCCGAATGGTTATGAGGTTAAATCGGAAGTTCTTAAGATGCCTAAAAAGAAGACTCTCGGTCTTTTCGGAGGCTCTCTTGCAGAAGCAAGAGCTTATTATGAGCTTCCCGATGAGGTTAAAAAGCCGTCAAAGACGCAGAAGCCTGCCAAGACCGAAAAAAAGGCAGAGCCAAAGAAGTCCGAGATAAAAAAAGAAGCTGCTCCGAAGAAGGAAGAAGCCGTTAAGGAAGTTAAAGACACGGTCAAGACCTGCGGCAACGCTTCCAAGGCAGCAGAGGCTTATATAAAAAGCGTTCTTGACGGTATGGGAGTTAAGGATGTTACGATTACCGCAAATGAAGATAATGAGAGCGTTTATGTTCAGCTTGACTGCGGTAACGATTACGGCTATGTTATCGGCAGAAGAGGCGAAACACTCGACGCTATTCAGTATCTGACAAGACTTGTTATTAACAAGGGTAAGGACAATTACAAGCGTGTTTCAATCAATGCCGGCAACTACAGAGAAAAGAGAGAGGAAATTCTCCGTGAGCTTGCAAAGAAAAACGCTGCAAGGGTCAAGAAGTACGGCAGAAATGTTTGTCTTGATCCAATGAACCCGTATGAAAGGCGTATAATTCATACTACGATTCAGGAAATTGATGGCGTTGATTCTCATTCGATCGGTTCAGAAAGCGACAGAAGGGTTGTTATAACTCTTGCCGAAGGATTCAAGGCAACCAATCCTTCAAACGGCAGAGGACGCAGAGGGGATTACAGAAGGTACGACAACCGTTCGCAAACAAAGGAACAAGCCGCACCGACAAGAGCTCCGCGTTCCGACCTTGAGGGTTCGCTTTACGGTAAGATTGAGCCGAAGGCTAAAGAGGAATAAACATTAAAAGAAGCGGACAATATAATTATGTTGTTCGCTTTTTGTCATATTCAGGGTAAAGGCAATGCTGCACAAAACAATGCACACGCCTTAAAAACTATGGATTCGTTTAAATGGAGTTGATCTGATGGATAACAAAGAAAGAAAAGACGCTTTGGAAAACATGGATGAATTTAACAGAAAATACAATCATTACGTTTCCGAAAACGACGAAACACAAATTGTACCCGTTCCGCAGATAAAGAAAAAAGAACAAAGCGAAGAGCCGATTGAGGATATCAGCTCATACAGTGATGAATCCTTAAGAGATGAGGATGATTACCGTGAAGCCGGTGATGATCACGACACGAAGAACGGCAACTTTTTCACAAAGAATAAGTACAGAAATTCAAAGATTATTGCTTTGATTCTTGTTATCGCTCTCCTTCTTTCAGCCGGCGGTGTTGCTCTTTGGCTCTATCTTACAACCAAAAGCGACGGCTACGGCGACGACGGAATCGATTACAACAAAATCGACAAGGATTATCTTGTAGACGACGATACCGAGTTCAATGTCATGGGTGATATTGACGCCGATTCGCTCAACGCTTTCCTTTATCAGTGGGCGAATAACGGCGGAGACAAGATGTCGAACAAGAATGTTATCAATGTTCTTCTTTGCGGCGTTGACAGCGAATATAATCTTTGTGACTCGCAGATTCTTATTTCCATCGACAAGAAGAATGAGAAAATAACGATGGTTTCCTTCCTTCGTGACAGCTGGACCTATATAAAAATGCCCAATGAGGACGGAACATATTACGACGATTACGAAAAGATAAATGCCGCTTACCACGGCGGACCGAAAACGCTTTTGCAGACGATCGAAAATAACTACAAGATTAAAATCGACCAGTTTATTGCGGTTGACTTTAAGTCTTTCCCGAAGGTCATTGATGCTATCGGAGGCGTAACGGTTGATGTTCAGGACTATGAGGCCGATTACATCAGAAGCACATCTTCGCAAACCGATTTCCCTTACGGTACGGCCACGCTTACCGGTAAACAGGCTCTTATTTACAGCCGTATCCGTCACTGCGACGATGACAGCGACCTCAGCCGAACAAGAAGGCAGAGATCTGTAATTAAGTCGCTCATCAGCCAGGCAAAAAAAGCAACAAACGGACAGCTTGTTAACGCCTATAAGCAGGTTACGGATTATCTGAGAACCGGATATACCCAGAAAGATGTTCTTTCTCTTATCGCAACAGCCTATGCGCACAATTGGATGGACTTTGAAATTTCCGAATATATCATGCCGAACGAGGATTATGTTGAAAGAATCGGCGGAATGATAAACGATACGACATGGGCTTGGACGGTCGATTATCCTCTTTGCGCACAAAGATTGCAGAAAATCCTCTACGGCAAGACCAATATCGTTCTCTCCGACGACAGAGTCAGTCCGCTCGATTCCGTATCGAACAGAAGGGATACGACTACTGACAGCAGCTCTGACAGATCCTCGTCAAACGACTATTCCGGATACAGCAGCAACGATTACAGCCGCACCGACAGCAACAGCAATTATGACGAGCCTGATGTAACCGAGCCGGAGCCGAGAACAGAAGAACCGACCTCCGCAGCCGAAGAGCCTGTAACAGAAGCTCCTACTGAGGAGGAAGACCCCGAAAAGCCGGCAGATGAGGACGGAAACAGAGACAGATTCCTTTTCTGGGGTCAAAACAATTAAGGCAAATAATAAAACAAGGACAGAAGCGAATTTGCCTCTGTCCTTATTTTTTCTGAATTACCTTAAGAATCGTAGATGAAGCTACGAAGCGCTTCCTTGTTTTCTTCAATATCGGGAACGAGTACATCCTGACCCTCGATCATTTCGCTTGTGTAACCGTCGTCTGTCGGGATTCTGAACTGATCGTTTCCGTATTTGAGAAAGCTTATTGCGCTGAATGCCTTAAATGTCATCTTTAAAGGAGCAATATCGGTGGTTACCAACGGAAGAATATCGCTCATTACCGAAAGAGTTTTGATCGGATTCTGAGAAACAGTCTTTTTAAGAATTGAATTCATGACTTTGCGCTGACGCTGTGTTCTGTTGAAATCGGAATCGAGATATCTTATTCTGCAATAAATAAGCGCATAGTCGCCGTCGAGAATATTTTCTCCGGAATGTACATTTGCGTGGCTTGTCTCGTTGATGAAATCAGCTTCAGCCTCGGTTATATCAACCGTAACACCGCCAAGACCGTCAATCAGCTTTTCAAACATCTCAAAATCAACCATAACATAATCGTTGATTCTAACATCAAAGTTCTCATAGATAGTTTCAAGCAGAAGCTCTGCTCCGCCGTAGGAAAAAGCTGCATTGAGCCGTGCGTCGCCGTAACCGGGAATCGTGACCCATAAGTCACGCATAAAGGATGTCATTTTGATTTTTTGATGCTCCTTGTCGATGGTAACAAGAATCATTGAATCCGAACGCTGCGAATTTTCGTCTTTTTTGTCGCAGCCGATAAGCAGAACATTGTAGTAATTCGACTCCTCGGGATAGTCAACGCCTGTTCTTTCAACATAATTTGTCTTAGAGCAAAGGGAATAAACATAGCCGAAGCTGCCGACGGGAATCAAGGCAATGAGCAGAAGGAAGATTACAAACAAAGTTCCGCAGCCGCAACCGCAGCCTTTTTTCTTCTTCTTTTTCGGTTGCGGATTGCTTC
>CAVFTC010000034.1:10144-12671 GCA_963625295.1 Bacteroides faecis
GCCGTTGATTTTGGTTAATATTCTGCCGCTGAGGGCGATTACCGTTTTGATAGTCCTCAAAGCTTCCGTTGCGCTCCTGATTTCTTATTATTTCTTCATATTTTTGACGGTTGAGCCTGTCCTGAAAATCCTTTTCGGTCTGAGTAATCGGAATTTCGCCCGTATCGTCTCTTTTTTTATAGTTTTTAAAATAAATATCACTCATTAATTTCACCTTCTAAGCCATTATTTTACTATATGTTCTCTTCTTTTACAAGAGTTTTGAAAAATAAATGACCGATTTAATTGACTTTTATGTCTTTTTACTTTAAAATATGTATCATACAAGCAGGTTGGGCAGTTGCATGCTTTTCGCATGAGGAAAGTCCGAGCCCCATAGAGCAGGATAACGGCTAACGGCCGCCGAGGGTAACCTTAGGGACAGTGCAACAGAGATATACCGCCGCTTTTAGCGGTAAGGGTGGAAAGGCGAGGTAAGAGCTCACCGATCGCATGGAAACATTGCGATCCTGTAAACCCTATTCGGGGCAACACCGATCGATTAGGCTTGCTCGGCCTATAATTTCAACGGGTGGCTTGAGCTGCGGAGCAATTCGCAGCCTGGATAGATAATTGCCTTAAATGACAGAACTCGGCTTACAGACCTGCTTGTTTGCCTTAAGGCAACACCGCACAAATTGAGGTATTGCCTTAACATTATATTCCTCACTGAATAGTATATCAGTGAGGTGATTTTATGCAGAATGCTCTTGTCTGCGGGATTGTTGCCGCATTAAGCTTTATCGGATTTATTACCGTGATTTATTTTTTATTGCTCTGCCTTTATCGGCCTAAGGGCAACAGCCGTTATGTTTTAAAAATTCCGCCGAATTTCAAAAGGGGAGAGGCAGAAGCTCTTATTTACGGGGCATACTTTAAAAAATTGATTTTCGGCGACTTAATTTTTGATGAAATTATAATTGACAAAAGTTTGCTTTCCGACGAGGAAAAGCAGCTTGTCGATAAGCTTATATCCGAAAATAAATATTACGACAGAGAGGCACAGGATGGACGAAAATCTTGAGGAAATTCACGGAAATGTCGAAGAACTGGTTTACCGTAAGCCCGAGAATGGGTTTACGGTTCTTGAGCTGTCATGCGATGATGAGTATATAACCGTTGTCGGTGTTTTACCCGAGGTCAATGTCGGCGAGGAGCTGAAGCTCAGGGGCAAATGGAGCGTTCATCAGACCTTCGGCAGGCAGTTTAAAGCCGAGCTTTGCGAACGCTCACTTCCCTCAACGGCCGCCGACCTCTACCGCTATCTTGCCTCCGGTGCAATTAAAGGAATAGGTCCCAAAACTGCGCAGAGAATTATTGAGCGCTTCAGCGACGATGCATTTGAGGTTCTTGAAAAGCATCCGAAGTCACTTGCGCTTATTAACGGCATTTCTCTTGCAAAGGCCGAGAAGCTTTGCAAGGCTTTTAACGAGCAATTTTCTGTTCGTCAGGTCATGATCGCTCTTGAGCGTCTCGGTTTGACGGCTTCCGAATGTCTGAAAATCTATCGTCTTTACGGAGCAAATTCCGTTGAGGTGGTCGGCGTCAATCCGTATGTTCTCTGCAACGAGGGCATAGGAATTGGCTTTGAACGGGCGGAACAGATCGCTCAAGCCATGGAAATAAAACCTGCCAAGGAATTCAGGCTTCAGGCAGGCGTAATGCATGTTATAAAGCATAACCTCAGCAACGGTCACACCTGTCTGCCCCGTGAAAAGCTTATTGAGCCGTCTTGCGGACTTCTAAAAGCAGCTCCAAACGAGATTGAAGAAGCGATTAACGCACTCTTGACCGAGCATAAGCTTGAGCATTTCACAATGAACGACAAGGAATTTGTCGCACTGCTTAAAATTTATTCCGACGAGCTTTCCGCTTCGGAAAGAATCAAGGTTTTTATAAAATTTCCTCCTGCCGGCAAGCCGACGCTTTTGCAGGATATCGAAAATATCGAACGGGAGGAATGCATTGTCTATGACGAAAAGCAGAAGGAAGCGATTATTAAAGCCATTGACAAGGGAATCCTCATTCTGACCGGCGGCCCCGGAACGGGAAAAACAACAACGCTCAACGGCATATTAAAGCTTTTTGAGCGTGACGGACTTGATGTGGTTCTCGCTGCGCCCACAGGACGGGCGGCAAAAAGAATGAGCGAAATTACCGGCAGAGAAGCAAAAACCATTCACCGTTTGCTTGAGGTTGAGTGGGATAAAAACGACAATCCGCACTTTAAGCATAATATGCAGGATCCGCTTAAGGCGGACGCTGTTATTGTGGACGAGCTTTCAATGGTTGACATATCTCTTTTTTCAAGTCTTCTTAACGCTTTGCCGCTCGGCTGCCGCCTGATTATGGTCGGCGACTCCGATCAGCTTCCCGCTGTCGGCGCAGGCAATGTTTTGCATGATTTGATCGAATCCGAAACGCTTCCCGTTGTTGAACTGAAAAAGGTATTCCGTCAGGCAATGAAAAGCCGCATAGTTACCAATGC
>CAVFTC010000034.1:12681-19477 GCA_963625295.1 Bacteroides faecis
ACAATGACTTTTTCTTCATGAAAAGGAATTCAACAAGCTCCGTTGCGCTCACCGTTTCCGAGCTTTGTTCAAAGCGCTTGCCCAAGGCATACGGCTTTGACCCGATCAACGATATTCAGGTTCTCTGCCCGTCAAGAAAAGGCGAATGCGGAAGCGTAAATATAAACAAAATGCTTCAAGCTGTACTCAATCCGCCGTCACGGGACAAGCGTGAGGTGACCCTTGCAGGAAAAACGCTTCGTGAAGGCGACAAGGTAATGCAGATAAAAAATAATTACGATATTCTCTGGACAAAGGGCAAGGATGAGGGAAGCGGAATTTTTAACGGCGACATTGGAATTATCGAGAAAATAGACAATGCCTCGTCGGCTTTTTCGGTTAATTTTGAGGACAGGATTGCCGTTTATTCCTTTGAAAACGCAAACGAGATTGAGCACGCCTATGCTGTGACCGTTCATAAGAGCCAAGGCAATGAGTTTAAGGCTGTCGTTATGCCTGTATTCAATGTTGTTCCAAATCTTTGCTACAGAAACCTTCTTTACACCGCAGTAACGAGGGCAAAAAAAATTATCGTTCTTGTCGGCTCTGCCGATGTTGTTTACAGCATGACAAAGAACAACAGCAGGACAAAAAGATTTACCGCTCTTAAGCATTTTCTGACAGAGCCGGAGGAGGATGACAATGGGGCGAATTAAGGATATTTCAATCTTTGCTTCTTCAATTCTTTTTCCGAATCGTTGTATCTTCTGCAACGAGCCGATCGACCCATTTGCCGATTATTGTGAAAGCTGCGGCAAAAGCGTTCCGTTTATAAAGGGCGAAATTTGCACCCATTGCGGTGCAGCAATCGACGACTGCGAATGTAACAAAAAGAAATCCGTCTATTACGATAAGGTCGCAGCTCCGTTATATTACGAGGGCGATGTTAAAAGCTGTATCCACCGCTTTAAATTTAAGGATGAAAGATTGACGGCAAAGCCGCTTGCAAGTCTTATGTCGAAAACTCTGAAGGAAAATTTTGACGATATAAATTTTGACCTTGTAACATATATCCCCATGTATAAAAGCAAGGAAAGAAAGCGTGGATTTAATCAAAGCCGGCTGCTTGCAAGGGAGATTTCAAAGCTTTGCGGCATTCCTTTTGCGGACAAGCTTTTGGTTAAGCTATATAATACCGACAATCAGCACGACTGCTCCGCTCTTGAAAGAACCGGAAATCTCATAGGAGTTTTTGATGTTGACCAAGCGTATGATTTAAGGGACAAAACGGTTTTATTGATAGATGATGTCAAAACCTCGGGTGCAACACTCAATGAATGCGGTAAAATGTTGTATCTAAATGATGTAAAAAGCGTAATATGCTTGACTGCTGCCGTCAGAAATAGTAAAATATAAATGTACCAAAGCAAATTATCATTTTAAAAGAGGTGTTTCTTATGAAAAAAGGACTTAAAATTGTTATAGCCGTTGCGGCGATAGTTCTTGTGCTTGTCGGTATTGTTGCCGGAGGCTACAACTCGCTCGTTAAAGCGCAGACGACCGTCGAAACGAAGCAGGCCGATATTCAGACTCAGCTTCAACGCAGAGCGGATCTTATCCCGAACTTTGTTTCAACGGTTAAGGGATATACAAAATACGAGCAGGAAACACTTACCGCCGTTACAGAGGCGAGAAGCAAGGTTAGCAAAGCAACCGATACCGAATCTCTTTCGCAGGCAAGCGAGGAGCTTGACAAAGCGATTTCCGTATGGGTAAACGCTGTGACGGAGGCATATCCCGATCTTAAGGCAAGCTCAAATTATATTGCGCTTCAGGATGAGCTTGCCGGAACGGAGAATAGGATCGCAGTTGCCCGTAAGGATTACAACGAGGCTGTTCAGAGCTACAATTCATCAATACGAAGCTTCCCCAAAAACATTCTTGCCGGAATGTTTGGATTTGAAAAGGCAGAATTTTTCAAAGCGGACGATAATTCACAAACTGTACCTAATGTGGAGTTTTAAATTATGAAAAGATTTTTCTCGGTCATTTCCGTAATTCTTGTTGTATTTTCCGTTTTCTCGTTTTACGCAGCAGCAGTTGAAATTCCCGGCCCGACCAGCAATTTCTTCGTGAACGATTTTGCAAATGTTATTTCGGATTCCGACGAGCAAAAAATGCAGCAGCAGGGTGAAGCCCTTTACAAGGCCTCAAACGCTCAGGTCGTCGTCGCCACGGTAAAAAGCACCGACGGCGAGGATCTTGAGTCATATTCTCTTGAGATGGCTCGCTCATGGGGCATAGGCTCAAAGGAGAATAATGACGGAATTTTGCTTTTGCTTGTTGTTGATGACCGAAATGTAAGAATAGAGGTCGGAACAGGACTTGAGGGCGCTCTGCCAGACAGCAAAACGGGAAGAATTCTTGACACCTACGGCATTGAGCACTTTAAGAAAGATGATTTTTCAACGGGGCTTGCTGCGGTTTACGATTCGCTTATAAACGAGGTCTACATAGAAAAGGATCTTGAGCCTGAGGACGGATATACACCGATTTCTGATACCGTGACAGAAAAAAAGACTGCGGCAAAGGATGTCATTATACCCTATACCATTGTTGCACTTTTCTTTTTCTTGTGCTTTTTCATTCCTCTGAGAAAGCGCCGTCGAGGCAAATCCTCATATGATTACGACGACACATACCACGGCGGATTTGGCGGCGGAGGATTCTCATCTGGCGGAAGCGGAGGCTTCTCCGGCGGCGGAGGCGGCTTCAGCGGCGGCGGATCGTCAAGAGGATTCTAAGGCAATACCGCACAATTAAGGCGCACGCCTTGCTTGAATATGTTTCCGTCATGTTACACAAAAATTCCTTGACTTGCGACAGCAAGCCTGCAAAATTTTTGTACAATCTGACGAAAAATCTTACTGCGCAATCCGCACACCTAAATTGTGCGGTATCGCCCTAACAAATTAGGATAGTTTAACTACAATGAAAGGAGGTCGTTTATTTTGCTTGGCACAAAAATCGGATTTGACCTTGGCACAACATCAATTATAGCAAACGCCGACGGCAAGGGAATAAAAATAAACGAGCCTTCCGTTATTGTTTATGACTGCTTTGACAATAAGGTCAAGACGATAGGAACCGAAGCCTACAAGATGCTCGGCAAAACACCGGACTACTTGACGGCGATTCGTCCGATCAGGGGCGGAAACATATTTGATTACGACGCACTTGAGCAAATGCTTTGCTTTTTTATTCAAAAAATTTGCGGCAGCCGTATTCTTAAACCGAGCATACTTGCCTGCGTTCCTTCCGACACAAAGGAAATTGACAAAAAAACTGTTACCGATCTGCTGATTTCCTCCGGAGCGGCAAGAGCCTGCGTAATTGAAGAACCGCTTGCTGCGGCGCTCGGAGCAGGAGTAAGCATGAAAAAGCCCGAAGGCGTTTTGATCGTCGATATCGGCGGCGGCACAACGGATATCGCCGTTGTAACAAGAGGCTGCATTGCAAATTCAACCTCGATTGCCATCGCCGGAAATGCGTTTGACGACGATATTTGCAGATTCGCACGCCGGGAGCGTGACACCGTCATCGGGCAAATAACCGCCGAAAAGGTAAAGAAACAGATTGGCGCAGCGAAGTTTCTCGATGCGGAGCTTGCCGTGCGTGCTGTCGGCAAGGATTATATCACAAAGCTTCCGAAAAGCATTGAATTGACCTCAACGGACATTTTTCTTTGCATCAGGGAGCACCTTGAAAAAATCACCGACAGCATTAAATATCTTCTTTCGCAGACTCAGCCGGAGCTGGTTGCCGACATAATAAAGAACGGCATGATAATCACCGGCGGCGGTGCGAATATTCGAGGAATTGACGATTATTTCCATTCAAAATTCGGCTTCAATGTCTCCTGTGCCGAAAATCCGGAGTTCTGCGTGGCAAACGGACTCGGCGTTCTGCTTGACGACATCAAGGTTCTTGAGGAAAACGGATATGTGTTCCGCTCCTATGCCGATGTAAATGAATTTGAGGAATGAATTTATGTTTACACAAGCTTATAGCATTAGCAACGACCCTGAGGTTACATTGACAGCATATATTCCCGATATTTCCGAGGAAATGGAGAACATGAAAACAAAGCCGGCGATTCTCGTTTTACCGGGCGGAAGCTATACTGTTTGCTCCGACAGAGAGGGCGAGCCTGTTGCGCTTGCTTACCTTGCAAAGGGCTTCAACGCTTTCATACTCAGGTATTCGCTGAATGAAAAAGCAGCGTTCCCGACGCCGCTGAACGATGCGGAAAACGCTTTGAACTTTATCAAGAATAATGCGGAAAAATTTCATACAGATCCAAACCGCATTGCCGTTATCGGCTTTTCCGCCGGCGGCCATCTTGCTGCGGCGTTATCAGCGATGTCATCCAACAAACCGAACGCCTGCGTCCTCGGATATCCGTGTATTCTTGACTCCACAAGTCCGATTCTTGCCAAGCCGGTTGAATCGATTGATAAATATGTGACCGCTCAAACGCCGCCTACATTTATTTTTGCGGCGTCAAACGACGGACTTGTCCCGATTGCCAATTCATTGAAATATGCCGAGGCACTCGATAAGAACGGAGTAGGGTTTGAGATGCATATCTTCTCCGACGGAGATCACGGCTTTTCCCTCGGCACGGATGTTGTTTGTTCAACCCAAGAGAGCCGTGAGCGGTGCAGACCAATCTCATATTGGCTTGACCGTTCGGCAGAATGGCTCAAGGCAACGCTGTACAATTGAGGCGTAAAAATAATTATATGCTATGTAATTATTGACAAAGTCGAGCAGTTTTAATATAATTAAATAAGTGATTGCTCGGAAGTTATTAAGTAGAGGAAGATTGATTGATGGGTTGCTTGGTTTCGGTGATTATACCGACTTACAAAAGAAATTTGGATTATGTAAGTAATGCCTTGCAGTCCGTTATAAATCAGACTTACGATAATGTTGAAATTATCGTTGTTGACGACAGTCCGAGCGATTATCCGTTTCGCGATCACATAAAAACCTTTGTCGAGAGCTTAAAAAGCGACAAAATAATATACATCAGAAACGAAAAAAATCTCGGCGGTTCGCTTACAAGAAATGTCGGAATAAATGCTTCTCACGGTGAATATATTACCTTTCTTGACGATGACGACGAATACATGCCCGGTAAGATTGAAAAGCAGCTTAATTTTATGCTTGAAACAGACTGTGACCTTTCGTTTTCAAACATGATTATGTATCGATTTGACGGTAAGGTTTGCGATTACAGGGATCACAAGGGCATTAAATCATATGACAACGAAACGCTTTTACACTATCATCTGACTAAAAATCTCAGCGGCACTCCGAGCTTTATGTTCAAGGCTGAAAAGCTAAAGGAGATCGGAGGTTTTAAGGACGCAAAAATGGGTCAGGATTTCTTCCTTATGCTTATTTCCATCGAAGCAGGGCTCAAGATTCGCTATTTTAATTCCTGCGATGTTAAGGTTTATAAGCACAATGACGGTGGTATTTCCCAGGGAAAGAACAAGATCGACGGCGAGAATATGCTCTATGAGTTCAAAAAGAAATATTTTGACCGTCTGAGCCGAAAAGAGATCCGCTATGTGAATTTCAGACACGATATGGTAATGGCTGTCGCTTACAAGCGCAACCATATGTACGGGAAAATGATTCTCAATATGCTGAAAGCGTTCTTTTTATCTCCTGACTTTTTCATCGGAGAGGGCTTTTCGTTTATAAAAAACATTATAAGATTCAGATTTTTGGCTGAATAACCAAGCCTCCTTATGGTAAAAATTTTACTGTGAGGAGGTCTTTTTGATGCAATATAAAAACAAGGTTGAAATCTGCGGCATTGATACCTCGAATATCAAGGTCTTAAAAGAGGATAAAAAGCTTGAGCTTATTATAAGAGCGCATAACGGCGACAAAGCGGCAAGGGACGAGATGATACAGGGCAATCTGAAGCTTGTGCTTAGCGTTATTCAACGCTTTTCCAACAGAGGCGAACCGGCTGACGATCTCTTCCAGGTCGGCTGCATGGGGCTTATAAAGGCCATTGATAATTTCAATACCGATTTGCAGGTTCGTTTTTCTACCTATGCCGTTCCGATGATTATCGGGGAGGTCAGGCGTTACCTCAGAGACAACAACTCCGTTCGTGTCAGCCGTTCGCTAAGGGATACGGCATACAAGGCGATTCAGGTTCGGGAGAGGCTTTCAAACGAGCTGAATCGTGAGCCGAAGGTCGAAGAAATAGCACGAGAGCTTGATATGAGCCGTGAGGATGTTGTTATTGCGCTTGAAGCCATTGTTGAGCCTGTGTCGCTTTATGAGCCGGTTTACAACGAGGGCGGCGATGCGATATATGTTATGGATCAAATCGGTGACAAAAACACCGCCGAAAGCTGGATGGACGAAATAATGATAAAGGATTCAATCAAAAAGCTCTCACAAAGAGAAAAGAATATCCTCAATCTTCGTTTTATGCTCGGCAAAACGCAAACCGAGGTCGCAAAGGAAATAGGCATCTCTCAAGCGCAGGTTTCAAGGCTCGAAAAAAGTGCGCTGAAAAGAATAAAAGGTCAGTAAAACATCACAAGATAGACATTAGGGTAATACCGCACAAATTGATGCGCACGCCTTGCTTGAATCTGTTTCCGTCATGTTGCACAAAAATTCTTTGACTTGCGTCAGCAAGCCTGCAAAATTTTTGTACAACCTGACGAAAAATCTTACTGCGCAATCCGCACACCTCAATTGTGCGGTATTGCCTTAA
>CAVFTC010000035.1:0-1220 GCA_963625295.1 Bacteroides faecis
AAGTTAGAAAACGGGAGAAAAAAAGAGAAAAAGTTAGAAAAAAAGATATAATTAAAGATGAATTCGATAAGCGGGCGGCGGAGCAGCAGTTTTGACTTTCCTCGACCTTTGACAAAAGGTCAAAGAAGGTCTATAATTTGACTTGTCAAAAGGTCAAAGAAAGTCAAAGTCAAAAGGAGATGATGATATGAGTATGAGCAATGAGATAGCAAAGCTTATTCTCGATATGCTCAGTGATGACGGAGAGACGGAGATTCAAAGAAACGAGATGGCTCAGCATCTCGGCTGTGTTCCGAGTCAGATAAATTATGTCATATCCTCAAGATTTACTCCCGAACAGGGATATATCGTAGAGAGCAGGCGCGGAGGCGGCGGCTACATCAAGATAACCCGAGCGAAATATGACAGTAAATCGGCGGTGCTGATGCATGTTGTTAACTCGATCGGAAATTCGATTGATCAGGCAAGCTGCAAGGCGCATATATATAATCTGAATTATCAGAACATTTTGTCTCCGGAAATTTCTAAGCTTATGCTTGCGGCAACCGGCGAAAGATGCCTTCGTGAGGTTCCCGCAGATCTGAGAGACATAGTAAGGGCATCAATTTTCAAGCAAATGCTTTTAGCAAACCAGTAATAAAGAACGAAAGGAAGATTTATATGTTGTGTCAAAATTGCGGAAAAAATGAAGCTACAACACATGTAAAGCGTGTTGTGAACGGCGATACTACCGAAATGCACCTTTGCCGGAGCTGTGCCGAGCATCTCGGCTACGGCGATATTTTCTCCGGCTTCGGATTTGATCTCGGCAATATCTTTTCAGGTCTTCTCGGCGAGGATATGCCGCTCCTCAGCTCAACTCATGAGGAAAAATGTCCGAAATGCGGATACGCCTTCTCGGATATAGTCAAAAACGGACGCCTCGGCTGCGCCGATTGCTACAGAAAATTTTACGACAGACTTCTGCCGAGTTTGCAGAGAATCCACGGTAAAATAAAGCATACGGGCAAGCAGGCGACAATGGTTCCCCATGTTGCGCAGGAGGACAAAGCTCCGAAAATTGACCCGGTAATGAAGCTCAAGGAGGACATGCAAAAGGCCATCGAAGAACAAAACTTCGAGCAGGCGGCAGTTCTCAGAGACAGAATAAAAGAAATGGAGGCAGGCAATAATGAATAAGTGGTATATTGAAAACGGCGACCGTGGCGACATTGTTATAA
>CAVFTC010000035.1:1230-12113 GCA_963625295.1 Bacteroides faecis
GTTATAAGCACCCGTGTCCGTCTTGCAAGAAACCTTGAAGAATATCCGTTTCCCTGCCGCCTTACGGTCAAGGGTAAGGAAAAGGTTTGCGAGGAAATCAAAAATGCCGTGCTCAGCGACGATTGCTGGGGCTTCGGCTTCACATGGATGAAGGACTTCACCCGTTCGCAGGCGATATCGCTTGCCGAGCGTCACCTTGTCAGCCCGGAATTTGCCTCCGACAGAGCAGGTCGAGGCTTGCTTTTGACAGACGATGAGGCAATCAGCATAATGCTCTGCGAGGAGGATCACATCAGACTGCAGGTCATGATGGCAGGTCTTGCACTCAAGGAGGCATACAGCGTTGCCGACAAGGTTGACAACATCATCGGCAGCAAGCTCAACTATGCATACGACGAAAGAATCGGTTATCTGACCCAGTGTCCGACCAATCTCGGCACGGCGATGAGAGCGTCGGTTATGCTTCATTTGCCGGCACTGACCCGTTGCGGTCAGATAGGCAAGCTTGCCGCAACCGTGTCGAAGCTCGGTCTTGTTATCCGTGGCGCATACGGTGAGGGCAGCAGCCCCCGTGGAGATATCTATCAGCTCAGCAATCAGATAACGCTCGGAATTTCCGAGGAAACTGCGCTGGATAATCTCCAGTCAATTACATTGCAGCTTGTTGCACAGGAGCGTGCGGCAGCGGAAAAGCTTCTGGAAAGTCCCGCCGAGGAGGATAAAATCTTCCGTGCAAAGGGTATTCTTCAGAATGCGAGAGTTCTCAGCGGCGACGAGTATATGGAGCTTGCTTCGCTTCTCAGAATGGGCATCTCTAACAAAACGATTGACTTTGACATAACAAAGCTCAATGAGCTTTCGGTCAAGGTTCAGCCTGCCACGATCAACGCCCTTGAGGGCAAGGAGCTTTCTCCGCAGGAGAGAGACATTATCCGAGCCGAATGGGTTAGAAAGGCATTTGAGTAAGAGATGCAAAAGGAATTTTGAAAGCCTCGTGTTTTTGAATGACCAATGATAATTGATTGAATACGGGGCTTGTCGGGTTGCAAAAGCGATCGCAGACAAGTCCCGTTTCCAAAAAGCAATCCGCACACCTCAATTGTGCGGTATTGCCCTAAAATCTACAAGGGGTGATTTTTATGTATAAATTTACAGGCTTTACTCAGAAAGCAAACACGGCGCTTAACGCCGCAATAGAATATGCGGAGAATCTCGGTCACACATACATCGGCAGCGAGCATCTTCTGCTCGGTCTGCTCTCGAGCGAGGGAAGCGTTGCATACACTGCCCTCACCGCAAGAGGAATTACTGCGGATAATGTCGAAACGGCTGTCAGAAACAGCGTCGGTATCGGCACTCCGACGGTTCTTTCACCGAATGATTTTACTCCGAGAAGCAAGAACATCATTGAAACGGCGGTTTCAATCGCCAGAAGTCTCGGTCACGGCTATGTCGGCACAGAGCATCTTTTGATAGCGATTCTCCGTGACAACAGCTGCTACGCCATGGATATTCTTGACGCAATGAATGTTTCCGCCGCAGATGTTGCGGAGGAAATCACGAAATCCGTCAATGTTTCGCAGAATGACGCAAGTCCGAGATCTAAGACGCAGGAAAAAGGCAAAACGGAAACTCCGACCCTTGACCAGTTCGGCAGAGATCTCACCGCCATTGCCCGTCAGGGTAAGATTGATCCGGTTATTGGCAGACAAAAGGAGATTGAAAGAGTTATTCAAATCCTTTGCCGCAGGACGAAGAACAATCCTTGCCTTATCGGTGAACCCGGCGTAGGCAAAACAGCCATCGCCGAGGGCTTGGCACTTAAAATTGCATCGGGCGAGGTTCCGGAGATTCTAAAGGACAAGAGAATAGTTGCGCTTGACCTGACAGGCATGGTTGCAGGTACAAAATACCGTGGCGACTTTGAGGAGAGAATCAAGTCTGCCATCGACGAGGTTTCCAAGGCAGGCAACATTATCCTCTTTATTGATGAGGTTCACACACTCATCGGCGCAGGTGCGGCAGAGGGCGCAGTTGACGCAGCCAACATTCTCAAGCCGGCTCTTGCAAGGGGAGAAATGCAGGTCATCGGCGCAACGACGATTGAGGAATACAGAAAGAACATTGAAAAGGATGCTGCTCTCGAGCGTCGTTTCCAGTCGGTTCTTGTCGGCGAGCCGAGCCGTGAGGAGGCCGTTGAGATACTCAAGGGCATCAGAGATAAATATGAAGCTCACCATAAGGTAAAGATTACCGACGAAGCCATAGAGGCGGCGGTCAAAATGTCGTCAAGATACATCGGCGACAGATTCCTGCCCGATAAGGCGATCGACCTTATCGACGAAGCGGCTTCAAAGGTTCGCCTGCGTGCCTACACTCCGCCAGAGGATATCAGAGAGCTTGAGGAGAAAATCAAGCGTATAAACGAAGAAAAGGCTTCGGCTGTCAACAGTCAGAACTTTGAACAGGCGGCTGCCCTGCGTGACGAGGAAAAAGAGGTTAAGACCCACCTTGAAAACGCAAAGGAGGGCTGGAAGAAGCAGAATTCAGAAACAAACGGCGTTGTAACTCCCGACGAAATTGCAGCAATCGTTTCCGAGTGGACGCATATTCCTGTTGTTCAGCTCACAGAGGAGGAGAGCCAGAGACTTCTCCACATGGAGGAGGAGCTTCACAGAAGAATCGTCGGTCAGGATCAGGCTGTTTCCGCAGTTGCAAAGGCTATCCGCCGTGGCAGAGTCGGACTCAAAGACCCGAACAGACCGACAGGCTCGTTCATCTTCCTCGGCCCGACAGGCGTAGGTAAAACAGAGCTTTGCAAAACTCTTGCCGCAACGCTTTTCGGCGATGAGAGCGCAATGATAAGGCTTGATATGTCCGAGTTCATGGAGAAGCACACCGTCTCCAAGCTTGTCGGTTCGCCTCCGGGCTATGTCGGATATGATGAGGGCGGCCAGCTCACCGAAAAGGTTCGCCGTAAGCCGTACAGCGTGGTTCTTTTCGATGAGATTGAAAAGGCTCACCCCGATGTGTTCAACATGCTTCTGCAAATTCTTGACGACGGCGTTCTTACCGATTCGCAGGGCAGAAAGGTCGATTTTAAGAACTGCATTATCATTATGACCTCGAATGTCGGCGCAAAGCTCATCACAAACGCCGGCAACTCCGCACTCGGCTTCAAGGGCGAGGAGGGCGACGGTACGATGAGCCAGAGCGACATTAAGGACGCAGTTATGGGAGAATTGAAGAAATGCTTCCGCCCCGAGTTCCTTAACAGGGTTGACGATATCATAGTATTTGAGCAGCTCAACAAGGACGATATCAAGGAGATTGCACGCAGAATGCTCAAGACGCTCAGAAACCGTGTTCATGACATGGGCATTGAGCTTGATTTTGACGACAGCGCAATCGAAAAGATTTCCGACGAGGGCTTTGACCCGGTATACGGCGCAAGACCGCTCAGACGAGCTATTCAGTCGCAGATCGAGGATAAGCTCAGCGAGGAAATGCTTGACGGTTCGGTAACATCGGGCAACAAATATGTTTGCAAGCATACCGACGACGGATTTGTATTTGAAACCGCCGAGGCAAAGGCAGAATAACAAACAGCATAAAGTACACCGCCGAGCAGGATTTTCCCTGTTCGGCGGCGGCTTTGTGTAGCAGCAGTTAGATGTAATTATTACAGCATATGTAATAATACGACATTATTGTATCAAAATGTGGTCTAATTGTCAATAACAACATCTGTAATATTCGGAGGGCGTTATGGCAGTTTACACAGACATATTAAAAGAACTAAGGCGAGATAAGCGATTAACTCAGCTTGACATGGCGAGGCACTTCGGAATCAGTCAAACAATGTATTCGATGTATGAAAGCGGAAGAAGAACCATGAAGCTTGAAATGCTTTGCGAGCTTGCCGATATTCTTGAAACCTCAACGGACTATATTCTCGGCAGAACCGCCCAACAAAAGCCGTATCCAAAAAGATAAAAATTCACCGCCGAACGGAAAAATCCTGCTCGACGGTGAATCTTTATCTTTTGCTGTATTGATTGATAAGCTCGTGCTTGATATCCCAAAGACGCTGGGAAAGATCGACATAGTAGTTATGCGGATTTTCAAATCTTGTAACCTCGTCCCAAAGCGTGTCAACTTGGTCGAGACAATATTTTTTGATATCGTCGATATTCTGATACTCATAAACTCTCTTGCCGCCGATGAAAAGCGGCTGGAGAAGCTGACGGGCGGAGAAGTTGTAGACATTCTTACGCTTCCATGTGTAATCAGGATCGAAAATCTCGTAGTCTTGGCTGTCGTCAATCGTTTCGTCCTCAAGGGTGATGACATCGGCAAGCGCCTTGCCCGATTCGTTGTCATAGAGTCTCCAAAGCTTCTTTGCGCCGGGTGTGGTGACCTTGGCGGCGTTCTCGCTGAGCTTGATTTTCGGAATCATTTCGCCGTCCTTTTCAATTGCGCAGAGCTTGTAAACTCCGCCGAAAACGGGAGCGGACGAAGCGGTGATAAGTCTTTCGCCGACGCCGAAGGAGTCAACCTTTGCGCCCTGCAAAAGCATATCTCTTATAATGTATTCGTCGAGGGAGTTTGAGGCAACTATTTTAACATCCTCAAAGCCTGCTTCGTCAAGCATAACTCTTGCTTTTTTTGAAAGATATGTAATGTCTCCGCTGTCTATTCTGATTCCCTTCGGGCGGAAGCCTCTGGGGAGAACCTCACGCTTGAAGGCCTCAATGGCGTTGGGAATACCGGATTTCAGTACATTGTAGGTGTCAACAAGGAGGGTGCAGTCGTCGGGATAAGACCTTGCGTAGGCGCAGAAGGCGTCAAGCTCCGAGTCGAAAAGCTGAACCCAGCTGTGAGCCATTGTGCCCAAGGCAGGCACTCCGAATTCACGGTCAACTATGGTACATGCCGTGCCTGCGCAGCCTGCGATATATGCGGCTCTTGCGCCGTAAACCGCACCGTCGAAGCCCTGAGCACGCCTTGAGCCGAATTCCATTATCGGTCTGCCGTGAGCGGCACGGACAATACGGTTGGTTTTTGTTGCAATAAGGCTTTGATGGTTGATGGCAAGCAGAACCATAGTTTCAATGAACTGAGCCTGCATAACGGGACCCTTGACCGTTACGATAGGCTCACGGGGGAAGATAGGAGTTCCCTCCGGAACGCTGTATACATCACATTTGAATTCAAAATTTTTGAGATATTCAAGAAATTCCTCACAGAAGCCTCTGCCTCTGAGATATTCGATGTCTTTATCCGAAAAGCTCAGATTTTCGAGATATTCGACAAGCTGCTCAACACCAGCCATGATGGCGAAGCCGCCCTTGTCGGGAATGGTTCGGAAAAACATATCGAACTGTGCCGTTGTGTCCCCTTTTCCGTTGAGAAAATAGCCGTTGGCCATAGTGATCTCGTAAAAATCGGTGAGCATTGTAAGATTTCTTTTTTTTAAGTCGTTCATAAAATACACCGCCTTAGAGCAATATCTATTACCTTGAACGATATTATAACACCGTAAATCGGCTTTTTCAATCCCATATTTGAATAATTGTGTGGCATTGACTTAGTTAATTGTATAACAAAAAGGGAAATTCAAACGCAATAATTGTTAAAGTGCATAAAAATTGAGCGTTTGCGAACGAATGAGGTCTATAAATAACTAAAAAATATGGTATTACTCTTTATCGGTTGTATTGATCGTTCTTTTATGATATTATTGTATAAAATAAAAAAGGACGGTATTGAGAAAATTGCGGCAGTGAGTCTGCAATTTTTTTACGCAGTCCGGAAAAAATAATGCCAAACAATCCGCACATATCATTTGTGCGGTATTGCCATAAGCTTTGAACACGAAATAGGAGGAAAACTATGAGGACAAGAAAACAGGCGCTCGGCGACATGAATATTATCGGCGCTAAGGTTGAAAAGCAGAGAAAGGCAATCGGAATGAAGCAGAAGGATCTTCTTGCTCAGCTCCAGATCAGGGGAATCGACCTTAACGCATCGGGTCTTTCCAAGCTTGAGGGACAGCTCAGAGGAGTTGCCGACTACGAGCTTAAAGCGATTGCAGAGTCGCTTAATGTAAGCCTTGAATGGCTTCTCGGCTGCGAGAAAAAGAAATAAACGATTAACTGCTCTGTTAATTCAGGGCAGTTTTTTCTTTATATTATTGACAAGCTGTCGGCAAATATAGTAAAATTACAGTGTCAAAAAAATATCAAACGGAAGGGGACTGTGTTCCCGACCGTTATTTACAAGGAGCAGTGAAATATTATGGCAGTTTTCAGACCCTTCAAGGCGATCAGACCGATCCCCGAGAGAGCTAAAGATGTTGCTGCGTTGCCGTATGATGTAATGAACAGTGACGAGGCAAGAGAAATGGTCAAGGGAAATCCCTATTCCTTTCTTCATGTTGACAAGGCTGAGGTTGATCTTGACCCGTCGATTGACCTTTATGACGAAAAAGTATATCTCAAGGCGAGGGAGAATCTTGACAAGCTTGTTGCCGACGGCGTTTGCAAGGAGGACGAAGCTCCGTGCATCTATATCTATCGCCAGATCATGAACAGCAGAAGCCAGACAGGCCTTGTGGGTTGCACCGCCATTGACGATTATATCAACAATGTTATCAAGAAGCACGAGCTTACAAGAGCCGACAAGGAGGCGGATAGAATCAACCATGTTGATTACTGCGACGCAAACACAGGCCCGATCTTTCTTACATACCGTCCCGATGAGTTCATAAGCAAGACAGTCGAGGCTTGGAAGGAGGCTCACGCTCCGGTTTATGATTTTGTTTCCGAGGGTGTTGAAAACACGGTTTGGATTATCGACGACGCCGATACGGTTAAGGCCGTTACGGACAAATTCGCCCAGATCGAGTCGCTCTACATTGCCGACGGACACCACAGAGCAGCTTCCGCCGTTAAGGTCGGAAAGAAGCGCCGTGAGCAAAACCCCGAATATACAGGCGACGAGGAATTCAATTTCTTCCTTGCGGTTTTGTTCCCGACCGACGAGCTTGAAATCATGGACTACAACCGTGTAATGAAGGATCTCAACGGCAATTCGTCGGAAGAGTTTATGGCTAAGCTCGGTGAGGTCATGGATATCGAGGAATACGGCAAGGACGCTTACAAGCCTGAGAAGAAGCACACCTTCGGCATGCTGCTTGACGGCACATGGTACAAGCTCACCGCCAAGGACGGCACATTCGATGCGAACGACCCAGTTGACAGGCTCGATGTTTCGATTCTTCAGAACAATGTTATATCGCCAATCTTCGGCATTGACGATCCCCGTACCGACAAGAGAATTGATTTTATCGGTGGTATCAGAGGACTCGGCGAGCTGGAGAGAAGGGTCAATAGCGACATGAAGATTGCATTCTCAATGTTCCCGACCACGCTCGACGACCTTATGGACATTGCGGATGCAGACAAGATCATGCCTCCGAAATCCACCTGGTTTGAGCCGAAGCTCATGAGCGGACTGTTCATTCACAAGCTTTCATAAAAGGCAACACCGCACAAATTGAGGCGTACTCCTTAAATTTTCTCCCTTTGTTTCGGCAGAGGGAGTTTTTTTGTATATTGCGTGCCGTATCCTTCAGTGGTATAATGACCGTATATTATGAAAGAGAGCCGCTATCGGCGGCGATTAAATAGGAGAGGTGTTTATGAAAAAAATTACGGCGGTTATTCTTAGCCTTATCATTGCTTTGACCCTGAGCGTGCAAACGATTGCCGTTGAGGTTGAGCGTGACGAATTTTACCCGATAATAATCGTGCCGGGCTATTCCTCGTCGGGGCTTTACATGAACAATGAGGACGGCACCAAGACCCATGTTTGGGGCATTGATACAAATCTGATTTTAAAAAGGGTGCTTGCCCGTTCGATTGATCTTGCCAAGGGCGTCGGCGAGCTGACGAAGGGCAATGCGAAATATATTGCGGACACCGTCGGCGGTGAGTTTGCCGAAATGTTTGAGCATATGCGTTGCAATCCGGACGGCTCAAGCGTCTATGATGTGCACACCTACACCTCGACTGCTGCGGACTCAAGCAACACATATCTGCTTGCGAACGAGGACGGCAAGTATATGTACGAGCAGGAAATCATGGGCATGTACGGCAGCTATATCGGCGAGGATTGGAACGATTACATTTTCAATTTCAGCACCGATTTCAGAATGAATGCTGAAAATTGCGCCGCAGACCTTGATAAATATATCGACAGCGTGCTTGAATACACCGGTGCGGAAAAGGTAAATCTTTATTGCGTCAGCCACGGCGGACAGATCGGAGCGACATTTCTCAACCTCTACGGCGAAAAGAAGGCCGAAAAGCTCAACAATGTTTTGCTGACCGTTCCCGCAATCGGCGGATCTCCGGTTGCCTACGGATTTTTTACCGGTGACATAAGCTTTGACGAGGAGGATCTTCTTTATTTCATCGAAAACGGAATGATGTTTGAGAATGACTATCACTGGCTTTTGGCAAATGAAAATCTGGATTTTCTCGATGAAATTTTGGAATACTTTCTTCCCTATGCCCGTCATGTGATGGAATATTGGGGCAGTATGTGGGATTTTGTTCCCGCCGAGGAATATGACAAGGTCAGAAACAGCTATCTTGACAGCGGTGCGTCCGCCGAGCTTATAAAAAAGACGGACAGATTTCATAAAGAAATATATCCGAGCATGACTCAAAGGCTTCGTGCGTGTGTTGACGCAGGAATAAATGTGTACATAATCGCCGGTATGGGCAACAGGGATATTATCGGCTATAAGACGACCGGCGACGCTATAATTTCCACCGCTTCCTCAACCGGGGCGACCTGTGCGCCATACGGCAAAAGATTCAACAACGGCTACCGGACGCTTAACACCGTTTGTGACAATGATTCGCATAACCATCTTTCACCGTCAATGGAGGTTGACGCTTCGACGGCCTATTTGCCGGAATACACATGGTTTGTTGACGGCTTTTATCACGGAATGACGATAAAGAGCGACTATAATACGGAGCTTATCACTGCACTTATGTATAATGACGAGCGTGCGGATATTTACACTTATTCCGAATTTCCGCAGTTCCATGCCGACACGAACCGTTGTCAGGCCGTTTTTGCGAAATTTAACAGCAGCGTTGAGGGCTACGCTTCAGACGGCGACAACGCCTTGATAATTGAAAATTGCTCGAAGAAATACGATATGCGAATAGTATCAGTTTCCTGCAACGGAGCGGATATAAAATTTGACCAAAGCTTTATGAAAGAAATTCCCGTCGGCGGAAAAATCGAAATTCCGTTTACCGGAGATTTCCCGAAAACCTCGGGTGTTAAAACGCAAGTGACGGTCAATTATATTCAGCTCGGCGCAGTGACGCCCGTCGGTTCAAGGACATTCGATTTCACGGTAACCAACGGCGATAGGGCTGAATTTGACAGTGAAAATCCGATCGTCAATACCGACCTGCCGCAGGACAGATTGCTTGAGACAATTGTTGGTTTTATTCCGTCTCTCGGCTTGCAAAAGCTGGTTTGCATGGTGTATAATGCCATTAAAGCAATGCTTATCAATATTTTTTAAGAGGTGTCAGCACATGAAAAGCAATATCACAAGGGATGAGGCTTTTGAGCTACTGAAAAAATATAACAGCGAAAGATTTCATATTCAGCATGGTTTGACCGTTGAGGGTGTTATGAGATGGTTTGCAAACGATCTCGGCTATGGCGAGGATGCGGATTTTTGGGGCATAGTCGGCTTGCTTCACGACATAGATTTTGAGCAGTATCCCGAAGCGCATTGCATTAAAGCCCCCGAGCTTCTCAGGGAGGCGGGCGTCGGCGAGGATATGATTCATGCGATATGCTCGCACGGCTATGACTTGACGGTTGATGTCAAGCCCGAGCATGAGATGGAAAAGGTGCTCTATGCGACGGACGAGCTGACCGGACTTATCGGTGCGGCTGCAATCATGCGTCCCTCAAGGAGCGTTGCGGATATGGAGGTTAAAAGCCTCAAGAAAAAATATAAGGACAAAAAATTCGCCGCAGGCTGCTCCCGTGATGTTATCGAAAAGGGAGCGGAGATGCTCGGCTGGGATTTGCAGACGCTTTGGGAAAAAACTCTTGAAGCCATGCGCTCCTGCGAGAGCGATATCGCCAAGACGATGGAAAATATATAAGGCAAAAAATCAAATAATTGAATAATCAAATTTCGGTACATCTTCGGGTGTGCCGATTTTTTTGCCGAAAAAGGCAGCCGTTGGGCGGAAAATTTCAGGAAAATTCAGAAAATTTCCGATTTTCGCCGCAAAGCCTTTTAAGAGTTATTATAAATGCGTCGGTTGCGAAACCGAGAAAAATAAATCTTCAGGAGGTTAATAATGAAAACTTTTTCCGAAAATGTTTTGTCTGTCGATGAGGCAAAAACGGCTCTGCGATGTATGCGGCTCGGAGATCTTTCCGAGGAGGAGGCGCTGGATTGTCTTGACGACCTTGTGCTCAGACTCCGCAATGTGACGATGGCAGGCATCGTTGAAGAAATAATCGAGAACGAGCTGACCCCAATGCAGACGAAGGTGATGAAGCTGTTCCTTTATGACGGCATGGGCGTTGCGGAAATCGGACGGGCAATCGGTCTGTCACAGGCGGCGGTTTCAAAGCTTGTTCTTAGGGCGAATAAAACGATAGAGCGGCTCATGACTCCACTGATCAAGTATCAGAGCGATATTGCCGATGCGGAATTCATTCCGATAAAGCTCGACAGATTAAAGGAGATTTGCGCCGCAAGAAATGCGAGCACCTCTCTTTTCTGCGAGGCACTCAGGAATTTGCGTGTCGCCTACGAT
>CAVFTC010000035.1:12123-19267 GCA_963625295.1 Bacteroides faecis
ACGAAGCAGATGGCTTCAAGCTTAAAAATCAGCGAGTGGGAGCTTGCCTCGATAGAAAAAGGAAACAGGCTCATTTCGGCAAGCCTGGCAATGAGATATTCCGTACTCTTCAATGTTGAGATCGTTATGAAATTCAAAAACGGGAGGGGCTTCTACTCGTGCGAAAGAGCTTAGAGGAGCTTGGAAAGGAATATTTGGAATCAGCAAAGCTGATCGAAGCGCTGATAATAAAATACAGGAAAATTCTAAAGGAAGCGTACAGCTCCGGGAACTACCTGAAAACCTATGACACCAAGCGCAAGCTGACGATTTTTTACGATCAAAAGCGTGAGCTGACGGCAATCGCAAACAAGCTTATAAATTACTATAACAAGGAGGAAGATTCTAATGAACTACATTAAAATGTCGGTTGAAGGCAACAGGCTGAGTATAACCGAGGATTGCAGAACCACGAGCGGCAGCGTGAACTATGACGGCTGCAAATTCACTTTTGACAGCGGCTGGGAGGATTTCACCAAAACGGCGGTTTTCTCGATCGGAGGAGCAGAAAACTACCGTGTCGCAATTGAAAACGACGAATGCACGATCCCTTCGCCGTGCATCGAGAGGGAGGGAATATTGAGAATCGGCGTTTTCGGCATAAGCGAGAACGACATAATAATAGCCACCAATTCCGTTGCTCACCGCATTGAGGAGGGCATAGAAACGATGGGCGAATGGGTCGAGGAGAACACCGAGCTTGTCATAAACGCCGTCAGGGAGCTGAAGCGTTCGGCTGAGGAATATTCAAAGAAGCTTTCAATGAGAGTCAGCGAGGAGATCGAACGGCTCAAGACGGACAGTGGCAGGGGAGAGGAGCTTTCGATGCAGCCCGATTGGTACATTCCCGATGAATTTACGGACAGCGAAGCCGTTTCGCAGCTTTCAAAAAGCGGAACGGAATACGAAAAGTTCCTTGAATTTCGCTTGAATTCGCTCTTGAACGATTTTCCCGAGTATGTCACAAGGGAGACGATAGGCACGGACGCAAGCGGAGATTACGAGATGTATGCCTATTCGTTTGCTCCCGCAAAATACGAAAAAACGGTTTTCATCGCAACCTGTCTGCACGGCTCGGATAAATGCGCTCTGATTTCGCTTTCGCATTTTCTAGACTGTCTTTGCCGCAATTACCAAGGGGACAAAACGCTCAGAACGATACATAGCAATGTGAAGCTCTGCGTTATTCCTGCGGTCAATCCCTATGCGATAAAATCGAATTCGACCTATAACAAAAACGGAATAAACCTCGCATATAATTTTCCGTATCACTGGGATATTTGCACTCGCTATAAAAAAGGAGATTCCGCCGCAGACCAAAAGGAAACGCAGAATGTTATCGAATATCTCAAAACGCTTGCAGGCGATAAGCTTTGCGCTGCGCTGGAGCTTCACACGAACAATCTGACCTATGCCGGACGGACGATTTATTACACAAGGCATCACGCAAGCTGCGCAACTGCGCTTGCCGATCTTGTTAATAATTTTAACTATGACTCCTCATATTCGGATTATGCCGACAAGGCTATTCTTGCTGCGTCAAACAATGCGTATCTTTCCGACTACATTGCCGACGAATACGGCGTGAATTCATGTCAGCTGGTTTGGACAACCAATGTTTACGGGGGCGCATACACAAACTATTGCATAACAAAATACACGGAGTTTATCGGCAACACGATCAGGGTTATGGCTGCCAACAGCCGCTTTATCCCAAAGAGAACACCGCAGCCGTTCATAAAGCATATTTCGTGGAAAAGCAGCGGAGCAAGTGATGTTTTTACGGTCAATTCTACCTCGTCGCTTGAAAAAATGCCGATCTCCTCGTTTAAGCTCGGACTTGACGCACCGTACAATGTTTCGCTGCACGGCTATGTTCGTGCGGAGCTTTCTCAGAGCTGTACGGTGAAAATAAACCCGGTGCTTTATCAGGTCAAT
This sequence comes from Bacteroides faecis, assembly GCA_963625295.1. Lineage (GTDB taxonomy): Bacteria > Bacillota > Clostridia > Oscillospirales > Acutalibacteraceae > CAG-488. Next base: position 14,101 of record CAVFTC010000035.1, read on the forward strand.
TCCGGTGAGCTGGATTTTGAAGCAAGGAGAGACGCCGCTGAATTTACTCAGGAGCTTGAGCTGACAGCAGGAACGCATATCATTCCGGTTTCGAGTGTTTTGCAGGCTTTTTATAACTGCTACAATTTTTCCGATGACTGCAAATACAGCGAGGAAGTATTTTTTACCCTTATGCTCAGCGCATCTGCTGCCGGCAAGGCGAAGGTGACCGCATTCGCCGTTACGCTTGAGGCAGCTCCGAGCGACATTGCCGAGCCTGTTGAGATTTCATCTCCGATCGGCCTTTGCACCGACTATTCCGCCGATGACATTCCGACGCAGAAGATAAGCTATCCTCTCGGAGCTTTCTCGGAATACGATCCGTTTTTCAATAACTGATTTAAAAGAGTTAAGGCAATGCCACACACACCAAAAATTGTGCGGCATTGCCTTTAGTTATTGCTTTTCTATATAAAGTACCATGTCCGTATCGGCTTTTTTGCCGATATAATATGTTCCGACGCAGGAGGAGGTGAAAGAACCTTCCTCGGTATACTCGCCCGTTACGGGATTGAACCATTTGTATGTATAGGCTTGCTTTTTTTCAAGATTACCGACCGTTCCCGTTGCCGTTCCGCTCTTAGCGTTTGAGTTTGGATTTTCGGCTATCGAGCTGTTGCTGAACGAGTAGAAATAGATAACGATTTCGCTGTTAGCTTCATTGCTTGCGTAGGAATAAAACACATTTCTTCCGGGTACAAAATATGATTTATTGTTAAACCTCGGAACGAGATTGTACCATTCAATACCGCCGAGAAAGTCTATCATATATCCGCACTGAAATCCGCTTTCGTATGCAAGCGAATCGAGCCATGTTGCGTCGATCTTTTCCTGAGAGGTTATCGTATCGACGCCGTCCGTTGATGTGTTCTCCTCGTCATATGTGTTTGTATAGCTCCATGTATCATGACCGCCCCAGCCGTAGCCGTACATTCCGTTGAGATAGGAGCACCAGCCCTGCATACGGCTTCCGAAATCCTTTGTCCAAAGTCCGCAATAAGCGCCCTCATAGTTTACGACGGGCTTTCCCTGCGAGTTGAACCAATAATCCTTTGTAACGCCGAAATCAAACTGAGAGGTTTTTGACGGAGACCACTGTGCCGCATACCATGTGTGAGCTTTAACATTGCGGAATGCGGAGGCGGAAACATTTTTATTATATACCTTGCATTTATCCGTTGCGCCATCTCCCGAACCGTAAGCGGAGGTTGCGCCTGTGTTTTCCTGATGAGCCGAGATAGGATGATCGTAACAATCATATTTATCGATATATTCGGCAATCAGCTTGTACGGGTTGTTGGCGTAGCTCCATGCCGAATGATTATCGGTTGACCAATAGAAGTCGTCGTCGACCTCCTGACCCAATGTCCAAAGAACGGGGAATGCGGAATATCTTGCAACCCAATAACGGGTCAGCTTTTCGAGATACTCTTTAACGCTGTCGCTTAAATAATAAAATTTTACCTTTTTTCTGCCGATTTTTATTTCTGTATATTCATCGCTGTAGCCGCCGAAGGTTGAAATAAGAGTATTCATATCCGACGGGTAGAAAAATTCGGCGTTTGCATGAACAAGACCGTTCTCTGCAATTGTTTTGAATTTTGCGTCATAGTCGGCAAAGCCTGCCATGTCATCCTCGGTAACGCCGTTTTCAAGATGGAATTTTGCGCCGATCGGCTCGGACTGAAAAACGGTAAAGCCCTGCGCATATCTTGTTTCGCAAATGGTTTTTACCATGTCCTGAGTTTCGTCGCCGAGACTCCAATGTGTGTCGCCGAGATACAAAAACGGCGTGCCGTCATCATATGTAAAATACTTTTTTCCGTAGTCTGTAGTTACAAAGCCGTTCTTGTAAATATCAAGCTCGCCCGAATAGTTTTTGCAAATTATTTTGCCTGTTCGGTTATGAAGCACGGCATTGTCCTCGTCCGAGCACACTGTTTGGTAGTACCATGTGCCTTCCGACGGGCAAACAAATCGAAGCTTCCATGTGTTGCCGCCGTCCCAAAAGCCGGGTACTGTATATTTCCTGCCGTTGCCCGTAAGGATTAAATCAAGAGTTACATCGTTAAAGCTGTCGGCATAGCTCTTTTGGCTGACAAAGGTCAGCTCGTTCATTATCCATGCCTCTGCCTCAAGAGTTGTTTCAACATTTACCAAGGAATAATCCTTGTCGATGGCTGTCCACGCTTTTTCGTTTTCGGCAGCTTTGTCAATGTCGTCCTCGTCAGTTCCGAATATAAGGTTAAAAGCACGGGCGGCAACGCTTACAAATCTATCGCATAATTCGTCAATACGATAGATGAAGCGTGACGGAAGGCTGTCGTTTGCCGCAAGGGAGGCAACGGAACAGGCGGAAAAGCAAATTATAACGCTGAGTAAAAGTGATATTATTTTTTTCATGAGTGTTTTCTCCTTTAATTAAGTCCGAAATATTTGACTGCGTTGTTGTATGAAATATCTTTTATTATGTCAATGAGCGACTCGTCGTCGGGATAAAGTCCCTGTTCGACCCATTCGCCGACAAGTCCGCAGAGAATACGGCGGAAATACTCATGGCGGGGATATGAAAGAAAGCTTCTCGAATCCGTAACCATGCCGACGAATTTTCCGAGAACGCCGAGGTTTGCAAAGGTCTTCAATTGTTCCCTCATGCCGTCGATATTATCGTTGAACCACCAAGCCGAGCCGAGCTGAATTTTTGAAGCCGCTTCGCTTGATTGGAAATTGCCGAGCATTGAGCCGAGAACATAATTTGTTGCCGGATTGAGCGCAAAAAGAATTGTTTTCGGCAGGCAGCCCTCCTCGTCGAGAGAATCGAGCATTCCGGAAAGCTTATGCGCAATGCTGCCGTCGCCTATTGAATCAAAGCCCGTGTCGGGTCCGATGGACTTAAACATTCTTGTGTTGTTGTTTCTCATTGCACCGATGTGAATTTCACAAGCCCAGCCGTGTCGGGCATATTCACGGGCGAAAAATCTGAACAGCTCGGTCTTGTATTTATCCTGCTCGTCCGTATTGAGAGCCTCGCCGTCGATAGCTTTTCGGAATATCGCTTCAAGCTCCGTTTCGCTTGCTCTGTTGTACGGAACATAACCAAAGGAGTGGTCGCTCGCAAGGCAGCCGTTTTCGGCGAAGAAATCAATTCTGCTTTTCAAAGCCTCAGTCAGCTTTTGATAGCTGTCTATTTTTTGCCCGCTGATTTTTTCAAGTGAGCCAAGCCACGGAAGAAAAGTCGGCTGCTCAATATTCAGCGCTTTTTCCGGACGGAAAGCCGGCAGGACTCTGCATTTAAAGCTCTTGTCCTCGGCAAGCAGTCTGTGGTATTCAAGCGTGTCAGCCGCATCGTCCGTTGTGCAAAGGCAGGTGACATTCGAGCTGACGATAAGCTCCCTCGGCGTGAAGCCGCCGGCGGCAATTTTTGCGTTGGCTTTGTTCCAGATTTCGTCGCAGCTTTTCTCGTTCAGCGGCTCGTAAATATCAAAGTACCGTTGCAGCTCAAGGTGCGTCCAGTGGTAGAGCGGATTGCCGATACACGCCGGCAGAACCTTAGCCCACGCCTTGAATTTTTCGTATCCGGTTGCGTCGCCGGTAATGTATTTTTCCTCAATGCCGAAGCTTCGCATGGCTCGCCACTTGTAGTGATCGCCGCCGAGCCAAAGCTCCGCAAGGTCGGCAGGCTGCTTGTTTTCGTAAATCTCTTTTGGCGACAGGTGACAGTGCCAATCAAAAATAGGCATATCCGCCGCTGCGTCAAAGAAAAGCTTTTTTGCCGTGTCGTTATAAAGAAGAAAGCTTTCGTCCATAAAATTTGCCACTTCGTTCAGCTCCTTTTAATTAGGTGTTGTCTTAATGATTATACAATATAGCGGCTCAAAAGGGAAGAGTAACGGTAAAAATTTTTGTGATGTATTGCTATTGAAAAAAATAAATTGATATGTTAATATATAGTCAATACAGCACAAAGCACAATTGCAATTGTGCGGTATTGCCATAAAAAAGACGCTTAAAGCAGGAGGAATATTTATGTCGAAAGAAAAAGGATTTTTTGCGGAATTTAAGAAGTTTATCATGCGAGGCAATGTTATTGACCTTGCAGTCGGTGTTATCATCGGCGGAGCGTTTCAGGCCATTGTAAGCTCGCTTGTTGAGGACATCGTCACGCCGCTGCTCGGAATTATATTGGGCAAGGTCGATTTTTCAAACCTTGCGGTAATGATCGGCGACGCTTCGATCAAGTACGGAAAATTTATCACGGCGGTTATCAATTTCTTCATCATGGCAATCGTAATTTTTGTTATTGTCAAGATGATAAACGATGTTTCCGATCGCTTGAACAAAAAGACGGAGGATGAGCCTGCGCCGACAACGAAGGTCTGCCCTTATTGCAAGTCCGAGATCGCCATTGAGGCCGTTAAGTGCCCCCACTGTACATCGGATGTTGAATAATTAAGGAGCGGATAATATGCAGGAGATAATCCTGAAAAAGGTTATGCTCGGCGGCTACGATTGCTATGATGTCATGAACCGAATCAACGCAATGCAAATCAAGATGAACAGAGCGAAAAAGGATTCCGACAAGCTTGAGGAGCTTCAAGGTGAGGCGGACGCACTTAAAGCGGAAATTGCCGACAAGGAAGCGGAAATTGTTCGTCTGACCGAGGAAATTCAAAACCGTGAAAAGGCTCGTGAAAGCAGCCTGCCCTCGCAGCGTTTTTTGAAAAAGACGCAGGAATATACGGACAATTATATCGAGGCGGCACGCTCACTCGAAAAATCCGTCAGGGAGCTTACGGCGGATCAAATCCTTGAAGCAAAGCGTAGGATAAAGGACTTGCAAACCGAGCTTGAAAATATTTCTTCGGTGATTGAAGAAACCTTTGTATCCGTTTCGGATTTGAAGAACGAATACAAGGATATAAATGCAAGCTACAGGGAAATAATCAATGAAACCGCCGCCGCAGAAAAGAACGAAAAAAAGTCTGCGGAGAAAAAGACGGTTAAAAAAGATTCCCCAAAAGCAACAAAAAAGGCTTCGACAAAAAAGACAAAAGCCAATAACGCCGATGCGCTGGAGCTTATCCGCCAAAGCGAAGAAAAATATAATAAAATATAATTAAGGCAATAC
>CAVFTC010000036.1:0-19113 GCA_963625295.1 Bacteroides faecis
GCTTGCTGACGCAAGTCAAGGAATTTTTGTGCAGCATGACGGAAACAGATTCAAGCAAGGCGTGCGCCTCAATTTGTGCGGTGTTGCCTTAATATTTATAAATTCAATCAGACCTTGGAACGGGGCTTTGATTGACGGCTTGTATTTATTGTTGCTGATCGTTACCTTTGAGCAGCTTTGACGGATTATGATTCGTCCTCGTTTTGCTTCGCAGTCACCCTCCGTATTGTTGATTCTGTTTCCGCAAATTTTTAGGTTGGAGGCATTCGACGCATCAATTAGCCTGCCGTAGAAGCCTTCAAAGCTGTTATTTTCGATGACAATATTATAGAAAAGAGTAGAGTCGGCGGAGCTGCCGTCAATATTTGACGAGATATTTATTTGTGCGCCCCAGCCTGCAACATTACATTCAACGAAGCTGTTGTTTCTGACAACAAGGCCGTTAACGCCCGTGCCCTCAAGCCAAAGTCCCGATGAAATATCCATGATGATTTTGATGGGGTTTGCCATGGTTTTGTAGAACCTGTTGTTTTCACAAAGACCGTTGTCACTCTGGAGGAGCAGACCTCTTGCACGGTTTTCGTGAAAGTAATTGCCGCTGATAACATAATTTCCGCTGTCGATGCTGCCGTTTGAAACGATACAGTCCTTGACAATGCTGTCGGGAAGCTCTCGGTCAAATGTAAGGCTGTTGCCGTCAACAGACACAACCGTTGCAGAGAAGCCGAGATTGTTAAAGCTTTTGCTGCTGAAAATTGCGGTATCTCCGACTGCGAAATTGTTTGCGTTGGTGTAAATTTCAACCGTTTTTGCGTCGGGCTTGTTCGTAACCATTGCAATGTTGTCATGCACATTCACATCGTCGTCGCCCATGAAGCTGAAATCGCAGTCGCTGATTTTGAATTTACCGTTTGTGTTGGCAATATGCACGCCGTCGGCGGTTGCCGAAACTCTGTTGTCGTTTGGGTGATCGGGGTCAAGACCAATCACGCAGTCGAGCAGCTGGAAACGCTCTGAGCGGTTCTCAAACAACCAGCCCATGCCTGCGATGGCGTACAGCTTGACGCCGGAAAAGGTGATATTAGATGTTCTGTAAATATTGAATGCGTTGCCGCCGTAAACATGGTGGCGCAGGAGATAAACTTCTCCGTTTGCATAGCTGTCAAGCGAGCCGTCATGTGTGATTTTCAATACATTGTGCTCGGTTTTTTCAACCGACTTGATTGAGCCGGGGAATTGATAAACATAATTTTCCCTGAAATCATGCCTTGTTCCCGGAGTGAGCGTTTTAGGGTCGTATTTCGTGAAAGCCATTATCGGAACATTTTCCGAAACATCGTCAAGCTCTGTGAACTCAATTTCAAGGGTGTGAGCCATGGGGTCTGCATTTTTGATTTTCACAAGTGAAGCGAGCCTTGATTCTTCAAAGTTCCATGTTATGCTTAAGCCTCGGAATTCAATGCAATCGCAGCTGTTTATGGAAAAGTAGTTCGGGTGCTCGAAAACGAACTGTGCGCCTTCGGCGTCAATGACAATATTTTTCATGCCGTTAAGCTGAATTTGACTGTCGGTACGGAAAAAGTATTTTCCTGCGTCAACCTTGAGAACCGTGCACGGATTTTCCCTGCAATACTCAATTGCTTTGCAAAAAGCGGAATAATTGTTATTTTCCGCCGTGCTTACGCCGAAATCGGAGGCGTTGACGGTTTTGTAATTCTTTTCATTCGGTCTTGCAATATAGAACGCCGAATCGCTTATACCGTCAACCCGGTCGTAGAAACGAGATTCATCGACTGTCGGTTCGTTCTCAATGAGGAGATTTTCAAACGGAGTTATCGGTGTTGTATCAAGCTTGAAAATCGGAGCGATAAGCGTCAAAAACGCCGTTACGATACATAATAATGTTTGTGTCATTCTGTCACCTCATTTTGCACTGATATGGAAGCCTGTCGTGCTGACAACGGCGATTTTAATGCCGAGATCGTCGGTTATCGTTATTTCATAAAAGCAAAGCTTCTTGCCCTCACGAATCTTTTGGCATTCGGCAAAAAGCTTTTTGCCCTTTGATGAGGTGAGGTAGCTTATGTGGCTGTCCGCCGTGGCGGTGAAGCTTTCGGGAGTGTTGGTCGCAACGGCAAAGGCAAAATCGGCGAGAGTGAACATAACGCCTCCCATGACCTGACCGTGTGCGCCGTAGTGCCGTTCGTCAAGCTCAAGGCTGCACATTGAATAGCAGTCGTCAACCTTGTCTATCTTTACGCCCGTGACCTCAACGGCGTATCTGTCGCCCTCGAAAAATCGGCGAACATCTTCTATGTCTCTCATATGATCAGTCCTTTGTAAAGTTTGTTTTTATGATACCATATTGGGTGAAAAAGTCAATAGAATGCTTGACAAACTGGCATTCGGCGATAATCTGTTCACAAAATCGGAATACACCCTTACAAAAAACAGCACTTTATTTCTTGCGGAGCTTGTGATACAATAAATCTGAAAAAGGCGGTGAAGCAATGATCAAAACGGTAATTTTTGACCTTGACGGTCTGCTGGTGGACAGCGAATTGATGACATATGAATTTTTTGTAAAAATGCTTGCGGAAAACGGACACAAAATTAGTTTGAAAGAGTATGCGGATATTTATTGCGGCCGAACCGCAGTACGCAATCTTACGGAACTGATTAAAAATTATGACCTGCCGTTTGATGTTGAAAGAGGTCTTGCGCTTACGCATGAAGCGGAAAAAGAATACCTGAAAACCAAGGGTGTTCCGCTCAAAAAGGGCGCAAGAGAGCTTCTCGTTTTCCTCAGAAATAACGGCTACGGCATTTATCTTGCATCGTCAAGCGGAAAGGAAAGAGCGTACACGATTCTGTCGGGCAACGGCATTGACGGATATTTTGACGGCGAAGTTTTCGGCGACGAGATAGAACGCAGTAAGCCTGCGCCGGATATCTTTCTCAAAGCAGTGGAAAAGTCCGGGACGAGGGCTGAGGAATGCCTTGTCCTTGAGGACAGCGACGCAGGAATCCACGCTGCCCATGCCGCAGGGATTCCCGTTATCTGTATTCCGGATCTGAAACAGCCGTCCGAGGAGTCGAGAAGAATGGCGAGGTATGTGCTGCCGTCATTGCTTGATGTTAAGAAAATGCTTGAAAACAAGGAAATATAAAACAACAGTCTCTCTTTTTTACCTAAGCAAGAGAGACTGTTTTACTTTTTAAATAAGCCTGAAGGTCTTGACCTCGTGCGGCTTCATGCTGAACTCAAATTCACCGTTCTTGCACGGGATTTCGTGCTCGTCGCATTCCATAAGGTTACATTCAATAACCTTTGAATAGTCAAGATCGAACCATGCCTTCGCCGTGCAGTGGCGTGTCTCGGATTCGTACATTCTGACGATTACTCCGTTGCCGTCCTGCGCCTGCTTGACTGCGTCGAGAATAACGCTGTCACCGTCAATTCGTGCAAAGCTGCGGCCGTTATTGTCGCCGCCGTTTGCCTTGACGAATTCGGCGTCGAGCCTGATGTTTTCCTCAAAGCCGAGCTTTACCGTGTCGGCATCACGCCATGTTCCCGTGTGGGGATAGAAGGAATATCTGAACGAGTGCATTCCGATATCGCCGAGCGGATCGGGGAAATTCGGTCCTCTGAGAAGCGTTATCTTCATCACATTGTCATGCACATTGTAGCCGTATTTGCAGTCGTTGAGTATGCTTGCGCCGTAGCCGCCTTCGGAGAGATCCGCCCACTTGTGAGCGCAGAACTCGAACTTTGCCTGATCGTAGCAGGTGTTGTAATGGGTCGGATATTCCGCTGCGCCGTGAGCGATCTCGCAGCTTGCGTTGCGGCTTCTGATATCAACGGGGAACTCCGCCTTGAGAATCTTTTCACGCTCATGCCAGTCAACCCTTGTATCAAAATCAACCGTCGGCTTGTCCTTTTCAAGGATGATATCCTGAGTGATCGTTGATTCGTGGAATTTTCTGACAACACGGATAACGCCCCTGAGCGGAGAGCTTTCAACGACTTCAATGCTTTCGGCGTCGATAAGCTTTTGGGATTTCATCTGATAATCGAACTCAAGGTTCCATGCGCTCTCGTGAATAGGCTTATCGAGGGATATGCTCATAAGATTTCCCTTGCCTGTGAGCAGCTGCCTGCCGGTCTGCTTATCGATTATTTCATCGAGCAGTCCGTTGTTGTCAAGAACGACCTTGAGGTATTTATTTTCAATGGAATTCTTTGTTGCCTTGACAGCGTCAAATTCCGCTGTTTCGTCGCAAAGGGTAAAAATTCCGTAACCGAAGGCAGGTACGGGATCGGCATAGAATTCAATATAATGCTTGTCGTTTTCACTGTAAACCTTGCTTGCAAGAAGCTCGCCGTCGGAATTTCGTATGCCCTTTGCAGCATACGGAATCTCGGCTTTGACAAGACCCTTTGTCTGCCATGTGAGCATATTCCAGACAAGCACGGAATCGTCCCTGACCTTTACGCTGTTGAGAATTTTGCTCTTTCCGTCACGGACAAGTCTGCTGCCAAGCTCACGAAGCTCGGCATATTCCTCTCTTGTGTTCTCCATTGCCTCGTGAATGGAGGTACCGGGGAGAATGTCGTGGAACTGGTTGATGAGCAGGATTTTCCATGCCTTTTCAATATCCTCGGCAGGATAATTTCCACCGAAGATATTGAGAATCTCGGCGTTTCTCATCATAAATTCACCGCGGCGGTTGTTCTTTTTGATGAATGCCTGACTGGTGAATGTGCCACGGTGGTTTTCATAGTAAAGCTCGCCGTCGTAAACGGGAAGCTTGTCAAAATCGCCGTCAATACTGTGGAAGAAGTCCGAAACCTTTCCGTTCCTTGTTTTCGGCATACCGGGGAGCTTTTCAAGACGCTTGCCGCTTTCGACCTGCTTGAAGGTGCATCCGCCGCCGCCGTCGCCGTAGCCGAACATACCGCAGGAGATGTCAACAATGCTGTTCTGGCTGTTGTTTCTGCGAAGCCGTGTTATGTAATCTGCGTCGTACTCGCTCTGGTACGGCTGCTTGCAAAGATAAGCGAGAATTTCATCGCCGCTGTGCGCTCTCCAGCGGAAAACGCTGTGCGGGAACTCGTTGGTATCGTTAAAGAAAAGCTTTGAAGTCATGAAATATTTCATGCCCGAACGCTTGATAATCTGCGGCAATGCCCAAGTGAAGCCGAAGCAGTCGGGCAGCCAGTAAATATCGGACGAAACGCCGAATTCTTTCATGAAGAACTCTCTGCCGTAAAGAAGCTGACGAATAAGAGCCTCGCCGCTTGCGATGTTTGTGTCCGCCTCGACCCATGCGTTGCCGACGATTTCCCACTGTCCGTTCTTGACCTTTTCCTTGACCCGCTCGAAGATGTCCGGATAGTGCTTCTTCATAAAGTCATAGAGAACTGCCTGACTCTGAGTGAACTTGAAGTCGGGATAATTGTCCATAAGGGCAAGATTGTTTGAAAAGGTTCTTGCCGTTTTTCTTGTGATCTCCTTGACTGTCCAGAGCCATGCAACATCAAGGTGGCTGTGGCCTGCCATGATGATTTCACCGGGGGAGGAGTAGTTGATTTTTTCAATTTCGCCCCAAAGCACATTGACTGCCTTCGGCACGGAAGCGATAAAAGCCTCGCCGCCGAGGTCAAAGTCAAGCTGATGAACCGAATCGTCCATGGCGTTGAAAAGACGGGATTTGACATATCCGTCCTCACAGTGCTCGTATGCGTCCCAGGCGGTAGAGATATCGAACCAGTAGCTTTCGGTCAGCCTGTCAACTGCGATAAGCTCGGCTTTTCTCAGCGAATATTCCATGAATTTTGCGCCTGCGACCGCACGGTCACAGAATCCGGCGCAGTTGACCGCACCCTCAACCTGAATGCTGAGCTTTTCGCCCGGCTTAACTCCGTCCTTGAAAAGGATTTCTGTGCGGTGAACCCAGCCGAAGTTTTCCTCTGAGCTGACTGCGCCGACGATTTGTCCGTTGATTCTGACGATGGCTTCGCCGCCGAAATCGATCGAAAGATATACCTTTTTGCCCTCAAATTCGGCAGGTACGGTGATCTCGGCCTCGAAGTATCTCGTTTCGTCGTAGCCGGCCTTCCACCTGTCGCCAAGATGCATTTGAACCGGCGGATTTTCGTCAAGGACTATGTTGTTCGGGCTGACATGCATACCCGTGTAGCTTTTCCACGAGCCGATTTCAAAGCGATCCGTCACGCAATACGGTTCGATTTGAATGATTTGATTTTTGAGTACCCTTGGGTTAAGAGTGTGCATTTTTTGACCATTCCTTTCTTTGGAGGAAATTGAATTTGTGCGGTATTGCCTTTATATAATTCCGAATTAGGATTATATTGTTTTATCATGTTTAGCAGAATTTTATCTGTAACACTCCACAATGCCTGCGTTTCCGCTGAGCTTGAACTTGCCCTCGGCGGCAACGGGCATCAGGAAGTAATCGCCTTTTTTGATTTCTTTTTCGTAGCCGTCGCCGGTGATTTTTCCGTTGCCTTCTGTAACGACATAGATTCTTGCGCCACCGTCGAGGCTGAATTCGCCGCCCGAAAGCTCAATCTTTCTGACCGTGAAGCTTGTCGTCATTCTTTCGTCGATGAGCGAAAGATACTTCACTCCGTCGCTGTCGCCGATAGTTACCGGCTCAATCGGCGCAGGATATTTCAGATTGACATCGAAGCACTCCATGGCGGTAGCTTTATCAATGCCGAGGTACATTTCGTGGTCGCTGAGCTTGTAATCGCCGCACCAGCGCTCGGGCTGAATTGTGAAGTCCGACGGCTCCTGAACCTCAAGAAGCAGACAGCCTGCACCGATAGCGTGAACCATTTTGGCAGGGATATAAATGACATCGCCGGGCTTGACCTCAAAGGCTTCAAGCAAATCCTCCATAACGGTTTTGCTGTTTTCGCTCTCCTCAATTGCTTTTTCAAACTGCTCCATGGTCACTCCGTCCTTGAAGCCGTAGAAAACCTTTCCGCCGGGACGAGTGGCAAGGATATACCAGCTCTCCTCCTTGCCGTAGGACGAGTTGAAATACTTCCTTGAAAAAGCCTTGTCGGGGTGCGCCTGAACGGGAAGTCTGATCGCACTGTCAAGAATTTTTGTCAGCACGCCGAGATCGTCACGCTCGCCGATGATTTCGTTTTTGTATTCACACAGAGCGTCGCTGAGATAGAGCTCCTCGCCTTTGATTTTGGAAACGCCCTCATATTTGTCGGTGCTTCCGTCGTTGAGCGCATGGACATTTGAAACGACCCATTCCTCGGGGTAGTTGCCGTCCTCGGAATCGTCTGAGAAGAAGTCGGCAAAAAGCTTTCCGCCCTTGTAGACACGGAAAACTCTGTTTTGCTCAAAGAAAATCGGATAATTGTAAAACATATTTAAAACCTCCTCGGTCATTTATACCTGATAAGCTGCCTTGCCTTGTCAAGGCTCGGATAAATTCCGCTGCCTGCCATGGATGCCAGAGCGGCTCCGTAGGCTGCCTCCTCCTTGTAAAGAGGAATATTTATTTTTTTGCCGAACATTTCGGCGGTCACACGCCTCAAAGCAGGATTTTTTCTTATTCCGTTGCCGGAGCAGACGATTTTTTCACAGTCCTTGCCGATGAGCTTATACATATCGTAAAGCTCCCGTGACATTCCGACGATCGTCGAAAGCAGGATATCCTCGGGCGTGAAATTGTTTTCGTCAATTCCCGAATAAGAGCCTTTTACCGTCGGGTCGCTCCTTGTGCCGCAGAAGCGTGTGTCGGCAACGACCGTTGTTTTAAGCTTTGATTCAAGGGCTTTGTCGATTTTTTTATAGATATTTTCGCATTTTTCGCCCGTTGCAAGCTCTGCACAGGCTTCAACAAAGCCTGCCGCAGCCGCAAAGGCTCTGCCGCCGCAGAGAGCGCAGCCGGCATAGAGATATTTACCCTCGGTGAACGGGCGAGCTTCGATTCCATCGGGAGCGTTTGCACTGTTGCCGATAACGGAGATCTGCGAGCCTGTACCAAAGTTAAGTAATGCGCTTTCGTCGTCACAAACCGAACCGATGAAGCTTGCCTGATTGTCGCCGAGAGCGACCGTAACGGGTATTCCGTTGTATTCGCCGACTGTTTCGAGTGTATCCGTTACTCTCGGCAGAAAGCCCGAATCCATTTTGAATTTTTTGCTTTCAAGGTCAAACAGACCGAGCGAAGCGGCGTTTGTAACATGCATGACCGGTTCGGATTTTTTACAAAGCTTCAGCGCAATGTAGTCACCGACAGTCATTATATATTTTGTGTTTTCCGGGACAAGTCCGTTCTCACGATTGTAGAAGTCGGTAACCAAACCGTAGCCTGCGAACGAGCCGAGGTGCTCGGCATAGCTTTTGCCGTTTTTGTATTCAAGGCTTCCTCTTGCGTCCTGCCAGGTGTAGAGCGGAGATATCGCATTGCCGAATTCGTCGGCATAAAGAATACCGTGCATCTGGTTGGAAATGCCGATTGACCTTGTATCTGCATTGCAGAGCTTTTCGACGATTGAAAGGACGATTTCGGTTATTCTTTCGGGCGATTGAATCCGCTCGTATTCTCTGTCCGTTTTGATGAACGAATCATTGTTTATGCTTATGGAATCGAGAATTTCACCGCTTTCGCAGTTGACGGTGATTCCGCATATTCCCGTTGTTCCTATGTCAATTCCGAGTGAGTTCATTTGGCGCTCCTTCCTCACTCCAAATTCGCCGACTTGGGATCGAGGCGGCGGATTATATCCTGCTGAATAGCAGGGGAGAGGTCGAGAAAGTTTACGAATGTGCCGTGGATTCTCATGATATATACTCCGCTTGGGGCATATTTTTCAGGCTCGGCAAGAACCTTGCGGAGAATTTCCGCCGTTGTAACATTAACATAAAGATAGAACGGTGAAACGCCCTGCTTGAGCGGATTGAAAAACAGGGGATTTACAATTTTATCCCTGAACTCAACGCCCTTGTCCTCGTAGGTTTCCTCCTTGAAATATTTCGGGTCAACGCCGAGGTGGGAAGCATAACCGCCGTTGAATTTTTTAAACGGCATCTTCATATTTGAGAGCACACGGAAGCCGAGTCCGTTTTCGGCACTGCCGTAGAGGGGATCGACGCCGTAGTTGAGCATATCACGGCTCTTTCTGCCGTCGGGCGTTGCACCGACCCAGTAGCCGTAGAGAAGATGGGTTGACGGGGTGCTGAAATCGGGTCTGAACGGATTGCCGAGATAGTTTTTCTCGTTTGCGATTACATCGGCAACCTTTGATGCGATTTCGCCGGCTTCGTTGTCAACCTTTTCAATATTGTTGCCGAATTTATCTGCGCCGAGCAGGAAGTCACGCAGGTCTTCGTAGCCGGCAAAGTCGGCTTTGAGAGCGGGCACGAGCTTATCTGCGTCCTGCGGTCTTTCTTTAAGCAGCTTGTCTATCGCGGCGAAGCAGTCGGCAACAACGCATGTGCCGTGAATAAGACAGCCGCTTCCGTTATACTTTGTGCCCTGCTTATGAATATCTCTTGCGTCAATACCGTTGCGCTGACCTCCCATGAAGCAAGAAAGGAACGGCACACGCTGGGTTGAAATAGCTTCCGACGCACCGTTGGCGGACTTAGCCATTTCATGCGCAAAGAATTTTACATTTTTATAGAATTCCTCACGGATATTTTCAAGCGGAGCTTTGGGGACATCGCAGAGCTTTTCGCCTGTGATGAGAGAATAGCCGCCCGTGAGGGTCATTTCAAGAATTTTCGGCAGGTTGAACCAGCTGTTGGTCGTGTTGGCGTTGTCCTCGCCCATGATGAGCGGCTCCTGACAGCCTGCGATAGCTATATTCGGGAGGTCGTCCCTATCAACACCGTGCGAGCCGAGCGTTTCAAAGAGTGCGTCGTCGTTAAACATCGACGGAGTGAGAACGCCGGGTGAGAAGAAGAATCTGCCAAGCTCACGGTAGAGCTTTTCGGGTGTGTTTTTGTGCAGCTTGACCGAAAGTATCGGCTGCGGCAGATTCATATCGTAGTAAGCGTCAAGCAACGCATATGTAGTCGGGTTTGTCAAATCCTCGCCGCAAACGCTGCGTCCGCTGACGATGATGTTCTGCGAGATAGCCCAGCTCCTGTCCGCAACATTGAAGAAAACAAGAAAATGCTTGAACAAAGCCGCCGCTTCGTCACGGTCAAGGCCGTTGCGGTACGGCTCGAAAATTCTGTCGGCGTTTCCTACGGAGAATGCGAACGGGTTCGGAGCTTGCTCAAGGCACATCATTTGCCATAATATTATGAATGACTGGATAGCCTCGTAGAGGTTTTCCGCTCCGTTGTAAGGAACCTTTTTGAGCGTGTCTGCCATGAGATTGAACTGCGATTTTTGCGGCTCGGGGAGAGTCTCGGCCTTTTCACTCGCAAGCTTTTCATATCTTGCGGCAAGGTCGCACGCAGCCTCAAGAGAAATGACGAACGCCTTGTAGCCGTTGCCCTCTTTGCCCTTCATCTCGTCGATGAGAGCTTTAAGTCCGTGCTTCAACGCAAAGCGAAAATCGGGGATAAGATGTCCCGTGACCTGCTCGAAGAAGTAGATGACCTCCTTCGTGTAGCTCTCGCTTTCCGAATAGACCTTTTCGAGCTTTTTTGCGTACTCTGTTCGGAGAAATTCTTCCTTGGCTTTGTTGATTCTTTCCTCGGTGAACTCCTCGTTCGGAACGATGTCGCCGAAAACTGCGGCAGGGTCGCAATAGCCTGCAAACTCCTCAACCTTGAAGGAGGGATTGATGAGCGCATAGCTTCTTGCAAAGGAATCGTCCTGAGTTCCTGCGAAAATCTGATTTTCGTCGAGGCTGATCGGGATATCCTTTACGATTTCCTTGATGATGAGAGCTTTCTTGACCTCCTCATCATACTCGGAAAGTGAGCCGTAAATTTCCAGCTCCTTTTCCTTGGCGATGAACCAGCCGTCAAGCCTGTCCTTTGCCCTTTCGTGCTTGAAAAGCACCTTTGCCTTTTCACTTACCTTTTCGGGTGAATAAATGTCAAAAATCATACCGTCACCTCAAGTGGTTATAAATTTTACGCCGTCACATTCGAGACGCTTTTTAAATTCGTTTATTTGTTTTTCACTCACAAAGCCATCCGTTATCTGATATTCCTCAGTCCACTTGCACTTGCCGTATTCGTGGTATGCAAGAATTTCGACGACTGTGTTTGTCATGTTCATTCTTTTAAACAGCTCGACGAACGGCTCGGGGTCTGTGTTGACATGGTTTATCAGCGGAATGCGGACATGGAGCTGATCACGCATATTTGAAAGCTTTATAAGATTTTCCACCGTCATTTTGTTGCTGTGTGCAACATATTTTTTGTGTATATCATCGTCGGGATGCTTAATATCGACCATCATATAATCTACACAGTCGGAAATTTCGCAAAGTCTCGGGCTTGAGCCGTTGTTTTCAATGGCGGTGTTTATGCCGACGGACTGTGCTTCTTTCAACACATAAATCAGTTCGTCGGCCTGCAGGGTCGGTTCTCCGCCGGTGAAGGTTACTCCGCCTCCGTCGAAAAACATCATTCTGCTTCGCTTGATCTCGTCAACGATTTTGTCGGCGGAAACATCCTCCGCCTTGTCGGAGAAAAGCGGAATGCTTTCGGGATTTGAACACCATTTACATTTAAAGTTGCAGCCCTGCAGGTGGTATACCAGCCTGTTTCCGGGTCCGTCCTGCGAATAATTAAAGCCTTTTTGTAAGATTCTCATAGAGCGCCTCCGTTATCCGATTTATAGTATCACATCTTTACAATTATTTCAATAAGTTATGAGAAATTCAGCAAATATGCACAAAGCTTTCTCGGGCTAATGGTCAAAACTCCGAAAAACGCAGTTTATTATGGTTGTTGTATTAACAACATTGACTTTTAATTTGAAAATCAATATAATTTACACGGTGATTGATATGCTTTTAACAATAGATATCGGCAATACCAATATAACTATGGGAATATATGAAGGCGACACGCTGCTCTTCACCTCTCGTCTGGCGACGGACAGAAAAAGAACGAGCGATCAGTATTCTGTCGAGCTTCTTAATATCTTTAAGCTTCACAACGCAAGCCGTTCGGATTTCTCCGGTGCAATCATCAGCAGCGTTGTTCCTGAGGTCGTCAATGCGGTGAGCCGGGCGGTTGAAACCGTCACGAGGGTTACTCCGACCGTTTTGACCTCGGATATAGGCACGGGACTGAAGATAGTTACGAACACCGAGGGCTTCGTCGGCGCAGACATTGCCGTTGCTTCGGTTGCGGCGATAAGCAAATATCCGCTGCCGTGCTTCATTCTCGATCTCGGCACGGCGACAAAAATCATTCTTCTTGACGAGAACGGAATGTTCCTCGGCTGTACGATTTCGGCAGGCGTAGGAATTTCGCTTGAGGCTCTTGCGAAAAAGACCTCGCAGCTTCCGGCGGTCAGACTTATCGCTCCTTCAACCTCAATCGGCACAAACACCGTGGACTGTATGCAGTCGGGTACGGTTTTCGGCACGGCGGCAATGCTCGACGGGCTGACCGAAAGAATGGAAAAGGAATTCGGCAGGAAGGTTAAAACGACCGTAGCCACAGGCGGCTTGGCGGAGGAGATTGTTAAAAATTGCGATCGTGAAATTATTTATGACCGTGACCTTATACTTGAGGGATTGAAAAATATTTACAAACGGAAGGGCTATTGATAAATGGAAATGTCTTTGAGGGAAAATAGGAAAGAAAAAATCATATTTATGACAATTCTGACCGTACTTATAATTATAATGAGCTTCACACCGCTCGGATACTTGAAAATGCTCAGAGCGTCGATAACTTTTTTGCCGGTTGTGGTCGTTGTCGGAGCGGTTCAGTGCGGACCGTTGTGCGGACTTTATCTGGGAGCGGTTTTCGGAATTTCAAGCTTTTTGCATTGCTTTGATGAAAGCTATGTGTTCGGACAGACCTTTCTTAAGATAAACCCGATTCTGACCCTGCTTGTTTGCTTGATCCCGAGATTGCTGATGGGGCTGAGCAGCGGACTTATACATAAGCTTTTTATCCGGAACTGTTCGCCGGTGTTTTCCAACATCATGTCATCGTTCAGCGGTGCGTTTCTCAATACGGTTTTCTTCGTTGCGGCGCTTTTAATTGCCTTTTACGACAGTGATTATATTCAGTCACTCGGCTCAAATCCGACGCAGATCATCAGAACGCTGATAGCATATAACGCATATATCGAATGGGTTGTTTGTACGGTGTTCGGCACGCTTATTCCGTGTATACTGCTGATGATAATGAAGAAAAACCTTGCCGGCAGGAAAGATTTTGAAGGATCTGAATTCATCGGTTTGTTATAAACTTGACTTTTTTTCGTTTTGGTGTTATTATTCTTGCAACGGCTGTGATAAAGAGGGTCGGAGCAAGGCTTTTCAGAGAGTCGGCGGCGGGTGAAAGCCGACAGCGTAGCTTCAAGTGCCTATGGCTTTTGAGCCGAAGGTCTGAAACAACAGTAGGGTCTTCCGTATTTCTGCGTTAAAGAACAGAGTGGTATTCCGAAAAGGATTACAAGTTGAGTGGTACCGCGGGTTATTCTCGTCTCAAAGATTTTCTTTGAGGCGTATTTTTTTAGGCAATACCGCACAATTGAGGTGTGCGAATTGCGCAGTAAGATTTTTCGTCAGGGTGTACAAAAAATTGCAGGTTTGCTGTCGCAAATCAAGGATTTTTTGTGCAGCATGACGGGAACAGCTTCAAACAAGGCGTGCACCTCAATTGTGCGGTGTTGCCTTTACCCTGCCACGCAAAAAAATAGACAGAGGAGGATATACAATGAATAAAGGAAAATTTTATCTCACCACCGCTATTGCTTACACTTCACACAAGCCGCATATCGGCAACAGCTATGAGATTGTAATGTCCGACGCCATCGCAAGATACAAGAGATTGCAGGGCTACGATGTTTTCTTCCAGACCGGCACGGATGAGCACGGTCAGAAGATCGAAGAGATAGCCGCCGCAGAGGGAATCACGCCGAAGCAGCATGTTGACCGTGTCGCCGGTGAGATCAGGGAGATCTGCGACCTTTTAAACACGACCTATGATAAATTCATAAGAACGACTGACCCTGACCATGAGAAGGTTATTCAGAAGATTTTCAGAAAGCTCTATGATCAGGGCGATATCTACAAGGGACACTACGAGGGAATGTATTGCACGCCTTGCGAGTCCTTCTGGACGGAGTCGCAGCTCGTTGACGGCAAGTGCCCCGACTGCGGCCGTGAGGTCAAGCCTGCCCGTGAGGAGGCATATTTCCTCAAGCTTTCAAAATATCAGAAGCAGCTTGAAGAATATATCGAGAGCAACGAGAATTTCATCTATCCCGAGAGCAGAAAAAAAGAGATGCTCAACAACTTTATCAAGCCGGGTCTTCAGGATCTCTGTGTTTCGAGAACCTCATTCAAGTGGGGCATTCCCGTTGATTTTGACCCGAAGCATGTTGTTTATGTTTGGCTTGACGCCCTTGCGAACTACATTACGGGTATCGGCTACGACCCGGACGGTTCAAGCGAGCAGTACAAAAAATACTGGCCTGCCGATGTTCATATAATCGGTAAGGATATAGTTCGTTTCCATACGATTTACTGGCCGATTATGCTTATGGCTCTCGGTGAGCCGTTGCCGAAGCAGGTTTTCGGTCATCCGTGGCTTCTTTTCGGCACGGACAAGATGTCAAAATCAAGGGGCAATGTTATCTATGCCGACGACCTTGTTGAACTTTTCGGCGTTGATGCGGTCAGGTATTATCTGCTTGCCGAAATGCCATACGCTTCGGACGGCTCAATCACATACGAGAACATGATTGAGCGTTACAATGCCGACCTTGCAAACACGCTGGGCAATCTTGTCAACAGAACTATCGCCATGACGAACAAATACTTTGACGGCGTTGTTCAGCCGGGTGATGTAACCGAGGAGCTTGACGACGAGCTGAAAAGCCTTGCGGTCGAGACGGTCGGTAAGGTTGACAAGCTTCTTTCGGAATACAGGGTCAGCGACTCGCTTGACGCAATCTTCACGCTTGCAAAGCGCTGCAACAAATATATAGACGAGACAACTCCGTGGGCACTCGCCAAGGACGAGGACAAAAAAGCCCGTTTGGGCACTGTGCTTTACAATCTGCTTGAAAGCATTCGTTTTGTGGCTGTTCTTCTTTCTCCGTTCCTGCCAGAAACCTCGGAGAAGATTCTTGCTCAGATGAACACGGATATCAAGGATTACGATTCGCTTTCCGCCTTCGGTGCGCTTAAGTCGGGCACGGTAGTGGGCAAGGCCGAGCCTCTTTTTGCAAGAATCGACGCAAAGGAGATGTTCGAGAAGATCGAAGCGAGAGCCGAGGCTGCTCAGGAGGCTGCCAAGGAGGAAAACGCCGAGGTTGAGGAGGCCGAAGGTCTTGCGAAGATCGGCATTGACGATTTTGCGAAGGTTGAGCTTAAGGTTGCCGAGATCAAGGATTGCGAACCCGTTAAAAAAGCGAAGAAGCTTTTGAAGCTTACGCTTGACGACGGCAGCAAAACGCCTAGGATCGTTGCCAGCGGAATTGCAAAATGGTACAAGCCGGAGGAGCTTATCGGGCATAAGGTAATTGTCGTTTCAAACCTCAAGCCTGCCGTGCTTTGCGGCGTTGAGAGCAACGGTATGATTCTTGCCGCCGACGCAGGGGACGAGGCGAAGGTTGTTTTCGTTGACGGTATGCCGAACGGAGCGAAGATAAGATAATGTACCGTTCGATTTTTGACACGCACGCCCACTATGACGATGAAAAATTCGACGAGGACAGAGATGAGCTTTTGGCTTCTCTGCCCTCGATGGGTGTTGTGAATATAATAAACTGCGGCTGTGACCTTGCGTCGAGCCTGAAAAGCATTGAATTTTCCGAGAAATACGGCTATTTTTATTCAGCTGTCGGAATTCATCCGAGCAATATTACGGACGCTTCTTACGACGAGCTTCAAAAAATCCGTGAGCTTTATTCGCACCCGAAATGTGTTGCCGTCGGCGAGATCGGGCTTGAATATCACTACGATTTTGTGCCGAAGGATAAGCAGCTCGATTTTTTTGAAAGGCAGCTTATTCTTGCGAACGAGCTGGAGCTGCCCGTTATCGTGCATGACCGTGAGGCGCACGAGGACACGATGCAGCTTTTGAAAAAGCACAGACCCAAGGGCGTTGTGCATTGCTTCTCTGGCAGTGCAGAGATGGCGAGGGAGGTGCTGAAGCTTGGAATGTATATCGGCTTGGGCGGTGCGGTCACCTTCAAGAATGCACGCAAGCCGCTTGAGGTTGCCGAGGTCGTTCCAGAGGACAGGCTTCTGCTCGAAACCGACTGCCCGTACATGACTCCCGTGCCGTTCAGAGGGCGGCGCAACTCGTCGGATTTGATTGCATATTCCGCCGAGAAGCTTGCCGAGGTCAGGCACACGGACACGCAGAAGCTCATCGACCTTGCAAACGAGAATGCACGGAGACTTTTTATAAAATAAAAAAGCTGTGGCAAAACGTGATAATTTTGCCACAGCCTTTTTTTACAACTTATACAAGCTGAATGAATAATTCTTTGATAGCATCAATTACAGGAGTGATGTCAACATCCTTAAGAGCATCAAGAACCTGCTGAAGGACAGCAGTAACTGCAGTAATAACAGCGTCCATTGATTCTTCCTCCTTTTCATAGTGTCAGAATTATATCTGCAACTTTATTCTACCACTGTAGTAGGTATATGTCAACTGTATAAAGCAATAAAAATGTATGAATTATGAATATTTTTGGATTATTTGATTCGATTATACAGGTCGAGCGTGGCGGCGCAGCGAGCCTCGTCGCTTTCGCAGCCGGTGACGATGATGACATATGTTTTTGAGTTTTTTTGAAAGAGCGATATCAGGCAGTAGCCGGCGATGTCGGTTGTGCCGGTTTTTCCGCCGATGAAGTCCTCGCAGTAATATTCGCTTTCCGGGTCAATGAGCTTGATGTGGTTTTTCCAGGTTACGCTGCCGCCTGCGGCAAAGGTGACGCTTGTTTCTTTGAGAGAAATAATTTTTTTGATGCTCTGATTTTTTATTGCGCATTTTGTCAGGGTCAGCAGGTCGTTCGTGGTGGTGTATTGCTTGTCGTTGTCCCAGCCGTCGGGGGTTTCAAAATGGCTGTCGGTCATGCCTATTTCGGCGGCGGTTTGGTTCATCAGCTTGCAGAAATATGCAACCGCCTGCTCGTCGGTCAGGTTGTCGTTCGGGCGAAGCTGTCGAGCCGTGCCGACGGCGACGGTATAGGCTGCGTCGTTGCCGGACATGAGCAGCAGCCCGGTCAGCAGGTCGTAAAGCGTGAGAATATTGCCCTTTTGGATAAGGCAAAGGCTCGATTCGGGCTGAACCATGTCAAGCTCCGAGCCGACGGTGAATTTCACTTCGGGCTTGACATATTTCAGCGCAGTGTATGCGGTCAAAAATTTAGTCATGCTCGCCGGATAAATGCGCTTGTCAATATTTTTCTGCTGGCTGAAGCTGTCGGTGTCAATGCAATATGTTAGTGCGGTTTTGTACGGGTCGGCGGAGGAGCTTTGCGCTGTGACGGTCGGGGCTTCGGTTGTCGTTTCAGTGGTGGTTGTGAGCACGGCGAGGGATTGCTCGGAGGTGCTGCCCCCGGCTTCCACGATTTTAAAGCTTGACCGGCACGAGGTCAAAAGAACAATTGCCGCCACGAGCAAAAATGCCGACAGCCTTTTTAAGGCAATGCTAAGGTGTGCGGGTCGCACAGTAAGATTTTTCGTCAGGCTGTGCGGAATATATTCAGTCAAAGCGTGCGACTTAATTGTGCGGTTTTGCCTTAATATCCTCATTTGCGAATTCCTCTTGCTTTCGTGTAATGATAAACATTATAATACTCTTCCGAAATGCAGTCAAGATAGATGGTAGACGGTAGATTGTAGATTAAAGTCTTTCATGGTAAAATGTGGAGAAAATTTGAAAAAAATACAAAAAACAGATGATTATGTAAAAAAGTAACAAAAAGTTACAAAAAATCTGTCAATAGTTTTTCATTTACAAAAAATAATATGACGGCAAAGGATTGAAAACGAGGTTGAAAAGTAATATAATACAGTTGCATTGTTGTTATTCTGCAACAATGTGGCTTTCAAAAAGTGGCATGTATTATTAAAAATTAGTAAATGATGGCTTTAAACAGAACAAAAACGCATTATTTATTTAATAGACCTTAGATGATAGATTGTAGATTTTAGATGCTGGATGTTAGATGTGCGATAAATTTAAATGCTGCATTTTTTCGTAACATTATCTAACATCTTCCGTCTAACATCTATCTGCGTAGGGTGCGATGCCCACATCGCACCGAGAACTTTTCATTTACATCTCTGCAAACTCCAACGCAGAATTTTATTTCCCGCACATCTAATATCTACAATCTAAAATCTAAGGCAATACCGCACAATTGGGGTGTGCGAATTGCGCAGTAAGATTTTTCGTCAGGTTGTACAAAAATTTTGTAGGCTTGCTGACGCAAGTCAAGGAATTTTTGTGCAACATGACGGAAACAGATTCAAGCAAGGCGTGCGCCTCAATTTGTGCGGTATTGCCCTAACATCTATCGTGGGGCGAGCATTGCTCGTCCGGTAAAGTCAGCAGAAAACAACGAGGACGACCGATGGTCGCCCCACGATAGATGTTAGATTTTAGATTGTAGATGTTAGACGGAAGATGGTGGATGTTAGATGTGGGTTATCGTAAAGTGCAGTTTTAATCTTAACGCAGGTCTAAAATCTACAATCTAACATCTAAAATCTATCATGGCATCGCACCCTACGACCGGTATTGAGGAGATTTTATTCGTAGGGCATGATGCCCACATCATGCCGCCAATACAGATGTATTTTGCGGAAAAGGCAGTGCCTTGATTCAAGGGGAGGCAGATGATAGATATTAGACGGTAGACGGTAGATGTTAGATGATGTTACGGCATAAGGCGGCATTTAATCTATCGTAGGTCTACAATCTAAAG
>CAVFTC010000037.1:0-19092 GCA_963625295.1 Bacteroides faecis
AGGGGTCGATGCCCACATCGACCCAAAGTCAGCAGAAAACAACGAGGACGACACGATGGTCGTCCCTACAAAAAACCACTCCAATGTGCGCAATTTTCCCTTTACATCTCTATAAATTTAAACGCAGAATTTCACTTCATGCCGGTCTAAAATCTAAAATCTACAATCTAAGGCAACACCGCACAATTGAGGTGTGCGGTGTTGCCTTAACTTTTTATTTATAATTTCTGAGGATTTTGAGTGTGGTCGTTTTCGGGAATTCTGTATCTCTCGTCTTGACCCTTGCGACCTGCTTGTAGGTCGGCATTTTTCTGTTGATGGCGTTGACATCCTCCTTGATTCTGTCCTTTGCGTCCGGGAAGTCCACCGTGTCAAGGAAGAATTCGGCTGTTATATAGCCTTTCTCCTCGTAAACAACAACCTCTTTGACATATTCGATCGTCGAAAGCTTATCCTCGATCTCCTCGGGGGAAACATTCTTGCCGTTTGAAAGAATGATAAGATTCTTCTTTCTGCCGCTGAAGAAGAGGAAGCCGTCCTCGTCGATATATCCGTAGTCACCGGTAAGGAACCAGTCGCCGTCAAAGGCTTCCGCCGTTGCTTCCGGCTCGTTGTAGTAGCCCATCATGACATTCTTACCCTTAACGCAAATCTCGCCGACTCCGTCCTCGTCCGGGTCTTTGATTCTAATCTCATTGCACGGGAGAGGGATTCCGACGCTGCCAACCTTGCATGCGTCGAGCCTGTTGCAGGTTACGGCCGGGGAACATTCGGTAATGCCGTAGCCGTTGAAAATCTTGATACCGAAATCCTCCATGCCTTTTTCATATTTTTCGTCGAGGTATGCGCCGCCGCAGATAATCATTTCAAGATTTCCGCCGAGGTTATTGATAATCTCAGAGAAAATTTTTCTTCTCTTGTCAATTCCGAGCTTCAAAAGGAATTTGCTGATTTTAAGACCCTTTTTGAGCATTTCCTCTCTGCCGGATTTTTTCGCCGTGAACCAAATCTTTTTATAGATCGTTTCAACGGCAAGCGGAACAGCCGAGAAATTCTGCGGATGATATGTATTCAAATCCTTTTGGATGTCCTTAAGACTGCGGCAGATGAAGCCCCATTCCGTCAAAAGATTGCCGGAGAAAAGGCAGCCGACCCATGAGAAGGTGTGATGAAGCGGAAGGAAACCGATTGCCGGTCCGCCGGTCATAACACGGCACGAAGCCACGCAGTCGGACGCAACATTTTCCTGAGAGAGCATAACGCCCTTGCTCTTGCCGGTCGTGCCGGAGGTGTAAACAAGGAAAGCCAGATCGCTCGGAAGAACCTCGTCCTCAAGGTAGCTCTTGGCTCCGTTCTTGACCTCGTTGTGACCCTCCTCGACCATTGAATAGAAATCCTCGATTTTGATATATTGCTCAATTACAACACCGTCGGCATTTTTCATCTTTTCAACGGTGTCCTTGAAATCCTCGCTGTAGTATACTGCGTTGCAGCCGCTGCGAACCATGATGTCGATTATATCATCGTCGGGAAGCTTCGGATCCATCGGAATGGCCGTGATCTTACCCGTGATAATCGAAAAATAGCAGGCGATCCAATAGTAGCTGTTCTCGCTGAGGATAGCTACCTTTTTGCCCCTGAGTCCGAGCTTATAAAGATACTGACCCAGACCGGTGAGATCATAATTGACCTGTGCAAAGGTTTTCATCTCAATCTCATCGTTAAAGTTATAGAAAGTGTACTGCGGTTTGTCTCCGCCCTTTTTACCACCGAAAACAACTATGTCCTTGACGGTGTTCATGTCCGGAAACTCGGCATACTTAATCTTCTTTTTCAACGCATTCATCTCCTCAAACAAAATACGGTTTATTCTAACATATATTACCCAAAAAAGCAATATATATTTGCGCCGTTTGTTACAAAAAGCCATCAATGCAAAGCATAATCCGTAAAGCAATTTGACACTTTATGAATTATGTGATAATATCTTTTCCACAGAGGTTTAAGGCAGCACCAAACAATTGAGGGGGATTAAAATGATTTTTTTCATGCTTATTTTTTTGCTGATCACCTGTTCTTCCATGAAAATAGCCGGAGAAGGACAGTTTCATAAGGATTATCTTTCAAAAACGAACACGACTGCCATAAACGGCATTTTTGTTGTTCTTGTCTTTTTGTGTCACTTTGCGCAATACATAGACTTCGGAACGGATTTTATCGACGGCTCATTTGTATATTTCAAGTCGCATCTGGGTCAGTTGGTCGTAACAACATTTCTTTTCTTCTCGGGCTACGGAATCATATGCTCTATCGCCAACAAGGGAATGCCCTATGTTAAAAGCATACCGAAAAAACGATTTTTAAGCGTGCTTATTCATTTTGATATTGCCGTTGCGATGTTCATGATATTAAATCTTTGCCTCGGCAGAAGCTTTCCGCTGAAAACCAATCTTCTGGCTCTTACCGGCTGGGAAAGCATCGGAAACAGCAACTGGTATATGCTTGCGATCCTTTGCTTATATTTAATCGTTTTCGTTTCGTTTGCGGTTTGCCGTGCAAACAAATATGCAGGCACGGTCATTGCAACGGTATTGACGATCGGTTTTGTTTATCTAATGATAAGGGCAAAGAAGCCGGCCTATTATTACAACACCCTTATCTGCTATCCGTTCGGTATGATCTACGGACTTTTTAAAGAGAAGCTGGATAAAATAATCATGAAAAACGATTTCATCTATACGGTCTTTGTTGCCGCAGCCTTCGCCGGCTTTGTATTTTTCTACAGAATGAGAGGAAAGGGCGTTGAGCAGTTTTCTCTTTGCAGCATCTTCTTTATCGCCGTAATCGTTCTCGCTTCGATGAAAATCCAACTCAACAACGGATTTTTACAGCTTACAGGAAGTCATGTTTTCGCAATATACATTCTTCAAAGAATCCCGATGATGATATTCAGCCGGACGGGCTTGGTAAACCACAAATATGTTTTCCTGATCGCCTCGTTTATAATAACCCTCGGCATGACATTTGTTTTTGACAGATGCATGTCGCTGATAGACAAAAAACTTTTGAAAAAATAAAAATATCAAATCCCGAGCGTTCATTAAACGAGCGTTCGGGATTTTTTCAGTTCAATATTCCGAGGCTGACGGACAGCGCTCTGTTAACTCTTGTCATGTCCCTTTCGCCGAGGTTACCCATTCGCTCCTTGAGCCTTTGCTTGTCAAGGGTTCTCACCTGCTCAAGCAGAACTATCGAATCCTTGGAGAGGCCGCAGTCCTGAGCGTCCACACTGATGTGGGTCGGCAGCTGATTTTTGAAGCGCTGGCTTGTTATTGCGGCGGCGATAACCGTCGGGCTGTATTTGTTTCCTACATCGTTTTGAACTATCAGCACGGGGCGCATACCGCCCTGTTC
Organism: Bacteroides faecis; assembly: GCA_963625295.1. Classification (GTDB taxonomy): domain Bacteria; phylum Bacillota; class Clostridia; order Oscillospirales; family Acutalibacteraceae; genus CAG-488. Next base: position 3,415 of record CAVFTC010000037.1, read on the forward strand.
AGAGCCGACGACCGGGCTGAGATCTGCGTAATAAATATCTCCCCGTTTTATTGTCATTGTAATCACTCTCCGAGATTTTGATTGTCATAATTATATTTGCCAATCATTTGCCGGATTAATCAAATTTTCGGGGATAAAAAATCATTATCCGACATTAGTATTATATTCAACCCTTTAAATTGCGTTAAGGCAATACCGCACAATTTAGGTGTTGCCTTAGATAAGAGAGGCCAATTTATTCGGCTCTTTTTTTATTGTAGAAAAACATTGCAACGCCTGCGCCGCAAATCAGAAAATAACCGAGCACGCTGAGCCAATCCGGAATGTCGCCGAAAATGAAGAAGCCGAGCACGGCAGCGAAAATGACCTGCGTGTAATCATAAACGGAAATTTCCCTCGCCGGCGCACAGATGTATGCCTTCGTTATGCCGAGCTGTCCGATACAGGCAAATGTTCCGGCAAGAATAAGATAAAGAAGCTGCAGCAGGCTCATGTGCTCATACTCAATTATCAAAAACGGTAGACACAAAAGGCACGAAAACGCCGAAAAGAAAAACACTATCCTGCGGCTGTTTTCCTGCTTCTGACCAAGGCGGCGCACAAAAGTATATGCAATTCCTGCGCCCATTCCGCCCAGAAGTCCTGCGAGTGCCGGCAATACCTGCGGATTGTCGAAGCCCGGCTTGATGATAAACAGGCTGCCGACAAAAGCCACCGCAACGCCAATAATCTGCGCAAGCTTAGGCTTCTCCTTCAAAAGAAAAATCGAAAAAACTATTGCAAAAAACGGCGAAAGCTTGTTGAGCATATTCGCATCGGAAAGATTCAGCTTGCCGAGGGCATAAAAATTGCAAAGCAGACCCAATGTGCCGAAAAAGCTTCTGCCCAGCAGATCCGGAATGTGCTCCCTCGGAGGGACAAAGCTCACCTTTTCCCGAAGCATCATCACAAATATAAAAATAAGCGCAACAAAGTTTCGGAAAAATGCCTTTTGAAACGACGGCAGATCCCCTGCCAGCTTAACAAAGAGCGACATCATCGCAAAGCCGAACGCCGCCGTCATGATATAGATTATTCCTTTGGTTTTTTGACTGATTTTTACCATATACTATCTCTGTTTCTGTTTTCAGGCAATACCGCACAAATTGCGTGGTTACCTTTATTTCATCAATATTATAGTCCAAGCGTGCCCGTTGTCAAGTCATGCAAAAAATTTTTTAAAAAAGCTATTGACATTTCGATGCAGCTATGCTATTATGCAAGTGTGATAGTATAGATATCACACTTAATACACCCGAAAGGAGAGGATGCTATGTTTGAGATAGACTCCAGGAGCAGAATACCGATCTACGAGCAAATTAAAAACCAGCTGATAACCTGCATTCGTCTCGGCATCTACAAGTCAGATGAACAGCTCCCGTCTATCAGGGCGATTTCACTTCAAACGGGTATCAATGTCAACACGGTCAAGCGTGCTTTTGCAGACCTTGAGGACGAGGGAATTATTTACACGCTGGTCGGCAGGGGCAGCTTTGTTTCCTCCGACGCAGCTGACAACACCTCGATTGCAGAAAAAGCTCTCAGGGACATTGAACCCGATCTGCGTTCGCTCAAATTAAAGGGAGTGGACAGAAACTCGGTGATTGAGCTTGTTAACAAAATATACGAGGAGGAACAATGATATGATTGAAATAAACAATATTACAAAAACCTTTGATGACTACACGGCGGTCAAAGACCTTTCCTTCACGGTCGGCGAAGCCTCGGTTTACGGGCTTGTCGGCTACAACGGAGCAGGCAAAACAACGCTTTTGAAAATTATCGCCGGCATTTACCTGCCCGACAGCGGTGATGTTAAGCTGGACGGTCAAAGCCTTTTCAAAAAGCCGGAGCTTAAAACCGATCTTTTCTATGTTCCCGATGATATTTATTTCGGTCTTGGCTCGTCAATGAATTCCATGGCGAAGTTTTATAAGGGCTTTCACCCGAGCTTTTGTATGGATACATTCAAAAAGCTGACCGAGCTTTTCGGACTTGACCCGAAGAAAAAGCTCATCGGTTTTTCAAAGGGAATGCAGCGTCAGGCTGAAATAATACTCGGTCTTTCCTGCCTGCCGAAGGTAATTCTTCTTGACGAATCCTTTGACGGACTTGACCCGGCGAAGCGAAACCTGACGAAAAAAATCTTGCTCGACTACATGGCGGAAAAGGAATGCTCGATAATTATTTCATCGCATAACCTCCATGAGCTTGCCGATATGTGCGACCACATCGCCCTCATCAACGGACAAACCATCGCAATGGACTGCGCCGTTGACGATATGAACGGCACACGCTGCAAATTCCGCCTTGCGTTCAAGGGCGAGGTTGAGGAAGCCTCCTTCGGTGACCTCAAGCTCAAAAATTTCAAAAAGGACGGCAAGATAATCACATTTACCGTGTCGGAAAATGTCGAAAAGGCTCAGGAAATTATCAACTCGCTTGACCCTGTGCTTTGCGAACGCTTCCCACTTTCTCTCGAAGAAATTTTCCTTGAGGAAATGGAGGACACAAATTATGACTTTGAAAAAATCTTCTCATGATAAACCAAGGCAACGCCACACAAATCAAACAAGGAGGAATTACACATGAAAAATAAAAAGCTCGAAGCAAGTCCTTTTTCGGCAATGTTTTGGAATTCATGCAAAAAGACCTGCTTTATTCCGATAATTTCTTTCGTCTTTCTTTTTCTTTCAACGCTCTCAAATTATATTGAAATAAATCATACCTTTGCCTCGACAACTAAGGAATCCATGCTAAAAAACACATTCGGCTTCTTTTGGACGACGGTCGCCGACTTGGATTTTGTGGTAAGTATACTGCTTGTCCTTTTCGGAGTTATCGCCGGAATATCTCTTTTCTCATTTGCACAGAGCAAGAAGCATTGCAATGTTATTTTTTCGCTCGGCATGAGCAGGAAAAAAATCTTTCTCTCAAAGTATCTCGGCGGCCTTCTTCCGTTCTGCTTTGCCGTAATCATAGCTGCATTCTTTGAGCTTGTTGCCGTATTTTCAAGCGGCTTTGCTCCGACTGCGGCTTTGATAAAGATAGCGGTATATTTTGTTTTGTACTTTGTAGGAATATACGCCTTCTTTTTCACCGTCACTGCCGCAATCTTTGCCTTTTCGGGCAATATCGTTGAGGGCTTGATATTCGCCGGAATAATTTCACTGATTCCGATGACGGCAGGCTTCCTTTTCGGACTGTTCAGAGGTCTTTACACCCTCGGCGGAATAGGCATTTACGAGGGCAGCTGGAATTTCTTCAGCCCGTACACCGACTTTTTGGCCTTCAAGGATAGCTCAAGCTTTCTCGTTGGCGAATACGGTAACGCTGCAGAAGATATGATATACTACAGCGGCAGCTATGAGATGTATTTCGGCTTCAAGCAGGACGGCTCACCGTTCTACAATCTCACAATTTATGACTACTCGGGCGCAATCATGTGCCTTATCTATGCCGCCGCTATTTTCGCAATCGCTTATCTTGCGTTCTCAAAGCGTAAAAATGAAATCAGCGGTTCTTTCGGCAGGGCAAAGGGATTGAATGAAATTTGTGCGGCTTGCGTCGGCGCTTTTGTCGTAGATTTCGGCGTCTATGTAGTTGCCGAGGGTATGTACGGCATGGAAAGAGGAAGCTTTTTGACCTTCCTTATATCTGCCGGTTTATTCATCGTTACTTATTTCATCTTTAAAATGGTGTTCGGTCACAGACGCAAGATGATATTAAAATCCATGCTCAAAAGGATTCCGGCATATATTGCCGCACTGGCGATATTCACAACGATTTTTTCAACGGGTCTTTTCGGCTACGCTTCAAAAATTCCCGACGCCGAAAATGTTCAGTCGATTGAATTCGGCGCAACCGTTACCAACCCGTACAGCACCGTATACTACAACAATTCTCTCAAAAGAGATCCCACCTACGGCTATTCGTCAATGACGGCGTATTCCGGCTTTAACAGCACCGGAGGACTGGTAGCATTCTTTAACGGCAGAGGAAGTCAGAACATTTATTATCCGAGATTTTCAGTTGAGGACGAAAGCTCAATCCGCCGTCTGATTGAAATTCACCGAAGCTTTGTTCAAAAGGGACACATCAAGGCTACGGCTTCGGACACCTGCGCAATGAATTTTCAAATCACCTACACGCTCAAAAACGGCAAAACCGTTAAGCGTTACTACTCCGCAACGACCGAAGAAAATGCAAAGCGGATTTTCGGCTTGAGCGACTTGGCTGTCGTCAAGAACGGACTGGATGATTATTTCGACAGTGGAGCTTTCAGTAATTACGAGCTTGACCAGCTGTCGGAAGAAGAAAATCCGAACAACTATTTCTTCCTTTTCTCAAAATATCTCAAGGAAAACCAAAACGGCGGATTTGTTACGGACGAGTTGAAGAAAGCCGTCCTCGCCGACCTTGAGAACCAAACCTCTGAGGATATTTTCTTCCACAAGCCGGAGGACGAGCTGGGGGTTATCGTCTTCGGAACAGAGGTTTCTCCTGAAGACGCCGGTTGGTATCTCAACGACTACGGCGAATATGTCGATTCGCAAACCGGAAAAGTCATATCCTCCTCCGACAGAGAGGCTGAGCTGACCTTGGCAAAAACCGCTTTTGCCTCAAAGGATAGAACAATCGGCATAATGGGATATACAGTGAAAGCGATCGTTCTCACCAAGTCGATGACAAACACCGTGAAATATCTTACCGACAACGGATACATGAAATGCCTTGAATCCAAAATCACGGCAAGCGATGTCAAGAGCATAAGACTTTGCACAAAGGCGGAATCGGTCAACAAGAATAACATTGACATGCTGCCGATCTTCGCAGGAGGTTACAGCAGCGCTGAGGATGTAAAAAACAGTGACAATGAAGCTAAAGGAAATTCGTATCTGCTCAGCCATTATATTAAAAAGAATGTGCCGAATGAAATAACGAACAAATCAACCATTCAAAAGGTGCTTGACAACTGCTTCCTTTACGGCTTCTGCGGCAACGATTACCGCATTGCGGAAATAACCTTCAATGACGGTTCGATCGCAACCTATTGCATAACCGGTGAGGTTTATGATAAACTGATGAAGTAAAGGCAATACCGCACAATTGAGGTGTACGGATTGCGCAGTAAGATTTTTCGTCAGGTTGTACAAAAATTCCGCCGGCTTGCTGTCGCAAGTCAAAGAATTTTTGTGCAACATGACGGAAACAGCTTCAAGCAAGGCGTGCGCATCAATTTGTGCGGTATTGCCTAAAATCATTTCGTTAAGGTGATAAAATGAAGTCCAAAGCGAAAAGAAAACAAAAGAACATTATAATATTTGTTGCGCTGCTTGCAGCAGTCGTCGCCGTCGTCTGCGTACGGGGCGGTGTGTTTAAAACTAAATATGCCTACTCCGGCGAGCCTTTTGTCTGCCTTGACGCAGGCCACGGAGCGGACGATGTCGGCGCAACCGACGGCGACCGTTACGAAAAAGACGACGACCTCAAGCTCACGCTGAAAATCAAAGAAAAGCTCGAAGCGATGGGTATAAAGGTATACCTCACCCGCAGCGACGACTCCGATATCACTCTTGCCGAACGCTGCAAAAACGCCAACAAGAGGCATTGTACGCTCTTTGTCAGCGTTCACAGAAATTCCGCCGACGACAAAAACGCAAACGGAATTGAAGCATGGGTTTCAAGGAAGCCGAAGGGCGACGAGTACACGCTTGCGGAGGATCTTGTCGCAAGCATCTGCAAGCTGACGGGGCAGCAGAATCGGGGAGTAAAAAAAGGCTTCCGTGACAACTCCTACGGCGATTACTACATAAACTCCGACACCGACATGCCGTCGCTCCTTCTTGAGGTCGGTTTCATCACCAATGACAGCGACAACAAAGCCTTCGACGAAAAGCTTGACGAAACAGCCGAGACTATAGCAAAAACCATTTACGACCATTTAAAGTAACACCGCACAAATTGAGGCGCACGCCTTGCTTGAATCTGTTTCCATCATGCTGCGCAAAAATTCCTTGACTTGCGTCAGCAAGCCTGCAAAATTTTTGTACAACCTGACGAAAAATCTTACTGCGCAATCCGCACACCTCAATTGTGCGGTATTGCCTTAAGATTTTCCCAGCTGATTTTTGCCGACTCAAAAATATCGAGCGGCGTTGAATCCTGTTCGATAATTATATATTCCACTCCGGAATCACGGCACGCTCTGAAGCACTCGTCAAGGTCAAGATTGCCAGTGCCGATTTCGGCGAAATCACGAACGAAGCTGCCTTCTCCGTCCCTGACGATGCGGTAGTCCTTGAAATGGCACACGCTGATACGATTGCCGAGCTTTCTAATATATGACGCAGGGTCAACCCCGCCCGTCTGCGCCCAGTGCGTGTCAAAAATGAAGCTTATCAGCTCCGGGTCAAGCTCCGTGAGCATCTGATATCCTGTCTTGCCGTTGGAGTATCTCATGAACTCGAACTGGTGGTTGTGGTAGGCGAATTTCATGTCTGCCGCCCGAAGCTTTTCGACTGCCGGAGTAAGCTCCTCAACGAACCTTTTGACGCCGTCCTCGCCCCTGTATTTTTCTTCAATCCAGCCGATACCGACGGTCTTGCAGCCGAGAGCCTTGTGCTCCTCAATGACTGCGTCGGTGTCGTTGATTACTCTGTCGAATGAAATGTGGGTTACGCAGACCTCCATGCCGTGCTTTTTGCAAAGCCTTGCAACATCAAAGTTGTTCAGATGAGCTATACCAGATACCTGAACGGTGTCAACGCCCATATCCTCAAGCTTGGCAAGCACATTGTCGAGATCCTCAAGTGTTTTGATAACGGAACAAAAATTAAAAAGGGTAAATCCGAGCTTCATTGTTAATCACCTATAACAAATTTATTGTCGCCGTAAATGACAGTAAGCTTTATTGGCTTATCCGAGGTGACGGTTATGTTCGGCTTTTCGCTTTCGTCATCTCTTGCCTCACAGATGAGGTCGGCGTATGCGCCTTTGCCGATGGGAATACGCTTTATTCCGTGGCGTTCAAGGTTTTTGACATACCATACGATCTCGTTCTTTTCGGCATGAACCTGAATTCCGAGAATATATTCAATGAAAACGGTTATCGGAATGATTCCTGCCCAGCCGACAAAATCGCTCTTCGCTGGCTTGCCGGGATTTGCCGATTCGGGGGCATAATTCTCGAAGAATGTGCCCGTCTTGCGGTAAACCTCCAGCATGTTTTCATAATGGTTGACGGCGATGTCATAAGCAAGCTTTTCCTCGCCGCACTCCGAAAGACCTCTTATGACCATATAGTTGGTAGAGGGCCAGACGCTGCCGTTCCAGTAATCGCCGTTGTCCGAATAATCGGGATGATCCGCCGAAAGGGAGGGGACACGGTGCGGTCGTTTGAATTCCTTTTCGTTCTCAAGATGGGCGATGAAATCGGCTTTTCTTTCCTCGGGAACGCCGTCCGCAAGCAAGCCCCAATAGCTCGCAATGCTTTTGACCCTGAGCAGCTCGCCGTTGCCCTTGCGGTCATAATAATATTTGTCCTGCTCCGACCACATTTTTTCGTTGATGAATTTCGTCAGATATTCAACCTCTTTTTGAAGCTCGTCAACGCCGTCGGGTATGTCAAGCTCCTTTGCCATTTTCAGAAGTTCCTTGCAGCTGAGCAGGGCCTGAAAGTTTGCGTCGATCCATGACATAAAGCCGTGGTGGAAGGTTTCAATCTGCCAATCCTCAACGCCCGGAACTGCGTCAAGATCGGTCCTCGGCTGATTGTCCATTCCGCAGCCCCAGCCGCTCGACCAATAAGAGCCATCCTGCCAGCGGCGGTAGTTGCGCATCCATCTGTGATAGCAGAGCAGCGGATAATAAACATCGGCAAGGCGGTCTTTGTCGCCGTAGTTCTGATAATACTGCCACTCGCACCATGCCAAAATCTCGGGACCCGTGCTTACGGGGTCAAGACGGTGAAATTTTGAATAGCCGTTTTTCTCGTTATACTGTCTGCCGATAAAACCGTCCGGCTCCTGCTTGCAGTAGAAATCATCGAGCGTGCCCTGAAATTTGAAAACGCCGTCGCCGTATTTGCCGAACATCAGCATGAAGCAGCTGTCCCAAAGGAAGATGTCGCCGCAGAAGGCGGCGTCGATGTACGGCGAAACAAAGCCGTTTTCCTCGGTCGGCTTTCCAAGATTTGAAAATGCGATTTTCCATGCCTTGTAGTAGGCTTCGATTGAATCGGCATGACCGTCCCAGACTGGCTCGGGAAGCTTGTCCTTGTTGCTCTCAAAGTCGGGTAGCTCTGCCATATTGGGCTTGCGAGAGATGAAGGGGTTGTGCTCCTTAACATCTGCAAGCTCAAGATAAGTGTCTATATATTCCGGCATAATATCATCCTTTCGTTTTGTTGTTTATTCCTCAACCATTCCCTGAAGCTCGTCCCAGAGGGAATATTTATCGAGCAGCTCATCGTTCTTTGAATTGAGCAGGTCGGTGAATTCGATCAGTTTTTCGTAGTCGGTCTGTATTTCCTGCGTATTCAGCTTTTCCTGAATATCTTCAATCTCTTTTTCAAGCTCGGCAATGTCGTTTTCCGTTCTTGTCAGCTGAGTTTTGAGCTTTCTCTGCTGCGACGCCTGCTCCTTTTTCAGCTTGTAGTCGTTGACCTTTTCAGCCTTTTTCACCGTGCCTGTTTTTACTTCGGCAGGTCGGCGGGACGCTTTCTTTTCAACATAATAATCGTAATTGCCGAGGTATTCCGTGAATCCGTTTTCGTCAAGCTCAAGAATTCGTGAACTTAGCTTATTTATAAAGTATCGGTCGTGGGAAACTATCAGCATCGTTCCGTCGTAATCAAGCAGCGTGTTTTCAAGCTCCTCACGGGAGAATGCGTCAAGATGGTTCGTAGGCTCGTCCAAAAGCAGAAGATTGTAGCCGCCGAGCATGAGATTGAGCAGAGCTATTCTTGCTCTTTCGCCGCCGCTCAGCTCGGAAATTTTCTTAAAAACATCATCGCCCTTGAAAAGGAACGCCGCCAATGCGCTGCGAACCTGAGTTTGTGTCATTTTCGGGTACTTAGACCAAATTTCCTCAATTGCGGTTTTGTTGAGGTCAAGTCCTGCCTGAACCTGATCAAAATAGCCCTTGAAAAGGTTCTCGCCGAAGATAAATGTGCCCTCGTCGGGGGCGTATTGCCCCATCAGTGTTTTCAGAAAGGTTGTTTTGCCGCAGCCGTTGTCGCCGAGAATGAACACTCTTTCACCCCTCGTTATGTGGAGCGAAGCGTTGCGGAATACCGTCTTGCTGCCGAAGCTTTTCGACAGGCCGTCGGCGATTATAACATCGTTGCCGCTGACGCATTTCGGCTCAAAATGAAAACGAATGCGTTCAACCTTGCTGTCGGGGACGACAAGCTGTTCCTTTATCCTTTCAATCTGCTTGAGCTTGCTTTCGGCGGTTCTGATGTTCTTCTCCCTGTTCCACTGCCTTTGTTGAGCTACAACGCCCTCAAGCCGTTGAATTTCTTTCATGTCCGTTTCGTATTTATCCTCAATCGCCTTTTGCTCGGCTTTCTTTTTGATGAGAAATTCGGAATAATTGCCCTTGAAGCACCGCACCTTGCGGTTTTCAAGCTCCACGGTTTTATCGGTTATTTTGTCGAGAAAATAACGGTCGTGCGATATAACGAATATTGCACCATTGTAATTTTTAAGGAAGCCCTCAAGCCACTCGACGGATTTTATATCAAGGTGGTTCGTCGGCTCGTCGAGCAGCAGCAGATTGCTCCTTGAAAGCAGAAGCTTCGCAAGCGCAACCTTGGAACGCTGACCGCCCGAAAGCTTGTCCGTTGTCAGCTTGAAATCGTCCTCGGTGAAGCCGAGTCCCAACAGTGCGCTCCTCGTGCGGCTTCTGAAGGTCAGACCGCCCTCGTTGTTGAATTTTGTTGTCAGCTCGTCCTGAAGCCGCAAGTCCTTCTCCATATCGCCGAGGTTATGCTCAAGGCGGTAATTGACCTGATTTATCTCAATTTCAAGGCTCATCAGCTCGTCAAAAACGCTTATAAGCTCATCGTAAAGGGTCATGCCCTTTTTGGAACAGGTGTGCTGTTCCATGTAGCCGAGCTTTGCGTCCTTGCCGGTGACGACCGCTCCCTCCGTCGGCTCAAGCTCACCCCTGATGAGCTTCAATATAGTGGTTTTGCCCACGCCGTTTGAGCCGATAAAGCCGACCTTCTCTTTATCGTTTATTTCAAAATTGACATTTCTGAAAAGCTCACGCTCGCCGAACGAGAACGCAAGATTTTGAAAACTTAATACTGTCATAATACACTCCGAAATTTGATACAAGTATTTTACAACATCGGCGGAAATAAAACAAGTGCTAAAGCCAAAATAAACGACCTCTTACCGCAAAAACGGTAGGAGGTCGATGCTGTTTACTTGGTTCGTGATCTCTTAGGCACATAGCCGTAATCTGTTTTCCAAACACCGATTTGGCGGAAATAGAGGATAAATCCGACCGCCGTTGTTATTGTTTCCGAAAGGGGAAAGGCGATCCATGTGTAGTCAAGTCCCAAAAACGAGAACGCATAGAAAAGCGGAACAAGGCAGATTATCTGCCTGAGAAGCGTAAGAACAACGCTCGGCGCACCTCGTCCTATTGCCTGGAAGAAAATAGGAAGCATGAGCGAAAATGTTGCCGGGAAAAAGCTGGTAGCGATTATTCTTAACGCCGTTTTGCCTATCTCGAACACCTTTTCGCTCTTTGAGAATATACTCAGAAGCTGAACGGGGATAAGCTCGAAGCAGAGGATGCCGACGACCATGAACGCAATCGTAACAATGAACGACCACTTCATGACCTCTCTTGTTCTGTCGAAGCTGTGATTGGTGTAGTTATAGCTGAGCACCGGAACGATGCAGGTCGTAAGACCGATAAGCGGAATGAAGAAAAATGTCTGGAGCTTATAGTAAAGACCGAGAACCGTCACCGCCTCGTCACAGAAGCCGACAAGTATCATATTCAGCGCAACAATGTAAACCGTATACATCAGCTGCATGATTATCGAGGGGTAGCCGAGCTTGAAAATTTTGCCGGTATATTCCGGAATTTCCGACGGCTTGGGTGGCTTCCGCAGACCCCTTGCGCCCGTGATTATTGCCGCAAGAATCTGTCCGCCGACCGTTGCTATTGCTGCTCCGGCCACACCCATTTTCGGGAACGGACCGAGTCCGAAAATCAGCAGCGGGTCAAAAACGCAGTTAAAAACCGCACCGCAGATCTGCGCCACCGTCGGCAGAACCATATTTCCTTCGGCCTGATGCACCTTTGAAAAAATTCCCTCGGTGAAAAGTCCGACGCTGCCGACGCAGACGATCATTCCGTATGTATAGGCGTAGTCAAGCGCAGTTGGGTCGCTTGCCGAGGTTTTGAGATACGGCTTGAGAAAAAACACTGTCGCCGCCGCAAAGAGCACCCACAGAATGATTGAGATGACAAAGCCGCTGCCTGCCGCATGATTCGCCTTTTTGCTGTTCTTCATGGCGTAGTATTTCGCCATCAAGGTGTTCACTCCGACTCCTGTTCCGACCGCAAGCGCAGTTATTATCAGCTGGATCGGATAAACTATGGACAACGCCGTAAGCCCCTGCTCGGAATATCTGCCGACGAAAAAGCTGTCAACGATGTTGTAAAGCGATTGAATGAGCAGCGCCAGCATGACCGGCGGAGCAATTTTCAAAAGTATTTTAGGTATGCTATCCGTACCGAAAAAGGTCGGATCGTTATGTAATTCTTTTTTCATAAAACAATGCCTTCTTAACTCAGTCGCAGAGATCGCTTAAAACGACCTTTGCGACTGAAATTATAGCAGTGTATTTTGCCGATGTCAACTGTAAAGGCAATACCCCAATTGTGTGGTGTTGCCTAAATATCATTGTTGTTTTCTTCTTTGTTTATCTCATAAACCGAAAGCTCGTCGTTATTGACAAATGCGGTGAAAATCTTGCTGATTGGCGGAAAATTGCCGTTTTTTAATGTCTTCCTGAGCCAGACTTCGTTCTTGCCGCACGCCTTGAGATTTTCAAAAAGGATCTCTCCGTCGGATATCACGACGACAGGGGAGGAATTCTTCGGCAGCTGTATGCCCATGTCCTGCGGATTTACGGGTCTTAGGTCTGATTTCGGCAAGAAGCTGAGCTGGCCGTTCGGCTCCATGACTACGGTTTGCAGGTCATCGATATTGAAATAGCCGTTTATTCTGCACTGTGTCAGAAATTCATTCAAATCAAGCTTGGATTTTTTGAAATTCTCACGGTAAAGCGTTCCGTTATTCATGAGCGTGACCGCCTTGCCGACAAAAAATCTGCGGAAGCCGATGAATTTATTTGAGAGAATCGAAAAAAGCATTGCGAAAAAGCCGTAGATAACAATGGCAACGGCAGGCTTCCAGCACTCGTTGAGCGGACAGAATGCCATCTCGGCGGCAATCGAGCCAATCGTGATGCCGTTGATGTAATCGAACAGGCTCAGCTGAGAAACCTGACGCTTGCCCATCAATTTTGTCAGGAAAAACAGCTCTGCGATCGAAAGCACCGAGGTAAGGCAGATTTTTAAAATTTCCATAATATCACCTACATTATTATTGACGCATTAACAAATAATAACCGTGGCGGAATATTCCGCTGATCGACTTGTAAATGTCAATATATTGTGGATTTGAAAAATACAATAAGCTTTTTGTACAATATGCTGAAAAAAACTCAACATTTGTACGGCTATAACAGACCATACACAATATATTGTTAATAGTTGCAGGCGTATATGATATATATTGTGGTTTTAATGATAAAATCAGTTTTTTGCCGGTCGGTAAAAAAATATTGAACTTTACAGGATTTAGTGTTATAATCTTAACGGTTTATAATAAATATGGTTATTTATCGTTTTTATGGCATAATTGAGAAATTTATCTTTTTTACATATATAAAATTTAAGGAGTGTAACGGGTGGATAAGATATATATCAACGGCGGAAAGCCGCTCCACGGCGAGGTTACCGTCAGCGGAGCGAAGAATGCCGCTGTCGCAATTCTTCCGGCAGTTATCCTGGCACAGGATGTGTGCAGGGTGGAAAATATCCCCGATATCAGCGATGTTACGATGATGATTAGAATTCTTCATCAGCTGGGCGCAAAGATCACTAAGGTTGACGCAAACACCTATGATATAGATTCATCAACAATAAATTCATATGTCGTTTCCCACGACATGACAAAGCATCTCAGGGCTTCCTACTACCTTATCGGTTCTCTGCTGGCTCGTTTCGGCAGGGCAAAGGTAGCCATGCCTGGCGGCTGCAATTTTGGCGTTCGTCCGATAGACCAGCACATCAAGGGCTTTGAGATACTCGGCTCAACCGTTTCTCTCAAGGAAAACGCCATGATCGATGTTGAGGCTCCCGACCTCACGGGCGGTTTGGTCTATTTCGATGTGGTTTCCGTCGGCGCAACGATCAATCTCATGCTTGCCGCCGTTAAGGCAAAGGGCTTGACAATAATCGAGAATGCCGCAAAAGAGCCGCACATTGTTGACCTTGCAAACTTTTTGAATTCCATGGGCGCAGATGTTCGAGGCGCAGGCACCGATGTTATCAAGATTCGAGGCGTTGAGCATATGCACGGCTGCACCTATTCAATAATTCCCGACCAGATTGAAGCCGGTACATTCATGGTTGCCGCAGTTGCAACTCAGGGCAATGTTCTTGTCAAGAATGTTATCCCGAAGCACCTTGAGTCGATCACCGCTAAGCTTATCCAGTGCGGCGCAACGGTTGAGGAATATGACGATTCGGTTCGTGTAATCGGCAACGGCAGACCGAACAGGTGCAATGTCAAGACAATGCCCCACCCGGGCTTCCCAACGGATATGCAGCCCCAGTTTGCAACCATGCTTTCGGTTGCCGACGGCACAAGCATTGTTTCGGAGGGCGTTTGGGACAGCCGCTTCCAGTATGTTGAGCAGCTCGCAAGAATGGGCGCAAATATCTCCGTCAACGGCAAGGCTGCCACCATTGAAGGCGTTGAATATCTCAACGGTTCTCCCGTTAAGGCGGACGACCTCAGAGCAGGTGCGGCAATGCTTATCGCAGGACTTATTGCAAGGGGCACGACCTCGATTGAAAATATAGTATACATCGACCGTGGTTACGACAATGTTGTCGGCAAGTTCAGCAACCTCGGCGCAGATATCGTCCGAGTCAGCGAGGAGGACAAGCCCAAGCCGCTGGAGGATACACAGGTAGGTTAATACTTTTATGCCCCGAGCAGTTCGGGGCAATATTTTTGTTATACAGGAAGGTACATATGGCTCGTTTTTGTTCACTTTTTTCGTCAAGCAGCGGCAACTGCACATATATCGGATCTTCGGGCGGCGGAGTGCTGATTGATGCCGGAGTGAGCGCAAAGCAGATTTCATTGAAGCTCAATGACATCGGCGTCAGCGAAAAGGATATCGGTGCTGTTTTCGTTACCCATGAGCACAGCGACCATGTTAAGGGTCTGCGTGTTTTTGCGTCCAAATACAATATTCCCGTCTATGCGACCGAGGGAACTATTCGTGAGCTTGAAAAAATGGGCATAATCAACGGTAAATTTCCCGTTATCCCGATCGGCGAAGGCGTTGAATGCAACGGACAGAAGGTCGTTCCGTTCCATACCTCGCATGATGTTGCTGAGGGCTGCGGATATTCCGTAACAACGAGCGACGAAAGAAAAATCTGCGTTGCGACCGATACCGGCATAGTTACCGACGAGATGAGGGCGGCTCTTATCGGCTGCGATCTTGCGCTTGTTGAGAGCAACCACGATATAGGTATGCTGCGCAACGGCAGTTATCCTTACCTCCTGAAACGCCGAATTCTTTCCGATTTCGGACATCTTTCAAATGTTGTGTGCGGCGATTTTGCTGCCGAGCTTGTCAAAAGCGGCACAACGAGGCTGATTCTTGGACATTTAAGCAAGGAAAACAATATTCCCTCTCTGGCATACAGAACGACAAAATCTGCCCTTGATTGTTTGGGGGCGACCGAAAACAGGGACTACATACTCAAGGTAGCAGGCTTGTCCGAGCCGGAAACGGTGGTGCTTTGATGTTAGGCATTACGGTGATCTGTGAGGCGAAGCTCAAGGAAAAATATCTCAGGGACGCTTCGGACGAATATGTTAAGCGGCTCGGCGCATATTGCCGGCTGAATATTATCGAGCTTTCGCCGAAAAAGCTTCCCGAAAATCCGTCGGAGAGTGAAATAGCAAACGCTTTGAACGCCGAGGGAAAAGAGATAATCTCCAAAATTCCGAGCGGCTCAAAGGTATTTTCCATGTGCATTGAGGGTAAACAGCTCAGCTCCGAAAGGCTTGCAAAGGAGCTTGAAGCCTGCGGCGTGCTCGGCTTCAGCAATGTTGTTTTCATAATCGGCAGCTCGTACGGACTTTCCGACGAGGTGAAAAAACGCTCGGATTTCAGACTGTCGATGTCCGAAATGACATTTCCGCATCAGCTGGCAAGAATCATGCTCCTTGAGCAGATTTACAGAGCCTTTCGCATAAATAGCGGCGGAAAGTATCATAAATAAGCCGATTTC
>CAVFTC010000038.1:0-18753 GCA_963625295.1 Bacteroides faecis
ACGCCTTGCTTGAATCTGTTTCCGTCATGCTGCACAAAAATTCCTTGACTTGCGTTAGCAAGCCGGCAAAATTTTTGCACAACCTGACGAAAAATCTTGCTACGCAATCCGCACACCCCAATTGTGCGGTATTGCCCAAGAGCAATACCGAAAAGCGAGTGTTGCGTAAGAAAAACCGGAGGTTTAAAACATGGAAATTAAAACTATTCTCAGAAGGCTGGGTGTTTGCACAACATATAAGGGCTATAAAGCTACCGTGCTTGCAATTACACTTGCCTTGGAGGATGAGGACAGACTGAATTCCGTTACCCGTGAAATATACGCCGAGGTGGCAAGCCGCATGAACGCCAAACAATCTGCAATAGAAAAGAACATGCGCACCGTTGTAAGGCGGGCGTGGAAAATCAACAGGGCGGATCTTGAACGAATGGCAGGATATAAGCTTGAATTTATGCCGAGTGTGTCGGAATTTCTGGATATTCTTTTTAATTACATACAGCGCAGCCGCATTAACAAAACAAAAAAATAAGAGCCGTCACCTCTCGGCAACAGCTCTCAATGTTAATTTCAATCAGAATTTTACGACGCAGTTCTTTTCTGCGGATTCAAACATTGCTTCAACGACCTTAACAAGTCTTCTCTGCTGAGCGTGAGTAACGATAGGCTCTGCCTTGCCCTCGATAACATCGCAGATGTTGTTGTAAAGCGTGTGCTCGCCGCTGAAGCCCTTGTCCTCAACATAGGGGAGGGGGAAGGTTTCAATCGAATCGTCGGTTCTCGGCGCCATTGTTTTGGTAAGGCCTACACCCGTTCTGACGGGAACGGCGTCCTTATTCTCCCAGTCGGAAACCATAACGACCTTGCCGCTGAGATCCCATTCGCAGATTGCTGAGCCGTTTATGCCCTGAACATGCCAACGGGGATAGTCGATAAAGTTGTTTGTGCCGACGGAAATGACATAGCAGGAATCATCCTTGTAATTAAGAGTTGCAATAAAGCCGTCGTCAACCTCATCGTTCGTGATGTGGCTTACCTGACAGTAAACGGAGTCAAGCTCCTTGGCGTCGAACATCATGAGCGCCTGATCAAGAATATGAATACCCCAGTCGAGAATCATTCCGCCGCCCTGAGCCTTTTTCTGACGCCAGTCGCCTGGAATTCCTCTTGAGCCGCTTACACGGGATTCAATTCTGAAAATCTTGCCGAGCGTGTTCTCGTCGTAAAGACGCTTGATCGTGAGATAGTCGGGATCGTATCTCCTGTTCTGATGAACGGTGAAAAATTTGCCCGTTCTCTCGCTTGCCTTGATCATATCGTCAAGCAGCTCGCTTGACATTGTGACCGGCTTCTCGCTCATGACATTTTTGCCTGCCTCAAGAGCGGCAATAACAATGTCGTGGTGGAAGTCGTTCGGGGTGGCAACAACGACAAAATCTATTCTGTCGTCGGCAAGAAGCTCCTCCTGAGAGGAAAAAGCGTGCCAGCCCTTTTCTTCCGCTTCCTTGTTTTTATCGGGGTTAATGTCGTAGATTCCGACAAGCTCCATGCGTTCATTCATGTATTTTGACATCTTTTCGGCGTGCCAACTGCCCATTCCGCCGCAGCCGATGACTGCGCCTCCGATTTTTCCGTTTACCATTTGCTTTTGCTCCTAAAGTATGTTGTTCTTACAGCCTTCACCTCAAGGGGAAGCCTTTTAAAAGTGTGCTTAAATTTACGCCCACCACATCTCCGTTGTGGACTCTGTAATAAGTGCGTTTTTAAGCGTCTGAACCGCCTTTGTCAAGCCCTCGTTCTGGCTCATGAGGCTGTCCTCATGCTCAATGCTGATGGCATAGTCATAGCCGACAAGGCGAAGGTTTGAGATAATATCCTTCCAATAAAGCTCGTCGTTGCCGTAGCCTACGCTGCGGAAAATCCACGAGCGGTTGATTTCGTCGGAATACGGCTTTGTGTCAAGAACGCCGTTGACCATGGTGTTGTATTTGTCAAGCTTCGTATCCTTTGCGTGGAAGTGGAAAATTGCGTCGCCGAGCTTGCGGATACAGGCAACGGGATCCATGCCCTGCCAGATAAGATGGCTCGGGTCGAAGTTTGCGCCGATCTCGGGGCCTACGGCTTCACGAAGCTTGAGAAGGCTCTCGGTATTGTAAACGCAGAATCCGGGGTGAAGCTCAAGGGCGATTTTGTCGACGCCGTGTGCCTTTGCAAATGCGACAAGGTCTTTCCAATAGGGAACAAGAACCTCCTCCCACTGCCACTTGAGAACCTCGCTGAAATCCTCCGGCCACGGGCATACTACCCAGTTCGGATGCTTTGACTCGGGGCAGTCGCCGGGGCAGCCCGAGAAAGTATTGATCTGATGAAGTCCGAGCTTTTCGGCAAGAAGGATGGTATCGCGAATCGTTTTGTCAAATGCGGCAGCCTTTTCCTTGTCGGGATGAACGGGGTTGCCGTGGCAGCTCAGCGCACTGATCTCCATATCATACTTTTTAATTGTTGCAACAAACTCGTTGAATTTATCCTCGTCGTTGAGGAGCGTTTCCGGGTCGCAGTGTGCGTTTCCGGGGAAGCCGCCGCAGCCAAGCTCGATCATCTCAATGCCGAGCGATTTGAAATATTTGAGTGCTTCCTCAAGAGGAAGATTTTGCAAAAGACAGGTGAAAACTCCTAATTTCATTTGTATTATCTCCTTATTAAAGATTGGCCTTAAAGTATGCCATGCTTCTTGTGATGTCGTCGATTCCGTTCGGCTTCGGTTCGTCATTTTCGAGTACAAGCCATTCGATGCCGCTGTCCTTTGCAGCCTTGAAAACGCTGAGAAGGTCGTTGTCGCCCTCGCCCAGAGCCATCGGATGTCTGTCGATACCGTCCTTGACATGAAGAAGAACGATGTCGTCCTTGTGCTCGGTGATATACTTGTAGTTGTCCGCACCGCCGCAGTAGCTCCAGTAGGTGTCGATTTCGAGATATGCGCCGTCGGCTATTCTGTCCATTATGAGTCTGCCGTCGATCTCGTTTTCAAACTCCTCGGTGTGGTTGTGGTAGTAGAACTTGATGCCCTCGTCCTTGCCTCGCTCATTGGCCTTGGAGAAAACATCAACAAGTCTGTCAACATCTTCTTTTGTCGAATGAGGAGCACCGCCGATGCCCATATATTCCATGCCGAGAATTTTTCCGAGCTTAACGGATTTTTCGAGGTTGTCGCCCTCGTAGTCCTCAAGACCCATATGGCAGCCCACCGCAACAAGACCGAGTTCGTCAAGCTTCGCCTTGATAACCTCAGGCTCAAGACCTGCATAGCCGGCAAATTCAACGCCGTCAAAGCCGATTTCCTTTACCTTTTCGAGGATTTTGAGAAATTCCTCACCGTTTGAATAATCATCTCTGAGAGTATAAAGCTGTACCGCTAATTTCATAGAATTACCTCCGTTTGCATAATGCTTCTTTGATTTTACAACAACACAGCGGCTATTTCAACCCTTTTTATTTAAATAATTAAGATTATTTTTTCGCCCTTTTATTCACAAAGAATATACTAAACACTAACAAAAAGTTCATACGAGGTTAACATTTAGCCGTTATTATCTAACTGTACTCAATGAGAGAGCCGCAACTCTCTTGGGTACATACCCCTCCTCAATAAACCCCTCAATTATTGGAAAAAGAAGTCGGTTGATTCCGGCTTCTTTTTCTGTCTTGGTATATTTGCAAAGAAAAAGACTGCTCGAATGAACGAACAGTCTTTTTAAAATCGATTCTTATTTGAACTTTCTCTTACGAGCAGCCTCAGACTTCTTCTTGCGCTTTACAGAGGGCTTCTCATAATGCTCTCTTTTACGAACCTCCTGGATAACACCGTCTCTTGAAGTCTGTCTCTTGAATCTTCTGAGTGCGTTGTCCAAAGACTCGCCTTCTTTAACTTTTACCTGACTCATTGTATTCCCTCCCTCCGCAGATTGCAGGGGTAATCTTTATAATTTGCACCATATTTTATCACATAACGAGTGTAATGTCAATATCTAAATTGCAAAAAAATGAGCCGCTGCCCTAACTCGTCGCACTGTTTTTGAAATTTCATGCGCTTTATGACTAAATAAAAAAGTTTGTTTTTGCACATAATTCACAAAAATAAAAATTGTGAGAAAAACCTATTGACATTTACAAGGGTTTGGTTTATCCTATGGTCGTAGGGTAAACGATTACCCAAACAAAACGAATTGGAGAAAATATGGACAGCAAAAACATTTCGATGGTCGATATAGCCCGAATGTCGGGTGTGTCGATCGCCACAGTCTCAAGGGTGCTTAACAAGAACGGACGCTATTCCGCCGAGACTGAAAAAAAGGTAATGGCAGTCGTCGAGAAATACAATTACGCCATAAATCCCAATGCTCAGGGATTGAGAACCAACAGAACAAAGACGATCGGCTTGATAATTCCGGACATAACGAACGAATATTTTTCGCAAATCGTAAGGTCGGTTGAAAGCTCGGTCATTCCGCTGGGATATAATGTATTTGTATGCGATAGCAACGAAAATATAGATTATGAGCTTCATCACATTTCATCGCTCCAGTCAAAGGGCGTTGAAGGAATAATCTACATCAGCGCAAGAAAATCGGTTGATGAGATTACTAAGGAATTCACAGTTCCCGTTGTTTATATCGACAGACGGCCGGGCGTGGAGTTCAATTATGTATCTTCGGATAATGAAAACGGCGGCTTTCTCGCAACGGAGGAGCTTATTAAAAAAGGCTGCCGAAGGATAATTCTTATTCACGATGTCAACACCTATTCGACGGTTAACAAACGAATTCAGGGATATCTGAGAGCGCATAAGCAGTACGGCGTTGAAATTGACCGTGAGCGAATGGTTCCTTGCAGAGTTTCATATTTTGACGCCAGAGAAACGGTGAAAAAGCTTATTGACGACGGAACGGATTTTGACGGAATATTTTGCACAACGGATTCCATGGCACTCGGTGCGTTGAAAGCACTCAAGGATAGCGGAAAAAAAGCTCCCGAGGAGGTCAAGCTTGTCGGCTTTGACGGAATAACTCACACCATGATTTCCGATCCGCCGATAACGACGGTCGTTCAGGACACCGACCAGCTCGGCAAAAGATCGGCAGAGGTGCTGATGGATCTTATCAATAACAAAACCGATAAAATTCACGAATATACGATTCCGGTCAGGCTTTCGGTAAGAGGAAGCACCGACGGAACACGGTAAAACGCCGAATGGCGGAGAACAGATTTTAAGAAAGGGTTAATCCCTTTTTTAAAATCGAAGTTGAGTAAACCTTTACTCAGCATAATATACAAAATTATTCCCACAATATATAGAAAAAGCAGTGTACAGAAAGGAAGGATATCATGAACACTCTCGTTGAAATGAAAGGGGTAGTTAAAAAATTCCCCGGAGTTACGGCGCTGAAGGATATTTCCTTCGACATTCGTGCGGGCGAGGTACATGTCCTGCTCGGAGAAAACGGAGCCGGCAAATCGACTCTGATGAAAATTCTTTCGGGCGTTTACCGCCCGACCGAGGGCAAAATAATCATCGAAGGCAAGGAGTTTGACAAGCTCACGCCGAAGGATTCCTATGAGAACGGAATCAGCGTTATTTATCAGGAATTGAGCGTTATCAACGAGCTTTCAATTCAGGAAAATCTTTTTGTCGGCAAGCTCCCGATGAAAAAGCTCGGCATTGCTTCGGTGGTTGACTACGGCGAAATGAACAGACGGACAAAGGAGCTGCTTGAAAAAATCGGACTGAACAGAGATCCGAAAACTCTGGTCGAGGAGATCAGCGTTTCCGAAAAGCAGCAGGTCGAGATTGCAAAGGCACTTGCCTCCGACAGCAAGGTGATCGTCATGGACGAGCCTACAGCGTCGCTGACGAACAAAGAGGTTGAACATCTTTTCAACATTATCAGGGCGTTGAAAAAGGAGGGCAAGGGAATCGTTTTTATCTCTCATAAGCTTGCCGAAATCAAGGAGATCGGCGACAGGGTCACGGTTCTCAAGGACGGCGCATATGTCGGAACAAAGCAGGTGAGCGATGTTTCGGTTGACGACCTTGTAACAATGATGGTCGGCAGAACGGTTAAGAACACCTACCAGCATGAGAACGCTCCCGATAATTACGACGGCGAGGAAGTGATTTTTGAGGTCAAGAATCTTTCCCGTAAGGACGGAAAGGTAAACGATGTTTCGTTCAAGCTCCATAAGGGCGAAATCGTCGGTTTCTCCGGTCTTGTCGGCTCGGGAAGAAGCGAAATGATGAATTCTATCTTCGGCGCAGAACCGAAGTCGGCGGGCGAGGTTTTCATCAAGGGCAGGAAGGTGAACATCAAAAACCCGTATTCGGCAATCAAGAACGGACTTGCGATGGTTACGGAGAACAGGCGTGAAACAGGCTTCTTCCATAATTTTGATATCAAGCAGAACATTTCAATTTTGCCGTTTATAAAATCATCGTCCCTCGGCGGTATCGGCGGATTGACAAGCGGAAAATTTGAGAAAAACTGCGCCGAAGCTCAGAAAAAGAGCCTGAACATCAAATGCTATTCCGTGGATCAGGGCATTACGGAGCTTTCGGGCGGAAACCAGCAGAAGGTCATCCTCGGCAAATGGGTAGCCGCCGACTCGCAGATAATTATTTTTGACGAACCGACAAAGGGTATCGACATCGGCAGTAAGAGCGAGATTTATACCCTTATGAGAAAGCTTGCCGACGAAGGCAAGGGAGTTCTTGTTGTTTCGTCGGAGCTGCCGGAGCTTCTCGCCGTGTGCGATACGATCCATGTTTTCAGAGAGGGTCGGATAGTCAAGACATTTCCGCACAGAGAGGCAACGGAAGAAAGCATCATAAAAGCGTCAACGGCGGAAATCGCCTGAACAGAGAAAGGAACAGTGAAATATCATGTCTGAAAAAATAAAGCAGATCAAACCCAAGGAAAAGCTCACCTTTAATATGATATGGCAGAGGTACGGCACATTCGGAATTCTTGTAATTCTTCTCGTTATCCTCGCTGTCATGCGTCCCGGCACATTCTTTTCAACGGCAACGATAACGCAGATCCTTTCGCAAAGCTCGGTCAATATTCTTATTGCGATGGGCGAATTCTTTGCGATTCTTATCGCCGGAATCGATCTTTCGGTCGGCTCGGTCGTTGCGCTGACCGGCATGGTGTCGGCTCAGATGATGGTCGCAGGCGTGAATCCGCTGCTTGCCGTTTTGCTCGGTATAATCTTCGGCGGCTTCCTCGGCTTCCTCAACGGACTTCTTATCAATGTAACGGGACTTCACCCGTTCATCATCACCCTTGGTACGCAGTCGATTTTCAGGGGCGTAACGCTCATTATTTCAAATTCAAGCGCAGTTTTCGGCTTCCCGAAGTCGTTCACAAGCTTTATCTCATATAAGGTGTTTGACCTTCTTCCCATCGTTGCGATAATTGCGATAGTTGTGGCGCTTTTCCTCTCGTTCTTGACGAGGAAAACGAAGGTAGGCAGAAATATTTACGCACTCGGCGGAAATAAAGAGTCCGCTTGGTATTCGGGCATCAATGTTAATATGCATACCTTGATAGTGTTCATTATCTCCGGTATTTGCGCCGGCATCGCAGGCATCGTGCTTCTCGGTCGTGTCGGTTCTGCTGAGCCGGCAGCTGCAACAGGCTTTGAAACCTATGCGATCGCCGCTTCGATCATCGGCGGAACAAGCTTCTTCGGAGGCAAGGGCAAAATCTTCGGCGTTGTAATGGGTGGTCTGATAATCGGCGTTATCAACTACGGTCTTAACATTCTTGCAGTTCCGAGCGTTTGGCAGCAGGTTGTTATGGGCTTGCTCATCATCGGTTCGGTTGCGCTTGACAGATTTGTAGCTCGCAAGAAATAATCAAAAGGGGTGCATTTTATGAAACCAATGTTCAATCCGTCGCTCATGTGTATGGATCTTCTCGATATTAAGCATCAAACGGAGATTCTTAACGAGAGGTGCGACTTCTACCATGTGGATATAATGGACGGCCACTTTGTCAAAAACATTACGCTTTCACCCGATTTTGTAAAGGCGTTTTCGACCATCGCAAAGAAGCCGATCGACTGTCATCTGATGGTCACGACGCCCGATGATTATATCGAAAATCTCGCCGAGGCAGGGGCAGGCTATATCTGTCCCCATGCCGAAACGATAGTCAACGACGCATTCAGAATCATGAACAAGATCGAATCGCTCGGATGCAAAAAGGGCGTTGTGCTCAGCCCGTCAACTCCGCTTTCTGCAATCAGGCATTATATCAACAGAATCGACAAGCTCACGATAATGTCTGTCGATCCGGGATTTGCAGGGCAGCCTTTCATTGAGGAAATGCTCGATAAAATCAGCGAGGCGAGAGAGCTTAAAGAGCAGTACGGATACAATTATCTTATCGAGGTTGACGGCTCATGTAATCAGAAAACCTTCAAGCGTCTTTATGACGCAGGAACGGAAGTGTTCATCGTCGGTTCATCGGGTCTTTTCTCAAAGGATCACGATCTTTGCAAGGCATGGGATATCATGACAGATGAATTCAAGACCTTGACGGGCGCAGAAATATAAATGACCTTTCACCGAAGGAGGTGGAGCGAATGGCAAATTTAACCTTGGGAATTGACATTGGCGGAACGAATTTCAGGCTCGGCGCAGTCGATGAGGACGGCAGCATCAGCCACTTTGAGAAGAACTCCAGCAGGGTTTTCGATTCGGGCGATGTTGTGGAGATAATCCACAAAGAAATCGAGGATTATATGGACAGATACGGAATCCGTGATTCTGTCAAAGCCGCAGCGGTCGGAATTCCGTCGATTGTCAGCAAGGATAAGAAAACGATAATTTCAACCCCTAATCTAAAGGGCTTCAACAATATCCGATTCAGCGACAAGCTCGGAGAAAAGCTCGGCATTCCGGTTTTTCTTGACAGAGATGTAAATTTTCTCCTTATGAATGACATGAATAAGCTGAAAATAGACAATAATAAAACCGTGCTCGGATTTTACATCGGAACGGGCTTCGGAAATGCGATATGCATTAACGGCAAGCTCTATGCCGGCAAGAACGGAGCGGCGGGCGAGCTTGGACACATTCCGCTTTACGGCGTTGAGGAGGAGTGCACCTGCGGCAACATCGGCTGCTCGGAAACACGGTGCTCGGGCAAAAGGCTTGAATACCTTGCCGAAAAGTATTTCCCCGAGATTCCCATAAGGGAGGTTTTTAAGCATTACGGTAATTCGCCGATAATACTGAAATTTGTAAGGGATCTTGCAATTCCGATTGCAACGGAGATAAATATTCTTGACCCCGATTATTCGATAATCGCCGGCGGTGTGACATTCATGGAGGGCTTCCCGAAGGAGGTTCTCATCGAAGCGGTTCACAGAATGGTTCGCAGACCTTACCCGGAGCAAAACCTTGAAATCATGTTCACAGAGCATGACCAGCAGAGCGGAATTTACGGCAGCGGAATTTACGCTCATCAGATGTTAAGGCATATTATCTGACGAAGGTCGGTAATATAAATTAACCGCCGATAAAATCATAACACAATTCTCGGCGGCTGCTAAAAAACAGAAAGGATGAACATTATGAAAAAGACACGAATTCTCAGCATCATTATGGCAACGGTTATGGTATTCTCACTCGTACTCACAGGCTGCGGCACAGGCAGCACCGACAAGAACACCGGCAATGCGGACTATGCGGTTATTCTCAAGCCCCTTTCAAACGACTTCTGGGCAAAGATGAAGGCAGGCATTGAGGAGGAAGCAAAGAAGCAGGGCGTTACGGTCGATGTCTTTTCCGCAACAACGGAGGAGGACACGGAGGGTCAGCTCAAGATCCTTGAAAACTGTATCAACAAGGGCTATAAGGCGATCGGCGTTGCTCCGCTTTCACCGACAAACCTTATCAACGGCATCGTTGAGGCAAACAAAAAGGGTATCTATGTGATGAACATTGATGAAAAGATCGACATGGATTCTCTCAAGGCGGCAGGCGGCAGCGTTATCGCTTTCGCAACAACGGACAACGAAAAGGTCGGCGAAAAGGGCGCACAGTATATTATCGATCAGCTTACCGACGGCGGCGAGGTTGCAATCGTTGAGGGCAAGGCAGGCAACGCTTCGGGCGAGGCGAGAAAAACGGGCGCAACTAACGCATTCAATGCCAGCTCAAAGGTCAAGCTTGTGGCTTCTCAGCCGGCAGACTGGGATCGTCAGAAGGCTCTTGACACTGCGGCAAGCATGATTCAGTCAAACCCGAATCTCAAGGCTATCTATTGCTGCAACGACACAATGGCACTCGGTGTTCTTCAGGCGGTTAAAAATGCTGGCAAGGATATAATTGTAGTCGGCACGGACGGCGCAGAGGAGGCTCTTGAAAGCGTTAAGGCGGGCGAGCTTTCGGCAACGGTCGCTCAGGACTCCGCAGGAATCGGAGCAACATCGCTCAAGCGTATGATTCAGGCTGTTAACAACAACGAAACGATCGACGCTAACGCAACTCCTGAAACTATCCCCGTAGACTCAAATCTTGTTACGAAATAAAGTTCTTTCCTCCGAACTTTATTATACAGCTCCGGGACACTTTGAATAGTTCCCGGTGACAATGTGAAAAACATCGGTTGGCTTGGCTCACTTCTTGATATCATCCCCTTCTATTTTCAAAACTGCTTTACAATGCCGAGCTGGCCGATGTTTTGAAAGGTGGCTTTTAGATGAAAATTGCAATTGGCTGTGACCATGTCGGCTTTGAGCTAAAGGGCAAGGTCATTGAGCATCTTAAAGAAAAAGGAATTGAGGTCGTTGACTTCGGCACAAACAGCACCGAAAGAACGGATTATCCGATCTACGGCAAGGCGGTAGGGGAGGCGGTCGCTTCAGGCGAATGCGACAAGGGTATCCTTATCTGCGGCACCGGAGTTGGAATTTCCCTGGCGGCAAACAAGGTCAAGGGTATTCGTGCCGTTGTTTGCAGCGAACCGTATTCGGCGCTGCTCTCAAGGCAGCATAATGATACAAATGTGCTTGCCTTTGGCGCAAGGGTGGTCGGTCTTGACCTCGCTCTGATGATAGTTGACGCATGGCTCTCGGGAATTTATGAGGGCGGTCGTCACGCAAAGAGAGTGCAGATGCTTGCCGATATCGAAAACGAAAGATAAATATGCAAAAAACAAAGGCTATAAATCACCTTGCAAATGCTTTGTGATTTATAGCCTTGATTTTTTGATTCAACCGTCGTTTATTCGGCGGCTTTCTTCGAGTATTTGTTTACATAAATAACACGCTGGAGCGCACGGTCGGTATAGCCGAGGGGCTCGCCGCTTCCGAGGAAAAGTGAGCCTATCTGCGCCTTGCATTCCTTGCTCATGACAAGCTCCACTGCGTCGAGATCGCCGATCGTTTTGCCGGTTATGAGTGCGCCGGAGCCATGGATAAGCACGGCGTTTTTGCCTTTGATTTTTCTTGCTGCCTCCGACGCACAGTTTGCCGAACCGTCCCAACGGAACGAACCGATTTTTGCGCCTGCGATTTGAGCGAAATCGTCAAGCCTTGCCTCTATCGAATCAGAGGTCATGCTGTATGCAATGATGTCGCTCTCCGAAAGATGGCGAATGTAATTGATATCGGACGACTTGTAGATCGTCGCATGGATTTTTGCAACCGACGGCAGCTTTTCGTCGCTGTCGCAGGTGCAGCCCTTGATTTTAACATTGAAGCTTGCGCCGCTCTTGAAGGTCAGCAGGAAGAAATCGCCGTCTCTGACGCTGCTGCCGAAATCCGACACATATTTGGGCAGAGCCTTTCCACCCGTGTGTCTGATGTAGCTGTCGAGCATGGCCTTCTTGGTATATTCCGGCGTGCCCTCGTACATAAGAAACGCCTTTTCAAGCTTGATCTCACAGGCCTTTTCAAGAGCCTGAATTATTTCAAAGGTTTCGTCAAAATCCTTACCGAGGCAGACTGCACCGTGATGAGCCATGAGGAAGGCCTTGCAGTCGGGATTGTTTGCATATTCCTTTTTAACTGCATTCCTCAGCTTATCCGTCGAGGGCATTCCGTAGCCTGCGCACGGAACAGTTTCGCCGAGAATATCTCTGTAAGCCTTTGGCACGGGATCAATGGCAATGCCTGCCGCTCCGATAACCGAAGCGTTTATTTGGTGAGTGTGTATGACGAAATTAACATCGCTTCTCAAGGCGTAAGCGTCGGCATGAATTCCTTTTTCGCTGGAGGGCTTAACATCGCCCTCGTAGCTGCAATCGTTAATGTTGACAACAACGATGTCGTCGGGCGTGAGCGTATCGTATGCCCTTCCGCTCGGAGTGATAACGAACTGGGTGTCCGAAATTCTTGCGCTTACATTTCCCCATGTTCTTGCGATCAGACCCGTTTCAAGCAGTCTGTGACCGGCTTCGATAACGGCATTTTTACCTTCTTCCAAAGTGTACACTTAAGCGTCCCCCTTATTATGTTAACCGATTCTGCCGCAGTTGTCGAACACTCTGTCGAAGCGTGCGATTGCATCGTCGATATCTTCTTCCGTGTATGCTGCGCTGGTGTAAAGTCTGCTGCCGGC
This sequence comes from Bacteroides faecis, assembly GCA_963625295.1. Lineage (GTDB taxonomy): Bacteria > Bacillota > Clostridia > Oscillospirales > Acutalibacteraceae > CAG-488. The sequence continues at coordinate 12,626 of CAVFTC010000038.1, forward strand.
GAGAGTGACCATACCCTCCGCCATGTAGGCTGCGCCCATGTGCTCCATTTCCTTCTGGCGTGCGCTTGTCTGCTTGAGTATCTCCGGAATCTCCCACGGCTTCGACCAGTTGATTGCAAAGTGCATTGTGCCTACAGTGTCGAGGTGGCAGATAGAGCCTTGATTGAACGCAACGAACGGAAGATTGTGCTTCTTGATGGATTTCTGAATTCCCTCGATGAGTCTGTCGCCCATGAGTCCTGCCTTTTCGCAGGCATTTGTTCTTTCGATCTCGCAAATTGTATGATAACCGGCAACGCATGAAAGCGGAGTTGCAGCCATTGTGCCGCCGCACATTGCCTTTTTAACCTTCTTGCCCGAAGAGTCAAGTCCTGCGCCGAGGTGAGCCATAACATCTCTGTGACCGCCGATTCCGCCTGCTCCCGGATATCCGCCGGCAACGATCTTTCCGAAAATCGTAAGGTCGGGATCAACGCCGAAATAGCCCTGTGCGCCCGAAAGTCCGATTCTGAAGCCGGTAACGACCTCGTCAAAGATGAGGAGTGCGCCGTACTTGTGGCAGAGTGCTTCTGCACCCTTGATGAATTCCTTGCTCAGCGGCCTTGTTCCGCTCTCGGGGCCTACAGGCTCAATGAATACGCCTGCCGTGCCGCCTGTAAGCTCGTTCCTCTTGAGCTTTTTCTCAAGGTCGTTGAGGTCGTTCGGGAAGAACTCGTCGGTGTGCTTGAATACAAACATCGGAACGCCTCTTGACTGGAGGTTCTTTGTTCCTGGAACTCTCATACCGTAAGCAAGCTGATCCGACCAGCCGTGGTATGCGCCGCCCATTTTAAGTATATTCTTGTGCTTGGTTGCAAGTCTTGCAACACGGACTGCGCACATGCAGGATTCAGTGCCCGAGCCGAGCATACGGAACATCTCGACCGACGGAACACACTCTGCAATCTTGTTTGCAAGCTTGTATTCGTATTCGTGGAAAAGACCGGTTGACGGGCCGCAGTCGTTGAGCAGCTCAATAACCTTTTCACGAACCTCCGGAGGGTTGCTGCCGATAATTGTCGGACCGCCTGCCTGAAGGAAATCGTAATATTCGTTGCCGTCTATGTCGTAGAGTTTGTTGCCCGAAGCCTTGGTAAAGACAAGCGGAAACGGATAGTTGAATGCAAGGTTATGCTGAACGCCGCCGGGAATTCTCTGCTTGGCGATGTCAATCATTTCCTTTGACTTTGCGCATTTCTTTGCGTAATATTCGTTCTCGTATTTTTTGAGAGCGTCCGGCTTGATGCTGTAGATCGGCTTCTTTATGAGAGCGTCAAGCTCTTTCGTCACCTTATCGGCATCAAGATAATTCTTGATAGCAAAATTGTTACCCATGAAAAATCCTCCTTTTGAGTTTGTTTGATATTATTCTAACACATTTAGTTTCATTTTTAAATATGTCATTAAAAAATTTTTGTAAAATTTAATAAAATATTTTAAGGCAACACCGCACAATAGGGTGTGTTCGGTGTTGCATTAAACAAACGGAAGCGTGCAAGCGGTTAACACACAATGTGTGCATCTTAATTTGTGCTGTATTGCCTTTACTTTTAAGTTGGTTTATGATAGAATAAAGATAGAAAATTTTTTCGACTGGAGTGTTGAATATGAGTGCTTATGTTATTGCCTATGATGTCGGAACGACGGGTCTTAAAACCTGCCTTTTTGAAATTGACAAGAAAATCAAACCGATAGTCAATTCCTACGGCTCATACAACCTGTATATTCTTGAAAACGGCGGAGCCGAGCAGGATGCGGAGGAATGGTGGGACGCAATGTGCACCACCACGAAGGAGATTTTTACAAAGACAGATATCAAGCCGGAGCAGATTTCCGGAATTTCATTCTGCTCCCAGATGCAGGGTATCGTTCTCGTCGATAAAAACGGCGACCCCGTTCGCAGACCTATGAGCTATATGGATCAGCGAGCCAAGGAGGAGCTGAAAAAATACATGGCATACGGCTTGCAGATTGCCGGCGCAAATATTGTTCCGCTTCTCAAGTCCCTTGTCGTTACCGGTGCGGTTTCGTGCAGCGTTAAAGACCCGGTTTATAAATACAAGTGGGTTGAAAATCACGAGCCGCAGAATTACAAAAAGGTATATAAGTGGCTCGATGTCAAGGATTTCCTTATCAGCCGCTGTACGGGTAAATTCACAATGACAAAGGATTCGGCGTTCGCCACCCTTCTTTACGACACAAGAAAGGGCAAGGAGTGCTGGAGCAAGACCGTTGCCGATATTTTCAAGGTGAACATGAACCATCTGCCTGATATAATCGAATCGACGGACATGGTCGGCGGAGTTACGGAAAAGGCGGCCGAAAAGCTCGGTCTTTTGCCGGGAACACCGGTTTTCGGCGGCGGCGGAGACGCTTCGCTCATCGGCGTGGGCGCAGGCAGCTGTGCGGTCGGCGATACCCACATCTATTCCGGCACATCGGGCTGGGTCGGCACGGTTGTTGAAAAGCAGCTTGTCGATACCTCGGCAATGATCGCCGCAATAGTCGGCGCAGATCCGAACAGCTTCAACTATTTTGCCGAGATGGAGACTGCGGGCAAGTGCCTTGAGTGGGTCAAGGATCACCTTTGCCTTGATGAAATCGGAATTTTCATCGAGAAAAAGAAAATTACGGATCATACCGAAAAGGCGTATACCAGCCTTTATGACTACATGACGGAGGTTGTCGATACTGTTCCGGCAGGAGCAAACGGAGTTATTTTCACCCCGTGGCTACACGGCAACCGCTGCCCGTTTGAAGACCCGAACGCAGCCGGAATGTTCTTCAATGTCAATATAAACACGGGCAAATCCGATATGCTCAGAGCCGTTATCGAGGGTGTATGCTATCATCTTCGTTGGCTGCTTGAGGCTGAGGACAGAAAGATAAAGACCTCACGGACGATTCGCTTCGTCGGCGGCGGAGCACTCTCCGATGTTACGGCGCAGATCCTTGCCGATATAACGGGCAGAACAATCGAGGTTGTTGAAAAGCCGCAGGATGTCGGCGCAGTCGGTGCGGCGGCTATTATGGGAATCGGCCTCGGCATTATCAAGGATCTCGGCAGCGTTAAGGACTATATCCTTGTCAAGAGTTCCTTCAAGCCGAGAACTGCGGACAAAAAGATTTATGATAAGAACTTTGAGGTCTTTAAGAGGCTTTATACTTCAAACAAAAAGAATTTTCAGATGCTTAACGAACAATAATAAACCCGAGGAGGTTTAGACTATGAACGGATACAAGAATATAAACAAGGCTGAGGTTCTCGGCCTTAAGCAGCAGGTTGAGTATCAGCCGGGTCAGGTGGTCAGCAAAACTCTTGCGCAGAATTCCGCATTGAGTGTAACGCTTTTCGCCTTTGACAAGGGCGAGGAGATCAGCACCCACGAATCGGGCGGCGACGCAATGGTTACCTGCCTTGACGGAACAGGAAAAATCACGATTGACGGCGTTGATTATATCCTGCACGAGGGCGATACTATCGTAATGCCTGCCAAGCATCCTCATGCCGTATTCGGTGAGGAAAAATTTAAAATGCTTCTGACGGTTGTATTTTAAGGCAACACCGCACAAATTAGCAATAAATGCACAATGCCTCCCCTTGGCTGAACTCGTGGGGAGGCATTTATTTTTGTCACTTTTTCAGGAATGCTTCTATTTCGCTCAATTTCGGAATCGAGGAGGACGCACCGTTTCGTGAAACGGCAACGGCTGAAGCGGCACAGGCATATTTTAATGCGCTTTCTATACCGAGCGAGTCAACAAGAGCAAAGAAAAATCCGAGGAATGTATCGCCGGCGGCGGTTGTGTCAACAACAGGGACTTTGAATATTCCGTGCCGATAAATTTTGCCGTCCGCTTTGCACACAGCCCCGTCCGAGCCGAGCGTGAGCAGGATTTTTGCTGACGGAAATTTTTCCGAAAACACGGCGAGAATTTTATTGGAATCGCTTTCGTCGGTAAGCTCCTTCGCCTCGATTTCATTAACAACAAACCATGTGATTTTTTCGAGAGGGTAGGAGAGTATCTCATCGCCGAACGGGCTGGGATTGAACACAATTTCCATACCCTTTTCGCTTGAGGCGGCTATGATTTTATCAACGCCGTTGATTTCGTTTTGCAAAAACAGACGGTCGCCCGCTTTAAAACCGGACAGCACTTTTTCAATGTGCTCATCGTTGATTTGCTTGTTTGCGCCGCCGAAAAGAAGTATGCTGTTCTGTCCGTCCTTGTCAACCTGAATGATAGCGTGACCGCTCGGCAGGTCGCATTTTTTGACAAGGCTTGTGTCGATATTGTTCTCCCGGAGCTTGTCAATCAGGCGGTCGCCGTCGCTGCCGACGCAACCGGCGTGGAAAACCCTTGCACCTGCCCTTGCAAGAGCTATGGACTGATTCAGACCCTTGCCGCCGCAGAAAAATTCAAGCTTTGAGGAGGCAGTTGTTTCGCCCGGACGGACGGTATGCTCGACCGAATAAACCATATCCCGATTCAGCGAACCGAAATTAAGAAACTTTCTGTTATTTTCATACATTTTCAATCAGCTCCATATTATTTGTCACGACAATTATAGCATAATACTTCAGAATTTTAAAGCCGCAAAATCAAATTGTAAATTAAAATTGTTAATAAAATGTCAATTTAACTAATATTTGCAAGAAGCGGGACGGAATTATTCATGTACTTTTTTCATTGACTTATTGTCCGAAATATCATATAATTTCATAGGATTTTAAAATGAGGGAGAATTGGTTTTATGTTATCTAACACAGAAAAGACTATGGACAAGATCGTTGCTCTTTGCAAAAACAGAGGATTTATCTTTGCCGGCAGCGATATTTACGGCGGTCTTGCGAACACATGGGACTACGGTCCGCTCGGCGCAAGGCTTAAAAATAATGTTAAGGACACATGGAGGAAGCGGTTCATTCAGGAGAGAAAGAACAGCTATGAGGTTGACGCCGATATTCTTATGCATCCGAGAGTCTGGGAGGCAAGCGGCCATGTTGCCAGCTTTTCCGATCCGCTTCTTGACTGCAAGGAATGTAAAATGCGTCACAGAGCCGACAACCTCATTGATGATTTTGACCCCAACGCTCACGCCGACGGCATGACGAAGGAGGAAATGTTTGAATACATTAAGGCTCATTCGATTCCGTGCCCGAACTGCGGCAAGCATAACTTCACGGATATCAGAGAATTTAATCTTATGTTCCAGACCTACAGGGGAGTTACAAACGACGCAAAGAGCGTTATTTATCTTCGTCCAGAAAATGCGCAGGGAGAATATGTCAATTATCTCAATGTTCAGCGCAGCATGAGGGCAAAGCTTCCGTTCAGCATCGGTCAGATCGGCAAGGCTTTCAGAAACGAGATAACTCCGGGCAACTTCACATTCAGAACGATCGAGTTTGAGCAGATGGAGTTCCAGACCTTCTGCAAGGAAGGCTCGGACACCGATCTCTATGAGTATTTCAAGAATTACGGCCATCAGTATTATATGGATCTCGGTATTGCCGAGGAGCATCTCCGTTTCCACGACCATGAGAAGCTTGCTCACTATGCGAAGGCTGCCTGCGATATTGAATTCCTTTTCCCGTTCGGCTGGGGCGAGATCAACGGTACGCACAACAGAACGAACTTCGACCTTACAAGACATCAGGAATACAGCGGTCAAAAGCTTGAATATCTCGATCCCGAAACCAACGAAAGATATATACCTTTTATAATAGAGTCCACATACGGACTTGACAGAACGGTTCTTGCCCTCCTCTGCGAGGCGTATGACGAGGAGGTTATCGACGAGGAGAAGAACGACACAAGAGTTGTTCTCCATTTCAATCCGGCGATTGCACCCTACAAGGCTGCGGTTCTTCCGCTCTCAAAGAAGCTTTCTGCCGACGCTCTCAAGGTTTACGAGAAGCTTCAAAAGGACTTTATGGTTGACTTTGACGAGACAGGCTCGATCGGTAAGAGATACCGCCGTGAGGACGAGATAGGTACACCGTTCTGCATCACATTCGACTTCGATTCGCTTGAGGACAACTGCGTAACGGTTCGTGACAGAGACACAATGGAGCAGATTCGTA